>JAVJTD010000225.1:0-37106 GCA_040219065.1 Planctomycetota bacterium
ATGCCGCCCTGGGTGCAGGAAGGCGGCTACGAGGCCTGGGCGAAGCGCCTGAAGGATCCCGAGGTCCGAGAGCGGCTCCATGAGGAGATCAGCACCCCCACCGACGAGTGGGAGAACCTCTACCTCGCCGCCGGCTCACCCGAAAAGGTCCTCCTGATCGGCTTCAAGAACCCCGCGCTCAAGCCTCTCACGGGCAAGACCCTCGCGGCTGTCGCTGCCGAGCGCGGCACGTCCGTCATCGACACGATGATGGACCTGGTCATCGAGGACGGCACACGCGTCGGCTGCGCGTACTTCATCATGAGCGAGGACAATGTCCGCAAGAAGATCCGCCGGCCCTGGGTGAGCTTCGGCTCGGATGCCGCCTCGCAGGCGCCCGAGGGCGTCTTCCTGAAGTCGAACTGTCACCCGCGCGCTTACGGCAACTTCGCGCGCCTGCTCGGACGGTACGTGCGCGACGAAAGGCTGATCCCCCTCGAGCAGGCCATCCATCGAATGACGGCGTTCCCTGCCGAGAACCTGGGGCTGCGCGATCGCGGACGGATCGAGCCCGGCTACTTCGCCGACGTGGTCGTCTTCGATCCCGAGACGATCCAGGATCACGCGACCTTCGATGCCCCGCATCAGCTCGCGACCGGCGTCGGCGAGGTGCTCGTGAACGGGACGTTGGTGCTCGACGCTGGCGAGCACACCGGGGCCATGCCTGGACGCGTGGTGCGCGGCCCGGGCTGGACCGGTTGGACGAGCGATCAATGATCGCGCTGAGTCGAACGGCACTCTTGATCTTCTTGCTCCTTGGTGCAGGCTGCGGCCAGGAGCCTTCCTCCGAAGTGCCGGCTTCTTCGGCTCCGAGGCCGAAGGCCGCGGGCGCGCCCGGAAGCGTCCTGGTCGCCTACTGGACCAAGAACGGCAACACGAAAGCGCTGGCGGAGACGGTCGCGGAAGGCGCGCGTGAGATCGAAGGGACGGACGTCGTCTTGAAAGCGATGAGCGACGTCACCGCCGAGGATCTCGCGCGCTGCGACGGGCTCGCACTGGGAAGCGCCACCCACTTCGCGAACCTACCCGGCGAAGCGAAGACGATCCTCGACCGTTGGTCATACGAGTGGCAGGTGGACTTCACCGACAAGGTGGGCGGCGCGTTCGCGACGGGCGGCGACGTCACGGGCGGCAAGGAGCACGTCGTCGTCTCGCTGCTCCTCTACATGCTCTCCAACCGCATGATCCTCGCCGGCCCGCTCCACGGCGAGGGCCCCAGGTCCTGGGGCGAGATGGGCGCGAGCGCCACGACCGGCGAAGTGAGCCGAGGGGTGCAAGACGAGGAGCGCCAGAGCGCGAGGAAGCTGGGCCATCGTCTCGCCGACCTGGCGATGCGGATCTCGCGCGGGGATAAGTGAGCCATCTGTGCCGGGAACGGAGTGCTCACCAGTCCATCTCGGTGGCTTCGCAGAGGAGCTTCATGAAGGGCACGGCGGAGCGGCAGCGGGCGGTGAAGCTTTGAAGGAAATCGTCGGAGCATGCTTCCTCGGCCGTGAGGTCGGAGACGGCGATGAAGTCCTTGCGCTTCAGGTCCTCGATCATGGGGTGATCCGCGTCGAAGCCGCGCGGTGGGCGCTTGAGTGATTCGCCTTCGAGCCGCCAGGTGCCCTGGAAGGTCTTGCCGCGAGTGATGCGCTTCCAAGCCTCGGACTTCTCGGTGATCGCTTCCCGAATGGCGCGCTGCACCTTCGTCTCGGGGTGCCACAGCCCGGCGCCGACGAAGCAGCGCTTCGGCTCGAGGTGCAGGTAGAAGCCCGGCGCATGCACGTCCTTGCCATGTCGATGCCGGAACTGGATCCCGCAGTGCGTCTTGTAGGGAGTCTTGTCCTTCGAGAATCGCGTGTCCCGATGAATGCGGAACAGAGAGCCGCCGACCGGCCTCGGATCCGCCACATAGGCCGGCGCGATCTTTTGCAGCTTCGGTGCGAAGTCGGCGATGAACGCCTGCGCAGGGAGGCGCAGCGCCTGCTCGTAGCGGGCCTTGTTCTCCAGGAACCACTCGCGCGAGTTGTTGCGCGCCAAGCTGCGGAGGTACTGGAACAGGTCCTCTGAGAAGTGGGCGGGCATCTGTCTGTCCTCGTGAGCCGTCAACCGGTCCGGCGGCGCCGGTACCCGTTCGCCCACATTGAACCCGTATCCGCCGTGAACGGAAGGGAGCTCCCGGTCTCGAGCTCTCCGATCCAAGTGTTGACCTTTTGTTACGTATCGATATAACAATGGCATGAACGTCTCGCTCGACCCGACCAGCCCGGTCCCTCTCTACCATCAGCTCGCCGAAGCGCTGCGGTACGGCATCGCGACGGGTCGCTGGAAAGCCGGACAGACGCTGCCACCGGTTCGCCAAGCGGCCGAGGAGCTGGGCGTGCACCTTCATACGGTGCGGCGCGCTTACCTCGAGCTGGCGAAGGACGGGCTCGTCGAGAGCCTCGGGGCACGCGGGACGCGGGTGACGGGACGATCCATTGGCGAAGAGGGTCAGGCGCTCGAGCGCACGCTCGAGCGCTGGATCCGCGAAGCGAAGAAGCGATTCGATCTGTCTCCCGATCAGCTCTCGGATCGCATCCGACAACACCGTCGTCAACGCTCCGCCCCGAGCGCCTTCATCGTCGAATGCAGCGAGAGCCAATGCCGCGAGCTCGCCCGTCAGCTTCAGGCGTCGCTCGCCATCGAGGCCAAGCCCTGGTCGCTCGAGCGCTCGGCCGAGCCGCCGCCCGGGCCGGTAATCGCCACCTACTTCCATTACAACGACATCCGCCAGCGGTGGCCGAAGCGGCTGCCGGATATCCACTTCGCCGCCATCCATCCCGACCCGGCCCTGATCGATCGCATTCCCGCGAGGGATGCAGTCACCAAGCTCTCGATCTGTGAGCTCGACTCGGCCAAGGCGACGAACATCGCCGCCGACCTCTCGGTCATCTTCCCCAAGGATCGCTTTCGCCTCGAGGCGAAGCTGGTGAAGCGGCCCGGCGAGCTCTTGACGCCGAGGCGCCGCAGCCCGGTGCTCCTCGCGCCGCGCGTGTGGGCCCAACTCGATGAGCGCGAGCGCGCGCATCGCTGCGCCTTCGAGGTCACCTACGTCTGGGGCGAAGGAGAAGCACGCGCCATCGGCTCTCGCTTCGGCTGGCAGCCGGCGAACGCGCTGGCTCTCTGATCGACGATTTTCGACGCAACAAGCACGGGGTCCCACGCTCCCGGTCCGATTCTTCCACAACAGGAGTTTTCCCCGATGCCCGTCCCGATCCTCTCACTGCTCATCGGCTGCCTCTTGGCCAGTGCCCCTCTTCAAGACGACGCGCCCCCGGAGGGTAGCGGCTGGCGCTATGAGCGCCTCGACCTCGACCTTCATTTGAACCCTGCCTCCGGCAAGATCGTGGTCGAAGGCGAGGCCACGCTGCGTCTCGAGGCCGAGACTTCTCCCGGGCCGACTCTCGGCGTGAATAGCCGCAAGCCGATCTTCGTCTTCGAGTCCGTCGGCACGCCCAGCGGCACGAAGGTGGAGCTGAATGCCTCTCATCCCGTGCTCGAGGCCATCCGTCTCGCCCACATCCGGCGGGAGGAGCCCTATCGTCAAGGCGATACGGTGATGCTCCGGTTTCGATGCATCGGCGTCGGAGAGTCGATGCAGGTGTGCCTCCGCGAGCAGATGGCGCTCGGCTCGTGGGTCGAGTGCTGGTACCCGGTCCCCTTGCGTGCCCGCAACGAGTCGCTGTCCGAGCTGTCCTCGGCGGTCGGTCGTACGCGGCTGCATCTGCCGAGCGGTTGGCGCGGCGTGACCAATGGCAAGAGGACCGCCCGAGAGGTCGAAGGGGACCGCGCGGTGGAGACTTGGCAGATCGAAGGGTTGCCCGTCGCTCGCTCGTTCATCGCCGCGCCGTTCACCGTTGGCTCGTCGGAGATCGACGGCCGCGAGATCGGCGTCTACCTCCTCGATACCGACCCGGAGCTCGCCGAGCAGCAGTCGATCATGCTCGCCCAGGCCCTCGCCGCGATGGAGACGCGCTTCGGGCCGTACCCCTATCCGAGCTACGCAATCGCCGAGGTGCCTTTCGAACTGTCGTTCGAGCTCGGCTTCGGTGCGTCCTCCGAGCAAGGCTTCATCATGTGCGCCTCGAACTTCATTCGGGTCGCCGGCGGTAACTTGCCACTCTTCGCGCACGAGGCGGCCCACGGCTGGTGGGGCAACAAGGTCGGCACGACCGGCCCTGGCGCGAGCCTGTGCTCGGAGTCGCTCGCGCAGTACGGCGCCGTCCTGGCCATCGAGACGCTGGAAGGTGCGGCCGCCGCCAGCGAGTTCCTTCGGAGCTCGAGGGCCGGATACATCCCGGACCAATGCGCCAAGGGCTACTTCGAGATCCTCCGCACGGGCCGGGACAAGCCACTCGCCGAGCTGAAGTCGGGCGGCGTCGATCACACGCTCGCCGACTCGAAGGGCACCTGGTTCTACCACATGCTGCGCCGACGCGTCGGAGACGAGCTGTTCTTCCAGACCCTGCGGTCGATCCTCGAGAAATACGCCGGCGAGCAGCTCAGCCTCGCGGCGTTGCGCGAGGAGTTCTCGAAGGTGGCACCGGCCGAGGCGAGGTTGAAGGTGTTCTTCTCGCAGTGGCTGGACCGCACCGGCGCTCCGATCCTCGTCGGTGAGCTTAGGGGCAGCTCCTTGGTCCTTCGCCAAGAGCAAGCGGGTGCGCCCTTCGACTTGAACGTCGAGGTCGAGCTCGTGAGCGACGACGGAGCCACGCGCCGTGAGCTCACGCTGCGCGATCAGGAAGCGACCTTCGAGCTCGAGGGCTTGGAAGGGGTTCGGGAGATTCGTGTCGACCCCGACTTCAAGATCCTGCGCTGGGACGAGAGCTATGGCGCTCGGCCCACGGGAGCCAGCTCGTCGAAGTGACTGCGGTTGGAGCGCCGGCGGCCGAGTGAAGCGGCAGGCTTCCTGGCGTCGGCGCTCCGCGCCTCGATGAGTCGAAGAACCTGATCGAGGACACCGAGACCGGCTGATTTCAGCGGTTCGAATACGGCGCACCAAATGCCGCAAGCTTCAGGTCAGCCACACCCCCGGCGCGGCCCCGAAGCATACAAGCGGTGAATCGTGCTCGGTGCATTGGAGTGCCCATGCCGAAGCGGGCCAAGGACCGGCCTGTCGGCGAGAGCATTCACGAGCGAGCTTGGGCCTCTTCGAACGTCCAACGGCTCAACGCCCAACGCTGAACTCTGAAGTATCCAGCGGTGCAGCCACTCGGCGAGCCAGGCCTTGCAGAACGTCCAACGGCTCAACGCCCAACGCTGAACTCTCAACTCTGATGGGCCCGTGGTACATCGCACCCGTCAGCATCGAGCCACGGAGCTTCGGCTGTGAGGTTTGGGCCCTCTCCAAGGCGCTTGGATGGAGGACACGGAGACCGGCTGAAGAAGCCGGCGGTCCGAACGAAGACTTGACTAGTTTCAGATCAGCCGCGCCCTCGCCGGCGGAGCATACGAGTCGTGAAACCCGTCGAGCAGGGGCTCTCCCGAACGCTCAACTTTCGACTTTGGAGGCAGAGCTTCTCCTGGAGGACAGCGCTACGAAGTCGGCGCTCCGAATACCTCCTTGCTCGGTACCTCTCAGCTCTACCGCGAGCTGCGTCGAGGAAGCGGCTGCCAGCTCAATGGCCGCTTCCCGTCTCGGTCGCGCTGGCTCTGTTGTCAGGGCTCACCCCGTCATCATGCGGCGGATATCTTCTTCGCGGCCGACGACGAGGAGCTCGTCGCCTTCCTGGAAGGTGTAGCCGGGCTCGGGGACCAGCTCGAGGGTGGCCTCCTTGGTTGGGGACTCACCGTCGCCGGGCGAGGAGCGGATGCCGATGATGTTGACGCGGAACCTCGGGCGGACTTCGAGCTGGAGGATGGTTTTCTCGACGAAGTGCTTCGGCGCCCTCAGCCGCACCATCGCGACGCCCGGGGCGAGCTCGAGGAACTCCTCGCAGCCGCGGAACGCGAGCCTCTGTGCCAGGCGGACGGCGCTGTCGGATTCGGGGCGCAGCACCTCGTCGCTGCCGATCGCACGTAGGATCGTGTCGCGAGCATCGGTGTGCGCCCTGGAGATCACCCGCTCCATCTCGAGCTGGTTCTTGAGCAGGTGCGTGACGAGCTGGCTCTGCTCGACCTCCTCCCCGATGCAGACGACGGCGAGGTCCAGGCGATGCAGCTCGGCGCGACGGAGCTCGATCTCGGACGTCGCATCCAATGCCAGGGCATGGCCGCCGTACTCCTCGAAGTCCTCGACGCGCCGCGGGTCGAGGTCGACGGCGATGACATCGATCTTGCGATCGAAGAGCTCACAGGCGAGGCGATAGCCGAAGCGACCCAGCCCGATGACAGCGACCCTCACGATCCGTCCTCGCTCATCCGATCATCACCCGCTCTTCGGGATACTCGAAGTCCGCCTTGCTTCCGCGCCGGTCGCGCATCGCGAGGACGAGCGTCAACGGACCCATTCTTCCGACGAACATCACGACGATCAAGCAGACCTTGCTGGTCGGCGAGAGGAAAGGCGTGATCCCCGTCGAGAGGCCCGTCGTGCCGAGCGCCGAGGCGACCTCGAAAAGGAGCGGCAGGAACGGGTTCTCCATGCCGAGCTCCCCAGGTGTCTGCCAATCGCTGATCACCAGCACCAGGGTGGCGCACATCACGACCGCAATGAAGCCGGTCATGACGACCAGCGCGCGGTCGGTGACCTCTCGCGGCAGCGCCCGACCGAACGTCTGCGTCCGGAACCGATGATTGAACGTTGCCCACACGAGCGCGAACACGACGAACAGGGTCACCGTCTTCAGGCCGCCGCCCGTCGAGCCCGGTGACGCGCCGATCAGCATCAGCATCACCGTGAACAGCTTGGAGGCCGGGGTGAGGTCGGCCTGGTCGATGGTGCTGAAGCCGGCCGTTCGTGTCGTCACCGACTGGAATGTCGCCGAGAGCATCTTGTGGCCGATGGGCATCGTGCCCAAGGTGCCCGAGTTGTTCCACTCGACGATCAGGTAGAAGACTGCTCCGACGAGCAGCAAGGAGCCCGACACCAGAAGGACGACTTTGGTCTGCAACGCGAGTCGGACGGGCGCCGGCCGCCGGCTAGACATGTCGTCTCGGCGATGCCACCTCGGGCGCCACGACAGCACCTTTCGCAGCAGATCGAATACGACCAGGAAGCCGAGACCGCCGATCACGATCTCGATCATCACGATCACCAGCACGGCGGGTTGGTTGGGCGCGAACTGCTCCAGGGAGTCCGGCTGCAGCGCGAAGCCGGCATTGCAGTAAGCCGAGACGGCATGGAATAGCGCCGAGAAGAACGGCTCGTGCTCAGTGATCGGCTCCCGCCGGAAGATCGACCACAAGGCGAGACACGCGATGCCTTCGACCAGGAGCGTCAAGCCGAGGATCGAAGCGATGGCGCGCCCGACGCCTCCGGACTGCCCCAGATTCAAGGCGTCCCGAATCGCCGCCTGCTCGCGAAGCGCCAGCCCGCGCCCCATCGCCATCGCCACGAAGGCCGCAAAGGTCATGAGCCCGAGACCGCCGATCTGCATCAGGATCAGGATGATCGTCTGACCGAAGCGGCTCGTGTCCCGGCTGATGTCGGGCAAGACGCTGAGGCCAGTGACGCAAGTCGCCGACGTGGCGGTGAAGATCGACTCGAGCACGCCGATCTCGGCGCCCTCTCCGCGAGCTCGCGGAAACCAGAGAAGCACCGAGCCGAGGACGATCAACCCGAGGAAGGTCGCCACGAACTCCTTGGCCGGATTGCGGCTCGAAGAGAGCCGGCTCCCGAGGTAGCGGACCAGCACGATCGTCAGCCCGACGGCAACGTAGGTCCTCGCCCAGGCGATCAGCAGTCCCCGTTGCCCAATGCTGCTGAACGCGATGGCGATCAAGCCGGCGAGCGCGAGGATTCCCAAGACGACTTCGGCCGAGCCGAAGACCTTCCAGCGCAGTTCACCAAAGCGGCGGCGGGCGCCGACGATCGTGGAGACGAAGAAGTAGAGGGTGGCGGCAAGGACCGAGCCGTCGAGGACCGGGCGCCACGGCTTGGGCATCGCTTGGAAGGAGTACGCCGAGTCGGCCATCAGCGCGACGAACGAGAAGATCAGGCCGAATCCGACGAGGTACTTCTCGAATCGACGCCGTGTGGTGGCCATGATTGCCGCCGCTCAGCGCGCGCTCGGCGAGCCGGCACCGCGCTGCTGTAGTAAGCTGTGACCGGTCATGACCTCGGGCTGGTCGATCTCGAGCCACTCGAGGATCGTCGGCGCTATGTCGCACAGCCGCCCTCCGTCCGAGAGCGCCACCTTCGAGACGGCCTTCTCGTCGACGAGGATCAGAGGGACCGGATTGGTCGTGTGCGCGGTGTGTGGCTCGCCGGTGTCGTAGTCGACCATCTGCTCGCAGTTGCCGTGATCGGCGGTGAGCAAAATGCCGCCGCCCTGGTCCTTCACGACCGGCCAGATGCGACCGAGCGCCTGATCGACGGCCTCCACCGCGCGGATCGCGGCCTTCAGATCGCCCGTGTGTCCGACCATGTCGGGGTTGGCGAAGTTGAGGACGACCAAGTCCATGCCCCCCTGCTGGAGACGCGCGATCAAGCGGTCGGTGACCTCGGGGGCACTCATCTCGGGCTGCAGGTCGTAGGTCGCCACCTTCGGGGAGGGCACCAGGATGCGCTCCTCGAGCGGGAACGGCTCCTCGAGGCCACCATTGAAAAAGAAGGTGACGTGAGCGTACTTCTCGGTCTCGGCGATCCGGAGCTGATGCCGATCATTCCGGCACAGCACCTCGCCGAGCACCTCCTTGGGCTTGTCGCGCTCGTAGGCGGCCGGCACGTCGAAGTCGTCGCTGTACTTCGTCAAGGTGGCGAGCTCGATCTTGGGGCGATCGCTGACATCGAAGCCGTCGAAGCCGTCCTCGATGAAAGCCCGCACGAGCTGCCGCGCGCGGTCCGCGCGGAAGTTGAAGAAGATCACGCCGTCGCCCGATGCGATCCGAGGCAGCACCTCGCCGTTCTCCTCGATCACGATCGGATCGACGAACTCGTCGGTGACGTTCGCCTCGTAGGATCGGCGCACGGCCGCGATCGGATCGCTCGCACGATGGCCTTGGCCCCGCACCAGCGCCTTCCAGGCTTTCTCCACGCGCTCCCAGCGCTGGTCGCGATCCATCGCCCAGTAGCGTCCCGAAACCGTCGCGATCCGGCCGACGCCGTGGCGCTGCATACCGCCCTGCAAGTTCTCGAGGAAGCCGATGCCGCTCTTCGGCGCGGTGTCGCGTCCGTCGAGGAAGGCATGGAACATCACCTGGTCGGCGGCGAGCCCTTCACGAGCGGCGAGCTGGAGGAGCGCGAGGTAGTGCTCCTGGGCGCTGTGGACGCCCCCGTCGGAGACCAGCCCCATCAAATGAAGCTTGGTGCCGCGCTGCTTTGCGCCTCGGATGCAGCCGGTGAGAGCCGGGTTCTCGAAGAGCTCTCCCGACTCGATCGCGTTGTCGATGCGGGTGATGTCCTGCCAGATGATTCGGCCGGAGCCGATGTTCATGTGGCCCACCTCGGAGTTGCCGATCAAGCCAGGACGCAGACCGACGGCCTTGCCACACGCCTCGATGAGCGTTCTGGGGTACTTGGCGAGGAACTCGTCGTAGGTCGGCGTCTCCGCCATCGCGATCGCGTTGTGATCGGTCCGCTCGTTCCAGCCGAAGCCGTCGAGGATGCAGAGGACGAAGGGACGAGAGCTGCTCATGCGGTGGGCCAGTCCTTCTCGATGAACTTCGCGAAGCGCTCGCGATGATGGGTGAGTGCGTCGAGGACCTTACGGACTCTCGTCCAGGCTGCAGCCACCTCGGTCTCGTCCTTCATGGATCGCAGATTGGCGTCGACGTTCCGCAGTCCGCTCCGAACACCCGCAATCGCCGCGTCGACGCCGCCCGCGAGATCCGCGACGAGATTGGGGTTGCACCCGTCGACGAGAGGATCGAGCGTCTCCAGCACCTCGATGCCGAGCTCCGCGATCTGGAGCGGGACGAGCATCGCGCCTCGCAGACCGGTCTGGATGGCGTCGGATCGCTCCGCCTTCTCGGCCGGCGTCGACTTCGGCAGCCGGTACGCGGCCGCGACCCGGCCATAGGCCGAGACGTCCTCATCGACCGCTTTCAGCGCCCGGGTCGCCAGCTCGTCGCATCGCGCGGCAGCAGCTTCGAGCTCCTCCCGGCGCGCCTCGAACTCACGGCGGCTCGCCGTGAATCGGATCGCCATCGCGGCGAGCCCCGCGGCCATGGCCACCTGCGAAGCGCCGACGGCGCCTCCTCCAGGCGTCGGAGAGTGAACGGCGAGCGCCCCTACGAAGGCACGTAGGGAGCTTTCGGAGAAGTTGGAGGAGGACGACACTCGGGCGCTCCGGTGTGAGTTGGCGGACAGGTTCTTCACGGTCGCCCCGGATTATAGGGACTCGAAGCGCTGACGACAGTCGGCTTCTGGCCGCGGCTCCAGCCCGAGCCGATCCGCCGGGCTCTTCCACGAAAGTACCGGGCACGGATTCCGAACAAGGTCTCTGTCTCCCGCCGGACTCCGGCCCCGTTGCCGATTCGTCCGAAGGGGATTATCAAGAGGCCGTTCCTTCCCACGCCGATCCGCGCTTTGGCCGCGGTCGGCTCCTGGCCACCTTGGAGCCCGGTCCAACGATGTTCACCGCCTTCCTACCGTTCTTCTGGGATCCGACCTTCCTGATCCTGATCCCGGCCTTGCTCGTCGCCTTCTGGGCACAGACACGTATCAAGTCCACCTACCACCAGTACACCCAAGTCCCGACCCGCAACGGGGCGACCGGTCGAGAGATCGCCGAGTACGCGCTTCGCGAGAGCGGCATCTACGATGTCCAGGTCGAGGTCGGTCGAGGTTACCTCTCCGACCACTACGACCCTCGATCGAAGAAGGTGCGGCTCTCACCCGAGAACTACGATGGTCGCTCGGTGGCCGCGGCCGCGGTCGCCGTACACGAGGTCGGTCACGCCATCCAGCACCACCAGAGCTACACGCCTTTGAACTTTCGGCACGCGATCTTGCCAGCGACGCAGATCGGCTCGATGGCCGCTTTTCCCCTGGCCATCGCCGGCTTCTTCTTCTCGATGCCCTTCCTGATCGAGATCGGCATCGGCCTCTTCGCATGCGTCGTCGCCTTCCAGCTCGTGACGTTGCCCGTCGAGTTCAACGCGAGCAGCCGCGCCCTGGCGTTCCTCGGTCAGCACCAGATTCTGACGGAGGACGAGCTACGCGGCGGACGCAAGGTCCTCAATGCTGCGGCCCTCACCTACGTCGCCGCCATGGTCGTCGCCCTCGCCAACCTCGCCCGACTCCTCATGCTGCTGGCGATGTCGCGAGACGATTGAAGGCGATGCGAGCCCGAGGCGGCGCGCGACCGTTGACCGACTAGGAGTGCCCAAGTCGAAGCGAGCCGGTGACCGAGCCTGTCGGTGAGAGCTATCGCGAGCGAGCTTGGGCCGGGGCGGCGCTTCCGAAGCGGAGTTCTTCGCCCTGGAAGGGCAGCCACTCGTAAGCCCTGGGCAACGCCCTGGGAAATCGGGCGGCGTCCTGACATCCGTCCAAGCCTGTAAGGCTTGCACTCGTTCTCGCGCTTGTTGTGCAGCCGGCGTTCCTGGACACGGAGCTTCAGATCTGAGGGCTAGGTCATCTCCAAGGCGCCCGGATGGAGGACACGGAGACCGGCTGAAGCCGGCGGTCCGAATGCGGCGGTCGCAGTGGCTTCAGGCCAGCTCGGTGCCGGTGCCTTCGAGGGCCAGGTCGAACAGGCGGTGCTGGGTCGCTTTGGTGATGCGGGTAAAGGCGATTCCGAACTGGGTGCTCGCCGTGTCTGCCTCGAGCCAGACGACTCGCCCGACCGCGTAGGCCAGCGTCTCGTCGGGGAGGCGGATCGACAGCGCGATCTCTAGCCGTTGCGTCAGCAGGGCCGACGCCCAGTCGTCATCCGGGAGTGGCGCTCCGACGAGGCAGAGCCCACCGCCGCTGAGGTCCTGCGTCGTTCCCTCATGGACGACCTGCAGCCGGCTGTCGGCTTCGGCGGTGTGTGTCACGAACTGGTACCGGACGGAAAGGCTCGAAGCCACGCGCAGAAACTCTCGGGGCGTCGTTTCCAATGCCAAGCGCATTCAGCCGAATCCTCGCGAGACCAATGGAGAACCCCGAAGGGTCCGTACCGGGTCAATCCGCCCGACCCGCATTCGCTGTATTATCGGCGAGACGAGCCGGGCGCTTGAATCCGCCGCTGCTTCCTTACTTCGAGAGCGGCGCCGTGATCTCGTGCAGGCGAGCGGCGGGGATCTTCTCCACGCGGCGATCGTAGGTGAGGAGACCGTTGATCTCGCCCTCGACATCGGTCGTCTGGGTGTAGACGGCCCCGGCGATGCCCTTCGACTTCAGGTCGAGCAAGATCTCGATCGAGCGTCGGAATCGAGCTTCGAACTCGTCGACCGTCTCGGGCAGACCACCGTAACCCCAGTTGTTACGCGAGGGATCCCAGACGTGATCCGGGACCGGCCAACCGTGGCCGCCGAACTCACCGACGACCTTGATGAAGGCATCGAACCGCGCATCGTCGAGCGGGAAGGCCGGGTGAGGATAGGCGTGTTGATCGGCGACGTGCCCGACCGGCCAGAAGTTGCCGCCGCTCGCGACGTTGACCAGGCGAGTTCGATCCCGCGCGACCAGCCAGCGCCCGACCTCGAGCGTCGCGTGCTGCCCCCACGCCTCGTTGAACGGCACCCAGACGACGATGCTCGGAAAGTGATCGAGGGCGTCGATCATACCGTCGAGCTCGCGCAGGTACTGCTCGTGGGCCTCGCGCTCCCAGCTCGCATCTTCGGGATCGGGCGCCATTCGAGTCCACTTCGGGCTGACGCCACCGCTGGGCTGATCTTGCCAGACCAAGAGCCCCATGCGATCGCAGTGCGCATAGTAGCGCCGCGGCTCGATCTTGATGTGCTTGCGCACCATGTTGAAGCCGGCCCGCTTCAAGAAGTCGATCTCGAAGACCAGTGCCTCGTCGGACGGCGGCGTCAAGAGGCCATCCGGCCACCAGCCCTGATCCAGCGGACCCCAATGGAAGATCTCTTCACCGTTGAGCGTGAAGCGCCAATCCCCGGATGCATCTTCGATCCAGCCGACCTCTCGCAGACCGGTGTAGGAGGTGACGCGATCGACGACTGCATCGCCTTTGTCCAGGAGCTCCACCTCGATGTCGTAGAGGAAAGGATCGCCCGGCGACCACAGACGCGGCTCGTCGAGCTCGAGGACCAACGCATGGCGCCCTTCGGCCATGGCGAGGACCTCGCCCTGATGCGAGACGCGTGCGCGCAGCCGTTCGCCGGGGATCGGCTCACCGCGACGGGGTGCCCGCAAGACGATCGTGCCAGTGGCGATGTCGGTCTCGATGTCGAGATCCGCGATCGAGCGAGCCGGGACCTCCTCCAGCCAAACGGTCTGCCAGATGCCCGAGACCCGCGTGTACCAAATGCCGCCGGGTGAGAGTGTCTGCTTGCCGCGAAGCTGCCAGCCACCGGTCTCGTCCTCCACTCGGACGACCACCACGTTCTCGCCGTGCTGCAACGCCTCAGAGACATCCATCGAAAACGGCAAGCTACCGCCCACGTGCGAGCCGACGGAGCGGCCGTTGACGAAGACCTCGCAGCGGTAGTCGACGGCTTCGAAGTTGAGCCGCGTCCGTTGGCCAGGCAGCGGCGTCGCCTCGAACGTCCGCCGATACCAGAGCGCCTCATGAGGCTCGAGCAGTCGGCCGACTCCCGAGAGCTCGGACTCGATGCAGAATGGCACGAGGATCGATCCCGCCCACTCGGTCGGCTGCTTCGCCTCCAGGCCGGTGATCGCGTAGTCCCAATCCCCATTCAGGTTGGTCCACTGGGATCGCACGAGCTGCGGACGCGGATACTCCGGCCACACGTTGTCCTCGGTGATCAACTCGCCCCAAGGGGTCGTCAGCGGCGAGTCGAACGCTTGGCGCGGTGGCATGTGATACGGGCGCTCGGCGTCGATCAAATGAACGTCGAGATACTGTCCTCCGCCGGTTTGCCGGCAGTGGGCCGCGACGAGATGCTCGCCGGCCTTCAGGCTCACGGCGTCTCCTTCGAGCGGCACGACGACGTACTCGGTCGTGTAGCCACGCAGACGGGCAACGCGCTCACCGTCGACGAAGATCTCGGCGTCTTCATCGTGATGCACGAGCAACGCCGGCTTCGCGGGTGGCCGACCGAGGGACTGCATCCGGCGGATCCAAAGATCCGAGCTACGCCAGACGGTCCCGATCCGAGCGCCTGGAGTCCCGGCCGTTCCGAAGCCGGCTTCCCCCGTCTGCCAATCGGAATCGTCGAAGGTGGATGACATCCATCCGTCGGCAGGCGCTTCGAGCGTGTAGCGCCATCCTGTCAACTCGAGGCGCTGGGCTTCCTCTTGGGCGACCGCTCGCCCCACGAACAATGCGACGAACGACACAAGGAAGAGGACGGTGTCCCGCATCGTGTGCTCCTGTCTCGAGTCGACCGGCGGATCATCCACCGGCACTCCAAACGGCGGCCGATCGGCGGTGTCCCGATCGACGTCGGATCGCGCGGTCCGAGCCTGTCGCCCGAACCCGTCTATGTGCAGCCTGGGCGTTTCGCCCGAAGCGTTGCCAGGAGCCAGGGGCACCGGCCAGCCTCGGCCGCGCCCCCGACATCATTTCATCATCGGCTCGCCGGCGTCAGAACAGCCCCATCGGCTGACCGTGCTCGTCGATGTCGATCTGCTGATAAGCCGGACTCGAGCCGAGGCCCGGCATCGTCATGATGTCGCCGGCGAGGGCGTAGAGGAAGCCGGCACCCACGGAGGCGCGGATGTCGGTGATGGGGAACTCGTAACCCTTGGGCGCACCGCGGAGAGCCGGGTCGTGGGAGAGCGAGAGTGCCGTCTTGGCGACGCAGACCGGAAGCTGGCCCCAGCCTCGCTCCTCGAAGCGCTTCATCTTGCGCAAGGCGAGCGGCGAGAAGCTGACCGAGCCCGCACCGTAGAGGCGCGTCGCCAGCGTCTCGAGCTTCTCGCGAATGCTGATGTCGAGGGGATAGAGGTGCTTGAACTCCGAAGGCGACTCGGCGGCCTCGACGAGCGCTTGACCGAAGTCCTCGCCACCTTCCCCGCCTTTGGCGTGCACCTCGCTGATGATCGCGGCGCTCGCGCCCGCGGCGAGCGCGCGCTCGCGGATCAGCTCGATCTCCTTCTCGGTGTCGGTCGGGAAGCGGTTGACCGCGACGACGACCGGGACTCCGTGCAGCTTGACGTTGGCGATCTGCTTCTCGAGGTTCGCGCAGCCCTTGCCGAGCAGGTCGAGATCCTCGCTGGTGATTCGCTCGTCGAGCGGCTTACCGGGCACGATTCGGAGTGTGTCGTCACCGTGGGCCTTCAAGGCGCGCACCGTCGCCACGAGCCCGACCGCGTCCGGCTTCAGCCCCGAGATGCGGCATTTGATGTTGAAGAACTTCTCGCAGCCCATGTCCGCGCCGAAGCCACTCTCGGTGACGACGTAATCGGCGAGCTTGAGGGCGATGCGGTCCGCGATGATCGAGCTGTTGCCGTGCGCGATGTTCGCGAAGGGGCCGGTGTGCACGAAGGCGGCCGTCCCTTCCAAGGTCTGCATCAAAGTCGGCGCGATCGCCTCGCGCAGGATCACCGTCATCGCACCCGCCGCCTGGAGCTGATCGGCCGTGACGGGCTCGCCGTCCTCGTCCGAGCCGATCACGATGCGACCGAGGCGCCGGCGCAGATCGAAGATGTCCTCGGAGAGGCCCAGGACGGCCATGACCTCGGAGGCGGGCGTGATGTCGAAGGCGGTCTCCCTGGGCACGCCGTTCGACGGGCCACCGAGGCCGATGACCATGCTCCTCAGCGCCCGGTCGTTCATGTCGACCACGCGGCGCCAGGAGATCGTGGAGGGTTTGATGCGGAGGGGGTTCTTGAGGAGGATCGAGGTGTCGATGGCCGCGGCCAGGAGGTTGTTCGCGGCGGAGACGGCATGGAGGTCACCGGTGAGGTGGAGGTTGAAGTCCTCCATCGGGACGACTTGGCTGTTGCCGCCGCCAGCGGCGCCGCCCTTGATGCCGAAGACCGGCCCCATCGAGGGCTGCCGGATGCAGCAGATCGCCTTCTTGCCGATGCGATTCAAGCCGAGCGAGGAGCCGATCGTGTTGACCGTCTTGCCTTCACCGAGGGGAGTCGGAGTGATGGCGGTGATCACGATGTACTTGCCGTTCGGCCGATCACCGATGCGATCGAGGATGCTCGGCAGGACCTTGGCCTTGGTGCGGCCGTAGGGAGAGAGCTCGTCGGCCTCGATGCCGTAGCGGGCCCCGATGGCCTCGATGGGCTCCAGTCGGGCTTTCCGTGCGATCTCGAGATCCGATAACATGCGCGATCCTCCGGGGATTTGGGCTCGGAAGCCCCTTCATAGCAAACATTTCGGTGCGAGCGTCGCCTCCCCGCGACGGACTCGCCTCTCTAACAGTCCGCTCGCCCGAGATCAACGAAAAAGGAGCACATGAGGCCTGCCAATCGTCGCTGGAGAAGGTAGGTTTTGAGGGAATACCCTCGAAGCCGGATCGTCCACCTGCGACGTGCCCGAACGTCCGGCCCCCACGAGCCGTCCGTGAACTGACCGAAGCCTCGGGAGCCCGTCTCCCGGCCAGCATCACAAAACGAAAACAGCAATACAGTTATGCGTCGAAACGAGAAAATCCTGCTCGGTATCGCCTTCGTCGTGACCCTCGGGATCACTGCGGTCATCCTCTACCAGTCCCTCGTCGAGGTCGACTCCAAGGATCCCAAGATCCTCGAAGCGACGGACGTGGGCAGCAAGAAGGAGGACAAGGCTCCCGAGCTGGAGCCGCTCTCTCGCCCCGAAAAGCCCGAGCCAGAGGTCGAACAGGCCCCCGCGGTCGAGATGCCCGAGCTCTACGGCTCGGTGAGGGGCCGGGTCATCAGTACCGACGGATCGGGAGTCGAGAAGGCTTCGGTCCTGATCCGATACAGCCCGAACCCCCTGCTCGGCGACGCCGCCGGCATGAACGGCAACAAGTCCTACCGGGCCACATCCGACGCTGACGGCTACTACGAGCTGCCCAACCTCCCCGCTGAGGACTCCTACACACTGCGCGTCTTCCATCCCGACTACGCGCGTGCGGAGATCTCGGGGATCTCGATCCCCGGCGAAGGCGAGGTCGAGCTCGCCGATGTCACCCTCGTGCCGGGCGTCCGAATCTACGGGCAGGTCTACAGCGATGCGGGTCAGGGGATCGAAGACGCCCGCGTCTGGTTGATCGGCGTGGGCTTCAGCGGCAGCGAAGCGCACGCGGATGAGGCGAAGCGCGACGGCAGCCTGCGAGAGGTGCACACGGACTCTTCCGGGCAGTTCGAGTTCAAGAACGCCGAGCGCGGAATCTACCGGGTCGAGGTCGCGGCAGCCGGCTACGCCACGACGCAGTTCAACAACCTCAACCTGATGGGCAATCAGGACATCGAGGAGAAGGAAGTCAACTTCGAGCTCGGCTCTGGCTTGTCCGTGGAAGGCCGCGTCCTCGATCAAAGCACCGGCCGCCCCATCGCCGACGCCTTGGTCAAGGCCCACGGACTCGCCAACCAGACCTACACGTCGAAGTCCGAGGCCCGCACGAATGACATCGGTGAGTACAAGCTCTCCGGGCTTCAGGACGCGATCTACGTGGTGCGCGCCGAGGCCGAGGGCTTCTCGCCGTACACGCATCCGCGGGTGAAGGCCGGATTGACGGGCATCGACTTCGAGCTCGCGCCCCGCGGCCGCATCAGCGGCTTCGTCTATGGTCCCACCGGCGCACCGGTGACCAACTACGGCATCCGGATCGAGAAGCAGAATCGGAACCAGTTCTCGATGGTCCGCAAGGACCCCCAGAAGGAACATCCCGAGGGCAAGTTCCTCCTCAACGATCTCGAGCCGGGCACCTATCGGGTCGGGATCCTCTCTCCGGACTTCGCCTGGGGCTTCTCGGACCCGTTCCCGATCTCCCCGGGCCGCGAGACCGACTCGGTAACCGTGCAGCTCACGCTGGGAGGCACCATCATCGGCCAGGTCGTCGACCTGCAGGGCAAACCCATCCGCGGCGCCCAGATCGCGCTGCGCAACCCCGACGACGGTCCCAACGTCCTCGAGGGCTTTCTGCGTGGCATGATCAACCAGCACAAATTCCGCGCCGACGTCCACTCGAGTGAGGACGGACGCTTTCGCTTCGAGCACGTCGCCGAAGGCGAATACAAGTTCGAGGTCCGCCATCCCAAGTATTCGACCGAGTGGGTCGAGGGCATCTTCGCGAACGAAGGTGGCGAGTCTTCGTCGCGGGTGACGCTCAAGCCCGGGGCGACCATTCAGGGCGTGGCCATGTCGAAGGAAGGTGGCCCGCTTCGAAACGGCATCGTCTTCGTCCAGAACGTCGCCGCCGGCGTGAACCGTCAGACGCGTACCGACAATGACGGAAAGTTCTCCGTTACCAACCTGCCGCCAGGTGAGTACTCGCTGTCGAAGGCGAGTGATACGAAGAACCCCTTCGCGGCCGCTCTGGAATCCGTCGACAGCCGCAAGACGCTCCGCGTCGCCGCGGGCGACCTGATCGATCTCGGAGTCTGGTAAGCCGCTCGAACAGAAAGCCCTCACACACACCAGAGCTCCGGACGTCGTCCGGAGCTCTTTTCATTCCGGTCCTGAACGGGCCGGTGCGGCGCCGACGGAGCGTATCGAGCACCCCTCGCTCGAGTAACTGCTTCAAAGTTCTCCATAGACTGAACCTGCGGCGGTTCCGCTGAAGCACACCTCCTTCGAAGTCCGAAAGTCCCCCAGAGGAAAGCTCGGGCTCAGGGGAAGAAGCTGAGTGTGTCGCACCGGTCGGAGACCGCCGCGAATGTTCGAGAGGTCAAATCAGATCGACGTTGGTATCGAGCCCCAAGCCGGATCCGGCTGGCTCGGGACCAATCGCCGCATCATTCTCACATTCCGGTCGTTGCTGCTGGTCATCTTGGGACTGATCGCTTGGAGTCAGCGCGAGAGCGTCCCCGAGCCGCAATATCTCTTCGGCCTCGTCGTGCTGTTCGGCCTCTCGAACGTCTTGCTCATCGTTCCGAAGAACCGCGCGTTGACCGACCGGATCTCGTCGTGGATGTTTCTCTTCGACACGACCGTCGTCAGCCTCTTCATCTTCTGGGCGGGCGGCGCGAGGCAGGAGTTCTTCCTCGCCTACTTCCTGACGATCTTCATCGCGGCGCTGTCCAGCAGCATGGTAGCTGCCTTCGGCAACACCGTCGTCGTCTCGTGCATCTACGGGCTGCTGTCGTTCTACGGAAAGACCGGCGACGCCTTCGACTCGACGACGTTCTGGATTCGCGTCACGCTGCTCTACGTGACCGCGATGTTCGTCGGGTTCCTCAGCCAGGAGATCAAGAAGAGCCGCGACGCCCGGCGCAATGCCGAGCTCATTCGGGCCGGCCTCGAGAGCCGACTCTCCGAAGCAGTTCGTGAGCTCCGCGACAAGAATGCCTCCCTCGCCGAGAAGAACGAGCGCATCGTCGAGTTCACCAAGCTCATCACCCACGATCTGAAGAAGCCGCTGACCGTCTTGAAGATGTCCTTCAAGCTCCTCCTCGAGGACCAGGACATCGCACACGGTAAAGCGGTGCCGATCCTTCAGAACGGGCGCAAGGCGATGAGTTACATGGAGGACCTGATTCGCGACATCCTCGAGGCCAAGCCCGAGGCATTCGCCGATCCCGAGCACCGCGGTTGGGAGGACGTCGACCTCGGAGAGCTGGTCGACCAGGCCTGGCAACGAATCAACTTCGATGGCAAGTCCGGCGCCGTCGACTTTCTCCGCGAGCCCCTGCCGACGGTCTTCTGCGACCGCAAGGCGATGAACAAGGTGTTCATGAACCTGATCGGCAACGCCCTCCATTACCTCGGTGATCGGGACAATCCCCGTATTCGCGTCGCAAGCCGCCAAGTCGGCGACGAGCATGTCCTCGAGGTGTGCGACAACGGCATCGGTATCCCGGAAGCGGACCGCGCCTCGGTCTTCCAGAAGTTCCAACGTGGCTCGAATAGCCGCGAGGTCCCCGGCTCCGGACTCGGCCTGTACATCGTGCAGAAGGTCGTGAGCGCGCACCAAGGACGCGTCTGGGCCGACGCGGCGCCCGAAGGTGGTGCCCGCATCTGCTTTGCCCTGCCATGCAACATGCGTCAGAGCACGGGCGAGGTCGAGCTGCTCCCCCATCTCCTGGCGGATCCGGCGAACGACCACCCGCTCTTCGCCTTGATGAAAGAGCGAGAGCCCGTGGCCGTCCGAGGCGAGCAACCGACGAGCTGAAGGCGACGACGAGGACACCGAGACCGGCTGAAAGCACGCGGCTCGAATGCGACCTATTGGAGTGCCCAAGCCGAGCGAGCCGGTGACCGCGTCTGTTGGTGAGAGCTCCGCTCGAGCGAGCTTGGGCCGGGGCCGGCCGTGAACCTACCGGTGCAGCGAGCCTGTTCCGCGATCCAAGCGGGCGGGACGCCCGCGTTCCCAGTGGTTTCAGGTCAGTTCACTCCGACGCGCAGCCACTCGTCGGATAGCTCCCAATACTCATCGGCCGTCGTCTCGCGCGGCGCCTCGTCCGCGAAGATCTCGGCCTTGAGCCGCCAGTGATACTTTACGTGAACACCGGCACGGCCGAGGCGCTCGCTCTCGATCGAGAGCACCTCGTAATCGAGGTAGTCCACTTGTCCCTCTCGGGCGCTCCACTCCTCGGCGGAGTACTGCTCCGCAATCGCGCCGCCGAGGTATCGGTGCGTGGCTGCTGCCTCACCGGTCAGACGCGCTCGCCAGAATGCGCTCACGCGCTCCTCCAGCGCCGAGCGGTCCGCCGGCTCCAGCTCCACTTGGAAGTAGAGCTTCTGCCAAGCGATCAAGCTGGCGGCGAATAGAGACAAGCTGATCCAAAACGGCAGCCACCGTCTCGCGGAGTTATTGGTGCTGGCCGTCATTCAGTCGCTTTGCCGTATTGAGCGAACGTACACGGACACCTTCATGGCCTGCTCTGCCGTCGGCGACCGGAGTGCCGTCGATTCAGCCGCGTTCTCCGTCACTTCCCGCGCTTGGTGGACTTGTGCTTCGTGCGGCTGGGACCGGACTCTTCGGTGACGGGCGTCAGGACGACGTCGAGGCCGATCACCTTGGTCTCGATGTGCCACTCGTCGCGGCGCCAGCCCACGATCGTGCGCACGGCCTCGAGTCGATCGAGCATCTGCTCGACGAAGGTCGGGACCATGTCCTCGTACTCTTGCACGAGATTCAGCTTGCGGGCGAGGAGGTCGTAGAGCCCGGAGACTGCGCCGCCCTTGCCTCGGCGCTCCTGTGGTGCGACCGGGTCGGGGCCCTTCAGGGTCAACGTGAACGATTTCGCCAGCTTCCCGATCGTCGCGAAGACGCCGTCACCGAGACCGATGTACTCTCGATGCAGGATCTCGACAGTCCCCTTATGAACGCGCGCGGCTTCGTAGGCCGGCTCGAGCTCGGTCTCGACGAAGCTCGACTGGAGTGCGAGGTTGATGGCCTTGGCCATGCCTTGGAGCGCCCGCTTGATCTCCACCTCGGTCGGCGAGACCGGCAAGGCGAGGTCGACCAGCTCGCCGGCGACCCGGGCCGTGACCTCTTCGCGAGGCGCCTTGTGGCTCCCACTGACCGCGATCGACAGGTCTCCAAAGCCTTCACCCGGAGTGGTCCTGCCCGTCTTCTTCGCCATCGGCGCTTCCTCTCTAATTCCTTTGAGACGGCTGGCGCTGATGAGCCAGCTTCTCCCACGCGATTCGTACGACCTCGGAATGAACCTCGCCGAATAGCATCCCTTGTGGGCCGGGCGCGTCCAGCGCGCTCCTCTCGAGCCGGTTGATCAGCAATGCGAGCCGATCCTCGGCTCCGTCGGCGACCATGGTCTCGGCCAGGATTTGCCAACCGACGCGGCCGGCCTCGATCCATGCCGACTCACCTCGCTGGATGCCACTCTCGAGCGCGTTGGAGAAGCTCTTGACTGCGTATTCACTCTTCCAGACCGCCAACGCATGAGCGGCCCAGCTCATCAAGGGCTCCTCGGCCGACTCGAACGCGCGACGAAGCGTCGAGAGGAGCTCTCGATTCTCGCTGGTCCTCAGCCGGCCTCGCCTGTCTCCGCCTGACTTGTCTCCCCATCTCTCGGCCAGGAGCATTCCGGCGACCCATCGCGCCGGATCTCCGGTTTCCCCGGCCTGCAGCTTCGAGCGGAGAGCCGGCACGATCTCTTGGTCGAACACGCGGGACGGAACGTGGAGCGCCAGCGCGTACAGGCGGATCATCGCGGCCGGGTCCGCCAATGACAGGAGAACCGAGCAATGACGGAGCACGCGCCTTTGCGTCTCGGGATCCGATAGCTCGAAATGCCCGCCGATCGACCGTCCCAATGCCAAGCAGATATCGGGACTCGTCTCGCGCGCGAGCTGCTGCGCGGCGGCGTCCATCGCCTCGGGCAGATCCATTACGGCGACGCCCTCGAGGGCACGCGCCGCCCGCAGACGAACCGAGTCTCGCTCCGAGTCGAGCCGGCTCCGAATCGCAATGAAGCCACCCTCGGTGACACCTGCGGCGAGTAGGTTGGCCGCCGCGTCGCCGATCGGACCGTCGCGATCCAAGAAGCGCGCCACGACATCGACCTCGGGGCCGTCGAGCGGCCTGTCGACCTCGGTCCATGCCGCGAGCACCTCCCGCGTCAACTCGGGGTCGGCGTTCGCTCGTCGCAGATGCTCCAGAAGGAACGAGCGATCCTCCGGGCGCACATGATGACGCAAGACTTGCATGCGACCGACACGCTCGCTCCGCGTCGCCTCCGCCCAGCCTTCGAAGAGGGCTCCCCGCACCATCCGACTATCGGCGTGAGCGAGCAACGAGACCAAGCCGGCGCGCAGTCGATCGTCCTGCCCGGTCCGCTGGACCAAAGACCTTATGATCTCGGCGTCGCCTAGCCGCGGCGGCGTCGGAGCACGGCCGGATCCCGCCAAGCCGTAGGCGCCGACCTGACGCTCCTCCGGGGAGTCGCTCTCGAGCAGCTCCGAGAACAGCTCTGTGAGCACCGGCCAACCGAGTGCGCCCAAGTCCCAAGCGACCGATCTTCGGAGGCCGGCGTCATCGGCCTTCAATCCTCGCAGCAGGTCGAGGAACACTCTCTTCCCCTTCCCTTCTTGGTGATGCAGCTTTCCGCCGACCACGTAGAAGGGCTCACACTCGATTCCCTCGAGCCCGACCGGCTCGAGGGTCTGCTCGAGCATCCCGTCGATGGGTGACCTCCACTGTGTCGAGTACCGCAGTGGAATCGACTGATCTCGAACGGCCGAGCCGAGCGTGGGCTCCAGCACGGGGACGAGAGAGCCACCGCATCCCTGAAGAGCGTCGACGAGGGAGCGAGGCGTCACGACCTCGGGCAGCTCCCGCTCGAGGCGGGCGTCGCGAAAGCGGATGGGCCAGACGGAGGCTTCCGGGTCTGCTCGCTCGAAGACCCGATCGGCGATCCAGCGGGCGAGTCGGCGCGCGGAGCGTTCCTCGGAGTCGAGCCAGGACAAGATCGGACGCAAGGCGAGAGGGTGGTGCGCGATGATCTCGACGACGTGGCGCTGCTGCTCCAGAGACCCTTGCAAGGCGTGCTCGAAGAGCGCCTCGAGCCGCGCTTCCGTGATCTTTGGCGAGCGCTCGAACCACCGCGATGCTCGAAGTCGCACCTCGTACTCGGGGTCATCGAGATCCGCGAGATGGCGCTCCCAGTCGTCCTGCGACGATCCGGGTCCCAGCAGCGCGATCCAGAAGGGCAGCAGGAGAAGAACAGCTCTCACGAGGACGTTTCGTCCAGCGGCGGTCTTTGCTCACCGTCATCGTCCTCCCATTCGAGAGAGAACTGCTCCTGCCCCATGCGAATCTCGTAGCGGCGATTCGAGAGGTCGGAGATCACCAGCTTGCGAACCCGGCGATCATTCACCCAGGTGCCATTGAGGCTGAGATCCCGGATCTCGATCATGCTCTCGTGGCAGAAGTTGATCCGGAAGTGGCGACGGGAGATCCCGGCGAGGTGCCGGTCGTTGCGTCGCATGTCCGACGCGGCTTCTCGGTAGCGGCGGCAACCCTTGATCGAGAAGTCGCAGGCCCGGCTCCGACCGACGACGACCTCGTCTCCCTTGTCGAGGAGGAAGACCTCGCCATCGAAGTAGCCGTTCAGCCCCCGGAGTCGCAGGCGGCGCTCACTCGTGGAGCGTTTCTCGGCGGCCGAGGTGCTCGAGAAATTGGATGGTTCGACGCTCATGGTTTCGTTACCGAAGATTCTATCTTCGCTTGAGCTGTCCCGTCAGCGTAATATTGTCCAGAATCGCGGGCCGGAACGAGCGGATCTCGACTTGTGGCAAAGCGTTGTGATCACGGAGCTTGATGCGCGGCACACGGCCGGCCCAGACCTCTCGAGCCTCTTCCGCCACGTACAGAGCGACATCCAGCTCCGGACCGAACGACTCGATCGAGATCTTGACCCGGTATTTCGTGCCCCACTCTTCCAAGAGATCGACCGCAGGCGAGACCTCCCTCGCCCGGAGCGCCTCACTCGAGTCCAACTTGTCGAGCCCGCCCGTCCAGGCCCAGACCCGCCGCTCCTGGCTCCAGATCCCGACGTTGAGGCCGTAGATCGACACCGCCAGTAGCTCGGGCTCGACCCCTTCGGGCGCCTCGTAGTCGAAAGCCAGCTCGAAGTTCCCCCGGTTCGCCATGATGTCGAACTGCTTCAGCTCTCGTCGCCCGCGCGCCGGATGACGAATGCCGTGGCGGTTGTCGAAGAGGTTCTTCACCCCGCGAGACGCCTGGCTCACCAGCGCCCCCCCGTCGAGCGACCAGATCTCCGGGTCGAGATTCCAATCGAGCAGCTCGTCCTCGCGGTTGAAGGCGTACACGACCTGGATCTTTTCGACGGAAGCATCCAGGACGCGCACCGGGGCATGGTACGGCTTGCGCAGCTCCTCCTCTCGCTCTGCGGACTTCAGCCGAGCTTGGACATCCGTCCGGAGCTCCGGCAGGCCTTCGAGCTGCTTCAATCCGAGGGACTGATACCGGGTCGCGAGGAGCTCCTTGATCAGCTCGAGTGCCTCTTCGAGGCTCTCGGAGTCGCTCTTGCGCTTGAGCTGGTCGACCTCCCCGAACATGGTCAGGGCACGGTTGATGAGCTCCTCCCGCGTCAGGGCCGCCTCGGCGATGTCCAGCTCGATCTTGGCATGGAGGCGCTGGGCGGCCGCGGCGTACCTTCCCTCGAGGCTTCCCACGAGGGGCTTCAATACCACGAGCGCATCAGCCGGACTGTTGTCCTTCTCCACCCTCAGGAAGAGGGCCTCTCCGAGCCTCCGGAGCGCCTCCCGCTCCTCGGTGTCCGCGTGACCCTGCCGTCCCCAGTCGAGGAGATCGGAGACGTGGATGTCCTTCAGCTCGACGAGCTCGACCTCCCTGGGCTCCCCGCCCGGATTGCTCTGTAGCTTCATCCCCTGGAAGCGATGCTCCTCGGGTGAGACAGAGTTGATCAGGTACGACGAGCCAATGCCGTTGCTCGCCTTGACTTCCTGAGTGTTGTCCCGCTGCACCTCGCGATGCAGGTGTCGAAAGCCCTCGGTCACGAAGGTGTCGATCGCGTCGACCAAGAGGCCCCAGTACTGCGGCTCCACTTCGGCCCGCGGGTACAGCTTCCCAATCTCCTCCAGGCGCTGCCGCGCCTTCTCGTACTCCCGTCGCCCGAGGAGCTGGAGCACGACGTTGTCCTCGGACGAGACCTCCCTCAGGAACCGCTCGTCGGCGCGGCGCCTTTGATCGTCGCGAAACTCGTTGGCCAGCGCCTGCTCGAGCGCGTCCGCGCCGCTGCGGAAAGTCGCCCGCTCGTCCTCGAGGATGAGCGAGAGCCGCCCGGCCTCGATCTGCGCGACCCAATCGTTGAAGCTCTCGATCGCCGCCTCTTCCGAGACTCCGAGATCGAGATCCTCCAGCCCGTCCCGAGCTTCCTGGAATCGGCGCTGCAATCTCTGTTGAAGCTCACTGAGACGCTCCCGGCTCCTCAGGGCGAGGAAGTCCTGGAGACGGCTTCGCAAAGCCTCCAGCTCGGCATGCAGATCCGCGACGGATGCCTCGGGCAGATCCGAGAGCGCGATGAGCGCCGAGCCGTACTTGCCCTCCGCCAATCCCTGGATGGTCCGACCGAGCTCCTCTTGCGCGATGACCAACGAGGCCTGATCCCCGCTGTCGTCGAGGCGCATCTCGAACTGTTCTTGGGCGCTTCGGATCGCGGCGAGGAGATCCTTGCGAAACTCGGCGATGCTCGCTCGCCGCTCCGACTCGAACTCCTCGAGCGCGTTCGAGAGCACCTCGCCCCAGATCCCGAATGCCCGGCCCGTGGTCGGTACATCCGCTCGCCCGAGGAACTCCTTGCGAAACAGTCGCTCGGCCGACGGACCTCGCGGCGCGAACAGCCGCTCGTAGGTGGACGCCGCGAGCCGATCCTCTCCCGCGGGCGAGGTCGTCGACTTCGTCAGCAACGGCCGAGCCTTCGTCTCGATGAGCTCCGCGGCGATCTCCTCGTAGCGCGTCCGGAGCTCGTTCTCGAGCGCGTACTCTCGCTCCCGAATCCTCGCCGCCAGCTCGGGGTCCTGGGCCGCGTCCAGCCCTTCGAGGATCGCGAGCCGCTCGTGTGGTCCCGAGGACTGGCGAAGCCGGGTTTCGAGCTCGTGCCAGGCGACATTGGAAGCCGAGCTCTCGTCGGGCGGGGCCTTTGAATCCGAGCTCGGCCAGAAGATCACCGCCCCGATCGCGATCAGCACGACGAGTGAGGCCGCCGCGATCCACGGCCGCCGCGGCGGAGCGCTCTCCGAAGGCGGCGTCCACGGCTCAGGCTCGCGGCCGGCCCGGACCGCTTCGAGATCCGCCAGCAGCTCGGTCGCGCTCGGGTACCGATGCTTCGCCTCTCTCTGCAGCATGCGCACGAGGATCGACGCGAAGCCCGGATCGATGTCGGAGCGCAGCTCCATCGGATCCGTCAAGCGGCCCGCCAGTACCGAAGCCACCACCTGCCCCAGCGTCTCGCCCGCAAAAGGCGGCTGCCCCGTGAGCAGGTGGAAGAGGCTCGCGCCGAGAGAGAAGATATCGCTACGCCCGTCGACCGTCTTGGGTGCGAGGAGCTGCTCGGGCGAGATGTACTGCGGGGTACCGACGGTCGCCTCGTCGCGCGTCAGTCCCGGATCGATCTCGCGCTTGGCGAGCCCCAAGTCGGTGAGCTTGGCGAGGCCGGCGTCGGTGAGGAGGATGTTTCCGGGCTTGATATCGCGATGGATGATGTCGTGTCGATGCGAGTGCTCGAGAGCCCGAGCCATTTGGATGGCGACATCGAGGACCAGATCCGAGGGCAGGGGCCCTTCCTCGGCAAGGAGGGCGGCCATGCTGCGCCCCTCGACGTACTCCATGACGAAGTAGTGGTACCCGTTGGAGTGGCCGACGTCGTGGGCTTTGACGATGTTGGGGTGATCGAGCACTCCGAGCAGACGGGCCTCTCGGTGGAGACGCTCGACGTACTTCTCGTCCTTGGCGAGGTTCGACTTGAGCACCTTGAGGGCGACGACGCGGTCCATCGCGATCTGCCGTGCGCGAAAGACGGTCCCCATGCCGCCTCCGCCCAGTCGGGCGAGGATCTCGTAGCCCTCGATCGGTTGATAAGGGCGGGCGGTATCGGTCGAGGTGTTCAAGAGCCGTTCTCGCTCAGGGTCGAGCTCGGGTGCCGGTCGGTCGCGCGGCCGCTTGGGCGGCGCTTCCTCCAAACAAGACTGCCGGGCGACGGCCGTCAACCCAGCTCGTACTTCTCCATCTTTCGCTGCAGGGTGAAGCGCGAGATGCCGAGCATGCTCGCCGCCTGGCTCTTGTTGTTCTCGCAGCGATTCATCGCCTTGATGATCTCCCGGCGCTCGATGCGGGCGACGAGCTCGCCGAGGTCCTGGATCTCCGCCTCGTCGTCGTCCCCTTCTTCGGGCTCGACGCTGCCCTCTCGCACCGTCTCCGAGACGTCGTCCAAAGCGATGATCTCATCGGCCATCAGCGCCATGCGGCGGACCTCGTTCTCGAGCTCGCGCACGTTGCCGGGCCAGTCATAGTCGAGGAATGCGTCGAGCACCTCTGCTGAGAGCTCCTTCATCGACAGCTTCGCCTCCTCGCAGGCCTTCTCGAGGAAGTGACAGGTGAGAAGCGGCACGTCCTCCTTGCGCTCACGCAAGGGCGGCAGGTTCACCGGCAGCACGTTGAGCCGGTAGAAGAGGTCTTCGCGGAACAGACCGTCCTTGACGAGGGCCGACAGCTCCTTGTTGCTCGCGGCGATGATGCGGACGTCGACCTTGAGGACGTCGGAGCCGCCGACCGGCCGGATCTCGCCCTCCTGCAGTACGCGCAGGAGCTTCTTCTGCATCTCGACGCTCATGTCCCCGACCTCGTCGAGGAAGAGTGTGCCCTGATCGGCGAGCTCGAGCAGCCCCTTCTTGTTCTTCGTCGCGCCGGTGAAGGCGCCGCGCTTGTAGCCGAACAGCTCACTCTCGAGCAGCGTGTCGGGCAGGGCGGCGCAGTTCTCGAACACGAAGCGCTCGTTCTTGCGCGGACCGTTGAAGTGGATCGCCCGCGCGATCAGCTCCTTGCCCGTCCCCGACTCGCCGTGGATGAGAACCGGGAAGTCCGACTCGATGACGCGGTCGAGCAGCTTGAAGATCGTCTGCATCTTGGGGCTGTGCCCGATGATGCTGTCGTAGTCGTACTTCGTCGCCAGCTCGGTCCGATGGTCACGGAGCTGCGCGCGCACTTCCTCGAGCTCCTCCTCTTGCCGCTGCACCTTGCCGCGCAGCTTCACATTGAGGCCCTCGATGCGGTCCTTCGACTCCGACAGCTCGGCGTTCGATTGGGTCAGCTCGCGGATCAAGCGCGCGTTCTCGATCGCGATGGCCGCCTGGTCGGCGAAGGCCTCGAGGACCAGGACGTCCTCTTCGCGGAAGACGCCCTTTTGCAGCCGATTGTCGATGTAGACGACGCCGATCACGCGCTCCTTGACGCGCAAGGGCACACACAGGACCGAGCGCAGCCCCAGGCTCGCCACACTCTGGAACACGCGAAAGCGCTCGTCGTCCTGCGCATTGATCGCGACGAGCGCTCGACCGAGACGCATGACCTCCTCGGCGATCGAGCGGCTGATCTCGACCTCGGGATGCGGCACCGCCTCGCGCTCGAAGTTGCGCGCCACCTCGAACTCGAGCTGACCGTCGCGCATCAGGATCAGGAAGCCCCGCTCGGCTTCGGTGAGCTCGATCACCGCCTCCATGATCAAATGAAGGAGCTTGTCGAGGTCGAGCTCGGAGTTGATGCCCTTGTTGATCCGGATCAGGCGAAACAGGTTGGTGCGCTCGAGCTCGAGCCTCGCGACGACGTTCTCCGGGTCGTCGTCCTTCGATGGCGCGGGCGGTACCAGCGTCGTGAGCGCGGAGTGCGGCGCCGTGCGCATCGCGTCGATCCGAAGCTCCACGTCCGTCGAGCTCAAATCGACGTTCATCTCCTGGAAGAAGATCCGCGTGTTGCCAACCGAGATCTCGTCGCCTCGCTTCAAGGGCCGTGATGTCACGCGCTTGCCGGCGAGGAGAGTCCCGTTCGCCGAGCCGAGGTCTTCGAGGATCCAGTCCTCGTCACTCCGACGGATCCGGCAATGATTGCGCGAGACGAGACGGTCGCGGAGCTGCAAGTCCACGCCGGACGAGCGCCCGATCGTGAACTCCTCGACGTCGCCACAATCGAGTGTCTGCTCCTCGCCATTGGGCGGACAGACAATCAGGCGCAGCTTGGGCGGTGCCGATGCTCCCGAGTCACGACCCATGGAGTCCTCGAGTCCTCTTTTCTCTGCGATCCGTTCCATTCTGCTGACGGGCGACCGAAGGAGCTCGGTCGACCCGTCGAACGAGTATAAGAACTTCACTCGCAACAGGACAGGGCGGAAGCCCGGGTCACACCCCGGCCGCGAGGCTGGAGATTCGGGATCGGGCGACCGACGCCACGCGCTCCCAGTGAATGTCTCGCATGCACCGGTGGTCGAGCGGGCAGCGCTTGAGATGGCACGGCGCACAGGTGGCACCGGACTGCAAGACACTCACCGAGCTCAGGCCGTAAGCCGTATAGCGAGCATCAGTCGGCCCCATCAGGACCACCGCCGCGGTGCCCACCGCCGACGCAATGTGCCGTGGCCCGGTATCGTTCGTCACCAGCAGCGACAGGCGCCGGCAAACCGCCTTCAACGCATCCAGACGGACGATGTCCTTCGACGTGTTGATCACGGGCTTCTTCGCTCGCGACGCGATCTCGTCGGCGATGGCCTCTTCCCCGGGACCGACCAGGAGCACGACGCGAAGACCTTCGTCCGAGAGCCGGTCGGCGAGCGCGGCCCAATGCTCCGGCAGCCAGAGCTTCGACGCTCCGAAGCTCGCCCCGGGATTCAACCCGACGACGGCATCATTCGCGGTGAGCCCCCAGGCATCGAAGTGCGCCTGTGCCTTCGCCTCGTCCTCGTCCGTCACGACCAGGTGCACCGCTTCGGGATCCCCGCCCGCCCCGACCTGCTCGCTCAACCGCAGGTAGTAGATCGGCATCGGCTCTGGCCGTCGGCGTCGCCCCTCCCGCGGCGGATGCACCCGGTGCGTCAGCAGCAGCCCTCGCCCGTTCAACGCGGTGCCGACCCGCACCGGCACGCCCGCTAGCCACGGGGCGAGCGCCGTTCGCAAAGAGTTCGGCAGCAGGACCGCCGTCCCACACCCGGCTCCTCTAAGCTCATGAGCCCGCATGCGGCTCCCACGCAGGCCGCGGCCCTCGACCGGCCACAGAGCGTCGATCGATGGCAGCCCGTTCAGCAGTCCATGCTGGAAGGGCTTCGCTGCCACGAGGATCTTCGAGTCGGGAAAGCGCGCCCGCAATGCCGCGAGCGCCGGCGTCGCCATCACGACGTCCCCGACCCAATTCGGCATCCGGACGTAGACCGCGCGGCCGTCCTCCATTCTCAGGCGAGGCTCGGAGACAGAGCGCCCATCGCTCGCGCCGCTTCGAGAGACCAGCGCCCGCGATCGAGCTGCGTGGCCACGAACGCATGAGCCGCACGGCCGCTGATGACCCGCTCACTCGAGTCATCGAGCAGCGTCTCGAGCGACTCGATCCACTGCTGCGGTGAGCTTGCGAGCCGCCCGCGCTCGTTCGCTCCGATCAGGGTCGACTGGACACCCACCGGGGATGCGACGACGGGACGACCGGCCGCGAAGCACTGCAGGATCTTCAAGCCGCACTTGCCGCGCGCCCAGGGATCGTCGGTCAGAGGAGCGAGCCCGATGTCGAAGCCGGCGATGGCGCCATTCTCGGTCGCTTCGCTCCAAGGCACCTTCTCGACCGGCACGCCTTCGAAGTCGGGAAAGTCATCGCACACGACGCGGAGCGTCCAGCCAGTGCGACGCCGCGCGAGCGCGGCCAGCGGCCGCTCGAGCGTCTTCAAGTACCGCAGCGTCGAGCGCGAGCCGATCCAGCCGAGACGCAACGGACCGCCGTCCGAGCGAATCGGCTCCGGCTCCACCGGCACGGGCACGGTCGTCGGGACGACGCGCACCGTGCGTGCCCGGAATCGCCGCGCGAGGGCCGCGAGATTCGCGTTCCCGGCGAGCACGCAGTCCGCGCTGCGGACGAGCGCCCGGAACTTCAGCGTGCGCACCCGCGAGGCACGCCCGTCGTCGCGGAAGGGCAGAGCATCGTCGAAATCGAACACGAGGCGCCGGCACTGCGCCGCCAATCGCAGCGCATCGAGCGGCGCGATCAAGCGCCGTTGCAGCATCACCACGTCGAAGGAGGACGCGTCCTTGAACATGAGGCGCCGCTCCCGCCCTGCCGGTGGCATGGGTAGCTCGACGGCGTCACCGCCTTCGGCGCGCCAGGCGTCGGCCACGGGGCGAACCCGGTAGCGCGTGCTCGGATCGTCTGCGCCGCTAGTGAGAAAGAGGGCTCTCATGCGCGTCTCCCGGTCGGAGCTCTCGAAGTCTCGGGTCGCATCGAGCGTGCAAGCTCGAGCAGCTCGAGGAATCCGTCGTAGTGTGCCTCGAAGTCGAAGCGGCGAGCGTGGATCGCGGCGGCCGCCGAGAAGCGCTCTCGCGTCTCCTCGTGAGCGAGCTCTCGGAGCGCCTCGACCAATCCCGATCGGTCCTGAGGATCGTTCACGACGAAGCCGTGCTCGCCCGAGCGCATCAGCTCGGCCGCGCCGTTGAGTGCCGTCGTGACGACGGGCAGCCCGCAGGCGAGGGCCTCGAGGACGACCGTCGAGCAGGGATCGTACCACGTCGGATGCACGAGCACATCGGCGCCGTGGTAGTAGCTTTCCACCCGGCGCACGAAGCCCGCGAAGCGCACGCGCTCCTCGACATCGAGCTGACGGGTGCGCTCCCGATACGCGCGCTCGCGGCCGCGACCGACGACGAGCACCCACGGATCGAGGCCCGCCGCCACCATCGTCGGCAGCGCCTCGATCAGCTCACCGAGCCCCTTCAGCCGGAAGTGGTGTCCGACGAACAGGAGGAGCAGCCCCGTCTCGGGCAAGTCATGTCGCGCGCGCAGGCGGATGCGATCGACCCGACGATCGGGACCGGGCCGAAAGTGCTCGGTATCGATCGCGTTCGGCAGCAGGGCGATCTCATGCGGCGGGATCGCGTGATAGTGGGCGAAGTCCTGCCGCACGCGCTCGGACAGCGCCGCGATCAAAGGGCGCTCCTTTCCCCGCACCAGTCGCCGCTCGAGGTGACGGAAGAAGATCTGCTTCGGGCTGAGCGTCTTCCCGAGGCGCCGCAGAGCCTGCACCCAAGGCGCCGGACTGCCGGCCCGGATCAGTGCATCGATCGCCGCCGCGTGCACGCCTCCATGCGGCTGATAGAGGTGACCGTAACGCAGGTGCCGAATGCCGAAGACCACGTCCGCGCGGCTGGTTCGAAGCAGCCGCTCGCTGCGGCGTGCGAAGACCATCTCCCGCAGGAGCCGCGGCCACGAAGGACAAGGCACTCGCTCCTGCTTGGCCGGTCCGTCCAGGCCCTTCTCGAAGTCGCGCGCGACGATCGTCACCTGGTGCCCGTCAGCGGTGAGACGGTCGATCAGCCGTTGGAGATAGGCCTCGGCGCCTCCCTTCGACGGATAGTAGTGGTCGATGTTCAGTGCGATGCGCATCGGTGCCTCAGCCTGAGGACTCCGTCAAGTCGGAGATGGCGAGGATCTGGAGGTCGAAGCGCTCGGCGAGCCGCTCGAGCTCTGGGACGCGGGACATGGAGCCGTCGGCGTTGAGGATCTCGGCGAGAACTCCGACCTCGCCCAGCTCGGCGCGGCGCACGAGCTCGACGACCGCTTCGGTATGACCTGGCCTGGCGGAAGGCCCGCCCGGATGCGCGCGCAGGGGAAAGACGTGTCCGGGCCGGAGCAGGCCATCGGGACGCGTCAAAGGATCTGCCAGCACGCGCAAGGTGGCCGCGCGATCGGAGGCGCTGATGCCCGTCGTCGTGACACCGGCCGCGTCGACCGACACGGTGAAAGCGGTGTGATGGAGCGAGGTGTTCTGCGCGACCATCATGGGCAGCTCGAGACGCTCGATGATCTCGGGCGAGGCGGGGGCACAGAGGAGCCCGCGGGCCTCGGTGAGGATGAAATTGACCGTGGCGGGATCGATGTTGCGAGCGGCACCGACCAGATCGCCCTCATTCTCGCGGTCCTCGGCGTCGACGACGATGAGCAAGCGACCTCGGCGCAGCTCGTCGATCGCGCGCGAGACGGTCGTGAAACGCGACATCCAGAAAATCTCCTTTCGGGCGATCAGTCTAACGCATGCTCTGAACGGGAAGAACGAACTTCGCCAAGGTCGCGCTCGCAGAAGCGACATGACAAGGGAAAGTGCTTTCCCTAGGATGGCCGACCTGGCTTCCAAGGTTGGTGAGGGTTCCCATGCGCGTGATGAAGTTTGGGGGATCGTCTCTCGGTTCGGCCGAGGCGATTCGTCGCGCTCTGCGTCTGATCTCCGCTCGTCGACTCGAGTGCCCGCTGGTCGTCGCGTCCGCCTTCGACGGCGTGACCGACTCGCTCATCCAGCTCGCCGATGCCGCTCTACGCGGCGACTCGGATCGCATCGCCGCTATCTCGGCGCAGATGCGACAACGGCACCTGGTGACACTCCGGCACCTTGAGCCCGACGCGCCTGCTCGCCACGCGACCGAGCAAGCATTGGATCAGTGGTTCGAGCATCTCTCGGAGCTGCTCGAGGAGACGACTCGCTCGGGACGTATCACGGCGCGCTCGCTCGATGCGATTCTCCCGATCGGGGAGTTCCTCTCGACGCTCGTCCTCGGAGCCGCGCTCCGCGGCGCTGGTGTGAACGTGCACCTCCTCGATGCGAGGGAGTGCCTGATCACCGATAGCCGTCACGGAGAGGCGCGCCCGCTCCTGGTACGAGTGCGCGAGCAGCTTCGCGAGCAGGTCGAGCCGTGGCGCCAGCGCGGCGCCTTGATCTTGACCCAGGGCTTCGTCGGCTGCGACGAGAACGGCAATACGACGACGCTGGGTCGCGGAGGCTCCGACCTCTCGGCCACGACGCTCGCTGCCGCGATCGGGGCCGACCTCGTCGAGATCTGGACGGATGTCGGCGGCGTCTACGATCGCGATCCGCGCCTCCACAGCGAAGCACAGCGCCACGCCCACCTGACCTACGATCAGGCGGCCGGGCTAGCCCAGCTCGGTGCGAAGATCCTTCAACGTGGCTGCGTCGCGCCCGCTGCTTCGGCCAACATTCCGATCGTCGTGCGGAACACGTTCGCACCCGAGGCCGGGGAGACGTGGATCGGTGACGTCGAGAAGAGGCACCCAGGCGAGCAGCAAGCCATCGCGATGTGACGGAGAGTCGGGGATGCCCCCTCGCTCGGCGACCTCTTCCCGTCTCGATCGCGCGGGCTCTGGTTCAGGCCCGTGCTCCAAGTCAATCCAAGGCCTCGCGGAGGAACGTCGCGACGCGCTCGGTCGTCACGTCGCCGTCACGGCCGATCGCGATCACGATCGACTGGTGGCTGCAGTCCTCGATCTTCTCCAGCTCGACCTTGGCGTCGACGCCACGTAGCTCTCGGGCAAAGTCCCTAGCTCCGCCATCGAGCCCGGGCAGGTCGTTCTCGGCGACGATCAGGAGATAGGGCAGCGTCGCATCGCTCGCGTCGACCTGGAAGATCGGCGAGGCGAGCTTTCGCTCGGCATCGTCGTCACCGAACGCCGAGGTGATGCCCGGGATTCCGACGACGTCGTACACCCCACTGATGGAGACCACGCCGCGAAACGCGCTCCGATCCAGCCCGACCTCCGAGAGGAACCTCGGATCGGTCGCGAGGAGGGAGACCAAGTGGCCGCCAGCGGAATGACCGGCCACCACCATTCGCCGCGGATCGCCACCGTAGCTCGCGACGTTCTTCCCGATCCACGCCACTGCTCGCGCGACGTCTCGCACGTGCTCGGGATGCCGAACGTCTCCCCGGCGGCGAGAGGAGAGACGGTAATTGATGACGGCCACCAGGTAGCCACGCTCGGCGAAGGCCCGGCCGATGTTACCGTAGAGCCCGCCGTAGTGATTCTTGTCGCCGAACATCCAGCCCCCGCCGTGCACGAACACGAGCACCGGTCGCATCGGTGCACCGAGCTCGGCCATGTGACGGATGTCGGGCCGATAGAGGTCGAGACAGTGCTTACCGGGATGGTATCCGTCACCGTCGTAGTAGACGAGGTCGGGGACCTTCTCGATCGCGACGGGCTCCGAGACCGCGACCATCTGGGCGAACACAGCCGGCGCCGCCAGCGCCCAGCACGCTCCCACGAACAGTGCCCAGTAAGCTCGACTCGCCTTGACCCATTTCGATCGTGAACCGTACAATCCGACCCCTTTCATCGAGAACGAAGAGCCCCAAAGCCCAGAGACACCCCTTCATCATGACGAATCGACTTCGCCCGGAAGAGATCCACTCCCGCTATCGCGACCAAATCTCCACCCAAGACTATACCCCGCGAGAGCGCATCGAAGGGGTGAAGATCGTCGAACTGCGGCGCTTCGTCGAGGACGGCGGCTCCTTCTGCGAGCTCGCCCGGTTCGACGAGAAGGGTGAGCTGATCGGTCTGCCAGGCTTCCGGCCCAGCCAAGTCAACGCTTCCGAGATGCTTCCCGGTACCATCAAGGCGTTCCACCTCCACTACAACCAGGAAGATGCCTGGTTCGTCTCGCCATCGCAGAGGCTCCTGGTCGGCCTCAAGGACTTGCGCGAGGATTCGCCGACCAAGGACGTCGAGATGCGATTCGTGCTCGGTGATGGTCGCGCCCAGCTCCTCTACATCCCTCGCGGCGTGCTCCACGGCGTGGCCAACGTCTGGCCGCAATCCGCGACGATCCTCTACTTCGTGAACCAGTTCTTCGACGCCAAAGACCCCGACGAGCGCCGCCTCCCCTGGGACCTCATGGGCGCCGATTTCTGGGAGATCCAGAAGGGGTAACGATCGGGTCCGCAGGCGCTTCGTGAGCTGAAACCAGAGCCCGCACGGGTCCCTGACACGTTGACGTTGCCGTTGGGACGGTGAGGATCACGGCGAGATCCTCGGCTGTCTGGCGATGAGTAAGGGACGACGCGACATGCCCGTTGGTCAGGCGTCTGAACGTTCCCACGCCATCGTCTGCGGGATCCGGTCCCGTCGTCCCTCACGAAGCCCCGCTGAATCTGTAACGAGCTCCGTGCGCGTCTGCGTGTTCCCACCCCCCCGCCAGGGACCTGTTCGGGCTCCGATCGTTTCACCACCTGTCTGCTCCGGGCGCCGCGCCC
>JAVJTD010000227.1:0-4194 GCA_040219065.1 Planctomycetota bacterium
GCGCCTCGCTCGACCCCCCGAGCCACGCCGCGATCGATGCCTCGGTCGACACCGCGCGCCACGCCCCGCTCGATCCCGCGATCGACACCCCGCGCCACGCCGAGGTCGGCGCCCCGCTCGACGCCTCGAGCGATCCCACGCTCTTCGAGCCGGTCGATCCCCACGCGCGCGACTCCGGTACGCCGAACCTACTCGCAAGAACGTCGCACGATCCCGACGCGCTCCTCGTCCTCGCCCTCTCGCGTGATCCGCACGCCGCAGCAATCCAGCCGGCCGATCACCACCCCCTCCACCCGATCGATTCCTCGATCCTCTCCCTCGAGCTCCGCAACGCCCAGCCCGACTCGGAGTCAACCCAGTCGGTCGTCCGTCGGTGCTCCTCCGAGAGCCTCGACTCCGTCTCGCACGATCACCCCGATCTACCGCACTCCTTCGCGCACCACGACTCCGTCTCGCTCGGCGATCGCGACGCCGACGCGCCGCAGCACCCCAACGCCGCGCGCCGATGTCCGTCAGATCCCCTCCCGAGGCAGCAGCATCGGATCCGACCGCGGGAGCAGCGGCGTTGTCACGACCCAGCCAGCTCCGACTCGGAGTGGACCCGCCGGTCGACGAATCTCCGCACCGAGCGCCGGTCGCGACCTCTCGAATCCGGGGTTGGGCTCAGGGCGAGACGTGTCGAACCCGGGCTCTGGCCCAACGGGTAGCCGAGGTGGTTCAAAGTCTTCGAGTGGCGGCTCGCTACGTCGCACCACGCCAGGCTTGATTCCAGTCAGTCCTGGCAGCGGCGATCGCGGCGGCTCCGGCGGCGTCGGTGGCTCGGGTGGCGATCGCGGCATCGGGGGTGGTGACCGGAGTGTGGGCGGACCGTCGCTCTCTTCGGGGTCCATTCGCCGAGGCACTGCATCGCGCATCTCCCCGCCCAGCACCATCTCTCCCTCCCCTGGAGGTCGAGGCTCCGGCGGCGGTCTCGGTGGCGGGGACACCTCGCCTCCGGGTGACGTCGGCGATGGCAACGGCGGCAATGGCGGTGGTACGGGCCCCGGCATCATCGAGGCCGACGTCAAGGGCCGAGCCAAAGGCAAATCGATCGATGCCGACATCATCCGCGGCGACGATCGCGGCGACTCGCCTCCGATCCAGCCCGGTCCAGGTGACCGAGGTGGCTCCAAGGGCCTCGAGCCAGTCCCCGGAAGCGGTGGCGACGGTCCGAGTGACTGGCCATACGAGCCACCCAGCGGTGGCTACGGCGATCGCTACGGTGACACCTACGACAACAATTACTTCGGTGGCGCCGGCTACGACTGGTGGGGACGCTACGGCAACTGGGGCTGGTGGTACGGCCCCATCGGCTACACCTATTCGCCGGGTTACTGGGGCTACTCCTGGTACTCTCCTTGGTGCTTCCCCTACAGCGGCCTGACCACCGGCTTCTGGTACGGCTACCACGGCTGGTACGGCCGCTCGTACTTCTCGTGGTGGGGCCTGCGCTCCTCGTTCTGCTATTCGGGCTGGTACTCTCCTTACAGCGCGTTCTACCTCAGCGGCTACTCTTGCTACTACGCGCCCACGGCCTACTACAGCCCCCTCGCCAGTTGCCGCGGTGGCTACTACGAGTTCCACTCGCTCTACGGCAGCTACGTCGACTACCGGTGTTGCTCCTCCGACGTGACGATCTACATCGCGGGCGACACCGCGCCGGCTTCGGTGGTCATCGATGAGTCAGCGCCAGTCGTCGAGGAGGTCGTCCTCGCAGAGGAGCCGGTCGAAGAGCCGGCCGCCGAGACGATGACGACCGAGAATCTGCTCCGCCTGGGCGATTATCATTTCCGCAAAGGTGAGTATGATCGCAGCGTCGAGCTGTACACGCAGGCTCTCGAGTCGTTGCCGGGAGATCCGACCGTCAGGCTCGCCCTCGGCGATGCGCTGTTCGCCCTGTCGGATTACCACTACGCCTCGTACATGATCCGGCAGGCGCTCGACCTCGATGCCGGCTGGGTCGCCAGGCCGGTGGACAAGCGCGAGTTCTACGAGGATCCCACCGACTTCGAGCGTCAGCTCAGACGCCTCGAGCGCTACGTCGAGAGCCATCCTTTCGACGAAGCCGCTCTCTTCCTGCTCGGGTACAACTACTACTCGACCGGTCAGCCCACGATCGCGAAGGACTTCTTCCTTCGCGTGAAGATCGTCAACGGTGACGCCGAGTACGTCGACCCGTTCATCGAGGCCGCCGACCGCAAGGACGACTGAGCATCGCACGAATCAAGAGCCACGACAGGCCCGCTCCTGAATCCCTCAGGAGCGGGCCTTCTTCTTTTGACCCTTTGGTCATGCGCACACGCATCCTGGTCTTCGCCAAGCTGCCCGAGCCCGGGCAAGTCAAGACGCGCTTGGAGTCCCGGTGGGACGCCACGCGTGCCGCGCGGTTGTACGAGGCTTTCTTGAGGGACTCGCTGGCGAGCACTCGTCGAGTGCGGGGCGCAGAGCTCGCGGTGGCCTACTGGCCGCCTGGCGGACGGGAGTGGTTCGCCAGCGCAGCCGGCTCCGAGCTCGAGCTCCTGCCCCAACGAGGAAACGATCTGGCAGAGCGTCTCGAGCGCGCCTTTCGCGATTGCTTCGCGATCGGATACGAAGCGGTCATCGTTCGGAACAGCGACAGCCCGGACCTTCCCCCCGAGCGCATCGAAGAAGCCGCCAGGCTTCTCGAGGAGCACGAAGTGGTGCTCGGTCCGGATCAAGGCGGCGGCTACTACCTGGTCGCCATGAGGGCCCCCTACAGAGACCTGTTCTCGCGCGTGCCGATGGATACCGAGACTTCCCTCGAAGCGACCATCGCGGCGGCGCGCGGTCATGGGCTCGAGCCCAGGCTCCTGGCGGTCCATCCCGACATCGACCATCCCGAGGACGTCGATCGTCTGTGGGCTCGGCTCGGCGAGGATCCCTCGCTCGCGGAGACGATTCCCGAGACCGCGGTCGAGCTTCAGCGGTGCCGATCGGATCTCCGAGACAGTCCCGATACGAAACGATCGCCCGAGTCGGAGATCGACCCGGACGATCGAGAATGTCGAGGAGTCGACTGACGCCGAAGCGTCAGTCGTCTCGGTTCCTGCGACGATGCCAGAAGCCCCAACCCACGAGACCGGAGCCGACGAGCAAGAGTGTTCCCGGCTCGGGAACCGGCTCGTTGCCATCGGGCCCGTCCGGCTCATTCGCGTCTTCCACGAAGGTAAGCCGCTCGGGATCGGAGTGACTGGACTCGACCACGCCTTGGGCCGTCGCGAGGCAGCAGAGCAAGCAGTAGGCCACCACGAGAAGCGTAAGGCAGCGGACGCGGAACATACAGGCTCTCTCCTCCGAACGCCAGAAATGGACGCTCGGCCGTACCGTCACCACCGGGGACTGGCGGAATCGGACTCGGTACGGATGGGTTTGGGAAGAAGCGGAACACGAGCTTCGCCCATGGCCCAGCTCATCAGCGCTGACCAGTGCCGAGACAGACGTGAAGATGCGGGCTGGAAGACTCGTGACTCAAAGGCTTATGAGGCGCTAGTCTAAGGACCGCTCGCGCAGGCTGTCAACCTCAGAATCCCGTCGCCATGGGGGATCGGCGGGATTCGGGCACTTTCAGGAGACCCCTGAGCTCAAGCCGAGTCGGACAGCAGCGGATCGAGATCTCCCCTACGATCCAGCGCCCTCATCTCGTCGAATCCGCCGATGAACCGCTCGCCGATGAAGATCTGAGGCACGGTGTACATTCGGGTCTTCGCCGTGAGCTCCTGCCACTCCGACGAGCTCTTCGAGATCGGGATCTCGTCGTAGGCGACGCCCTTCTGGTCGAGCAGCGCCTTGGCTGCATGACAGTACGGACACCAGGCAGTCGTGTACAGCTTCACCGACGTCATTCGATCCTCTTCTCACCAATCCGACCAAGCTCCATCCGGCGGCCCGTTGATAACGTCCTCCGGCAGACTCCGCAACGGTGCGCGGGTGCCTGGGTCTGTGAATCGAGGCCCGATGATCGAGACGCCAGATCCTCACTGGGTCACTTGGCACCAGAGCACCAGAGCACCTCTTCCTGGGTGACTGGGTGACTGGGTGACTGGGTGACTGGGTGACTGGGTGACTGGGTGACTGGGTGCTTGGGAATCGGAGTCAGATGATCGGGGCGCCTCGTCATCACACGGTCACCCAGGA
>JAVJTD010000230.1:0-1629 GCA_040219065.1 Planctomycetota bacterium
CCTCTCGGGCCTCTCGGTGCTGTGGGACCAGGAGGCGCTGCTGCAGTCGTACCTGATCTCGTACCTGTATTGGATCGCGATCCCGATCGGCAGCTTCGCCTCCTGGTCCCACAGCACCGAGAGGCCCGAGAGGATCGCGGCCAAGAAGCCGAAGCCCAAGAGCTTCTTCTGCGCCGAGGCGAGCTTGTCGTCCAGGGGCGAATGGCTCATCGCTCCTCCTCCAGCTTCGCTCGGTCCTCGCCAGGGGCCTGGGCGATGTCCGCCCACTGGCTGAGCTGTAATGAGCGCACGTAGGCGACGATCTTCCAGCGGTCCTCGACCGGTATCCGCGAGGCGAAGCTGTACATCGCGCCGTAGCCGTTGGTGATCACGTCGAAGAAGTAGCCGACGGACGCCGAGCGCAGCCGGTCTTGGTGATAGGTCGGCGGCCGCTTGAAGCCGCGCTGGACGACGATGCGGTTGCCGTCGCCGAGCGGTGAGTGGCAGGGCGTGCAGAAGATGCCGTAGCGCTCGCGGCCGCGCTCGAGCACCGCGCGGTCGACCGGGAAAGGCAGCGTCGTCGCATACTGTCCGTCGACCTTGCCCTCGAAGAGATGCGGGTCCTCGCGGAGCTGACCGCGGGCGATCGTTCCCTCCACCAGCGGCCGCGAGGCGCGCTCGTCGCGGAAGAACGTGCTCTTCTCGAGGGGCTCGAGCTTCTTCTGGTCCTGCATGTCCTGACGGCAGCTCGCGAAGCAGCACAGTAAGCCGAGGCAGACGAGTCGGGCCGGGATGGACATCACGCGTGCTCCTCCTCGACCGGCGCCACGAAGATGGGCGTGAGGCTCTCGAGGAACACCCGGGCCGAGTCCTCCTCGAACTTCGGGTCGCGCGCGAGGATGAACAGGAAGAACCCGTCGCGCGAGGCCAGCTTGAAGTCGGGGACGTTGAAGACGGGATGATTCGGGCGCGGCAGGCCGTTCAAGGCGAGCATGCCGAGCACCGCAGAGAGCCCGGCGCCCAGGATCGTCATCTCGAAGGTGATCGGCACGAATTGCGGCCAGCTATGATCCGGCTTGCCGCCGACCGAGTACGGATAATCGATCACTGCCGAGTAGTACTGCATCAGGTAGCCCGTCAGGCCACCGAGGATGCCACCGAGCAAGACGATCCAGGGCAGACGCGTCGATTCGAAGCCAATCGCCTCGGCCAGCCCGTGAATGGGCATCGGCGAGTAGGCCTCGACGACGGTGTAGCCCTCGCGCGTCGTCTTGTGCGCCGCCTCGAGCAAGGCGTCGGGGTCTTCGAACCCGGCGAGCATGCCGTAGAGAGGAAGCGTCCGCTCCATCAGTGCGCCTCCCCTTGTGTCTCGGAGGAGCCGTGCTCCTCGCTCTCGCGCTCCTTCTTCTCCAAGAGGACGCGCATCTCGAAGATGTTGATCATCGGCAGGAATCGGATGAAGAGGAAGAAGAGCGTCAGGAACAGACCGATCGTCCCCAGGTAGAGCGACCAATCCCAGAACGTCGGCGTGTACATGCCCCAGGACGAAGGCAGGTAGTCTCGGTGCAGGCTGGTCACGACGATGATGAAGCGCTCGAGCCACATCCCCACGCCGACGACGAGGGAGATGAGCCACAGGGCGATCGTGCT
>JAVJTD010000233.1:0-24276 GCA_040219065.1 Planctomycetota bacterium
CGAGCTGGCCGAGCGCATCGTAGGCGCCGAGCAGAACGGAAGAGTCCTCCGACGATTTCGCCGTGGCGAGCGCGGTCTCGATCGCCGTGCGCGCGATGTCGTATTGCGCCTCGGCATGGGCGAGGCCCGCCCGAGCGAGGAGGAGCTGCCCCCTTTGGTGAGGAGTGTCCGAGCCAGTCGTCGCCTGTTCGCAGCGGTCGAGCTCGAGGCGCGCCTCGTCGAGTCGACCCAGCTCGAGCAGAGCTGTGATGCGATCGAGGCGAATCGTCAGGCGAAGGGCGTCGTCGGTCGACGACTCGAGACGCTCGAGCGCCCGAGACAGGCTCGCCTCGGCCTCCTCGGGAAGGCTCAGAGCGGATTGCACGCGAGCGAGGGCGCGAAGGACCGCCGCATGAACCTCGGGCTGATCGGTGAACGAGTCCGAGAGCCCGAGCGTCGCGACTCGGAGGAGCTCTGGGGCCGTCAGCCAACGACCCTCGGGTGTGAGCTCGGGATTGGCGGCGTCGAAGACACGGATCAAATATCCCAGAACCGCTTCGGCGATGCCGCGCTGACGCTCTGCCTCGAGTCGGCCGGCTTCGGCCGCTCGTTCGGCCCGGCGGGCCCGATCGCGCCCTTCGAGCGCTTCGATTCGAGACGCTTCGGCGCGCGCGAAGAGGACCCAGGCCAGGATGGTGCTGCTCACCACTGCTAAGGCGGTGATGGCCAAGGATGCCGAGAGCGCTCGGTGCCGTTGAACGAATCGATACGCGCGGTAGCCGAACGTCGCGGGGCGCGCGCTGATGGGCTCGTGTGCCAAGAATCGCCGCAAGTCGTCCCCGAAGGCAAGGGCGCTCGAGTAGCGTCGCTCCGGCAGCAGCTCGAGCGCCTTGTCGACGATCGTCCCGAGGTCGCCCTTTGCCCGAGGACAACGGCTCGAGAGTGGGGTCGGTCGCACGTGTGAGATTCGATGGAGCGCCTGGGAGAGAGAGAGGCTACCGAGGTCGTGTGGCGGCGCTCCCGCGAGTAGATCGTAGAGGATGGCGCCCAATGCGAAGATGTCCGCCGCCACACCGACCTGTCCGTCGGCGCTGGCCTGCTCCGGGCTCATGTACGCCAGGGTCCCCAAGACCTGGCCGGCGAGCGTGACTCCGCGGATCTCATCCGAGCCGTCATCGACGAGGCGCGCGATTCCAAAGTCGAGGACCTTGGGCATGCCGCCCTTGTCCACGAGGATGTTCGAGGGCTTGAGGTCTCGATGGACGATGCCGCGGGCATGCGCATGTTGCACGGCATCGGCGATTTGAGCCAAGAGCTCGATACGCCGGTGGTCGGGGAGCTGCCTCTTCCGGCAATGTTCATCGAGCGGCAGACCGTCGATTCGCTCCAGCGCGATGTAGTGGACCCGATCGTCCCCGATGATCGCAGTGCCCGATTGGATCACCCGAGCGATGCCAGGGTGCTCCAGTCGGGCGAGCACCTCGGCCTCTCGCCGAAAGCGCTCCTCGGATGCGTGGCTGCCTCGAAGGTGAGTGAGGACCTTGAGGGCGACCCGGCGCTTGGGTGAGTGTTGCTCGGCCTCGAACACGGTGCCCATCGCACCGGCTCCGAGCCGACCGAGGATGCGGAAGCCGGCGATTTGATCAGGCACGGCGAGGGGACGAGAAAAGTCCTCCTCGAGCGTCGCATTGGAATCGAGGGGTGAGCCGGCGAGGAAGTCCGGGCAGCGCGCTTCGAAGGCGAGCATGGCCGCGACCGCCTCGCGTACCTCCGCATCGGACTCCTCTTCGTCGAGGAAGCGGGCAAACTCTTGTGAGGGGAGGCGGGTCGCTCTCTCGAAGAGCCGTTTGGCGCGCTCGTACTGCTCGGGCGTCATGAGTGATCTTCGGCGAGACGTTGCCCCAGCCAGGCCCGGGCGATGCGCCATTCGCGCTCGACGGTGGACTTCGAGATCTCGAGAAGCGAGGCGATGTCGACCATCTCGAGACCTCCGAAGTAGCGGAGCTCGACGATCCGATGCTGCCGCGGGTCCAGGCGCTCGAGCTCGCCGAGCGCCTCGTCCAGATCGATCAGGTCCACCGCGACACCGTCCGTTCCCGGGAGGCCCTGCAACGTCACGCGGTCGTGAGCACCCCCGCGCTTCAAGGCGGCTCGCCGACGGGCCCGATCCGTCAAGAGGTCCCGCATGACCCGGGCGGCGAGAGCGAAGAAGTGGTGGCGGTCGGACCATGACGTCTCTCCGTCGAAGAGCCGCACGTAGGCCTCGTGGACCAGTGCGGTCGGCTCGAGGCTCGCATCGACACGTCGACGCAAGTGCCGAGCGGCGACGGCGCGTAGCTCGCCATAGACATGAGGAAGCAGCTCGTGCACCGCCTCGTCGTGACCTCTGGCGGCTCGGGTCAAGAGGCGCGTCATGTCCGTTTGGTTCACGCTCTGGGACTCCCGTCGGTTTCCGAGCGTGCGACGATACCCCTGGATTGAGGACGTTGACAAGCCCGGGAAGGCACGCCAACGGCGACGTTTCTTTTTGAAGGAAGCGTGACGGATGGTTCGAGCGGATTGCGGTCCTCTTGCAGACGCCCGCGCACCGGGCGGATGCAGTGACCTCTTCAACACGGGAGCCAGCTCATGCCAACGCATGTGACGCGATTCGTGATCCGGGACGGGTTCGATGCGGTCGAGATGTTGACGGCCATCTTTCGCGGCCGGGACGTCCAGCAGTCCCCTCGTCGGCCGGGTCCTTCCTGGAACCTCTTGCGAAAGCGCCGCCGGGGGATCCGCTTCAGTCATCAGTTCGGGGAGTCGGACTTCATCGGACTATGTCTCGAGGTGATGGAGCGAGCCAGGCGGAACGACGAGGACTTCGGCTGCGTGCTCGACGTCGGGCTCGACGGAAAGATTCAGCAGGTCTCGATCGAGGGCGCGCTCCGTGACGAGGTGCTCTACCGCCATCAGGGTCACTCCAGCTCGATCGTCTGTCGCGGACGCTCTGCCGTCGACGATCGACTGCGACACATGCACCGCGAAGCCCATCGAGCCGTCAATCGTCGAATGGGCATCCCGAACCGGTCGTGACCGGAAACCAGGAGCCCGCGCGACCGAAACGGGAAGCGGCTGCTGAGCTGAATCCAGAGCCCGCACGGGTCCCTGACACTGAGCCGCTGCCGTTGGAACGGCGAGGTTCACGGCGAGGATCTCTTCCGTCTGGTGATGAGTAAGGGACGAGCGGACGCGCTCGTCGGTCAGGGCGTCGGAACGTTCCCACGCCATCGCTGCGGGATCCGGTCCCGTCGTCCCTCACGAGGCCCCACTGAATCGGTCATGAGCTTTGTGCGCGAGCGTGTTCCCAACCCCGCGACAGGGACCTGTTCGGGCTCCGATCGTTTCACCCCTGTCTGCTCCGGGCGCCGCGCCCGGGGGCGCCGCTGATCTGAAACCAGTGGGAACGCGGGCGTCCCGCCCGCTTGGATCGCGGAACAGGCTCGCTGCTCCAGTAGGTTCAAGGCGTCCCCCGGCCCAAGCTCGCTTGCGCAGAGCCCTCGCCGACAGACTCGGTCTTTGACTCGCTCGACTTGGGCACTCCATCGCGCTCGCCCTCGGGTCCAGTTTCACCACTGTATGCTCCGCCGGTCCGCCGGCGGGGGCGCCGCTGATTTGAGACTCGAGCCCGAACGACCGAGTGCAGCTGGAAACTTGAAAGTCGAGAGTCGGACGTTGAGCCGTTGAACGTTCTGCAGAGCCAGGCTCCTCGAGAGGCAGCACCGCTGGATACTTCAAAGTTGGGCGTTGAGCCGTTGAACGTTCCAACAGGCCCAAGCTCGCTCGCGATCGCTCTCACCGAAAGGCTCGATCTTTGGCTCGCTTCGGCTTGGGCACTTCCATCGTCTAGGCCGCGCTGACGGGAAGCTCCGGCTTCGCCCGGAGCTAATCCGCAGCACCGATGAGGACGAAGCCGGCCCAGTAGTAGGGATGGCTGAAGTCGAAGCGGGAAGGCGCGGCGGATTCCGGTGCTGCTCTCGGCGAGCGCGGTTGGCTCGCGCTCGAGATCTCGAGGAAGTCGCTTCGATTCTCTCGCCAGTCGCGCCTGCGCAGCCAGCGCTTGGCTTCACCGAGGGCGGTCGATTTCGGCATCGGTCGACCGGGTGAGTAGGACTCGCCGAGGATCGATCGAGTGTCTTCGAACTCGCCGAGCATGTTCTCGTAGAATCGCACCATCAAGAGCGTCGTGGCAAAGCTGTCGACCTGCCAGAGGCTGGCCAGCACCGAGCGCGCACCGGCGAAGAAGAAGCCCCAAGGCAGGCTGATGTCGCTGTCGCCCAGACGGACGCCGCGATTCGTCTCACACGCCGAGAGCGTGACGAGGTCGCAGCCTTCCAGGCGCCCTTCCCAGGAGCGCATCAGACGATCGAGGGACAATCGGCCCGCCGCCGACTCGCCAGCGGCCAGGAGGACGAACGCTTCATTCGGGTCCCAGCTCGTGGTGATGCTGCCATGAGTGGCGATGTGAAGGATCCTCACCGGACGCTCGTCGACCGACCGGCGAAGCCGCGGCAGGCTGGCGTCGGAGTCCAGGTGCATCTGCACCTCGAGCTCGGCGTTTCGAAGCAGCTCGGCCAGGCGCATCGCCTCTTCACGAGCGTGAGGCAGCCGGGTCCAGGTCTCATCTCCTGGCTCGAACGCCGGGTCGCCGAGCACCACCGCGCGTGAGGCCTTCTCTCGTCGCGCTCGCGTGGCACTGCGGAGATAGAGCGTCGCCGACGGCGCGTACACGGTTCCGGCTTCGATTCCTGAGTGCTCCAGCAATGGCTCGAACGGCACGTTCGCCAGCGGACCGTCGGGAACGATGATCACGCGCTTGGCGCGGGAGAGGTGCTCACGCAAGGAGGCCGGGAGCACGCGATCGGCGAGCTGCTCAGTCGACGCTTCCAGCTCTTCCGAGGAGGCGCGCGACGTGACGGCCTCGACGAAGCGTTGGCACTCGGTGTCCAGGTTTCGCTTCTCGTCCGAGGCTTCGAGCACCAACAACTCTGGAGCCTCGCCAGGTGTCACGACGAACACCATCGCTGCATGGGGATGATCCGTCTCCCAAGCATAGCTGAGCAGGAGATCGCCCGGCGCGAGGGCTGCGCGGATGTCGGTCCCCGACGCAGGCTCCGTCGGAGCCCAGGTGCTTCGAAGCCGATCGAGGTATCGAAACTCGGCCGCCTCGGCAGCGATCCGTGTCGAATCGGCTCGGCTCTTCGCTTCCTCGATCCGCTCCTCGAGGTCGGGATCGGCCTTACCGTCGAGCTGCAGCAGCTTCTCCAAGCGGGCGGCGGCGAGCTCTCGCTCGCGGACAGCAGCCTCGAGTGTCGACAAGGCATCATCCTGCGTCTGCTGTCCGCTGCCATGGGCACCGGGCAACAGATCGAGGAGTGCTCGCGCCTTGCCACGCTCGGCGGTGCCGAGTGCGACGAGACGATCACCCGCCTGATGCTGAAGGCGCGCCAGCCGGTAGCTGGTCGTACGATGGTTGAGCTCTGCGGCCTGAAGTGAGCGCGCGCGCCCTTCGGCGAGGGTGTCGGTGCGATGCGCTTCTTGGATCTCGAAGGCGCTCTCGTAGAGCTCTCGGGCCTCGGCGTGCTCGCCGCGTTCGACGAGCAGCCGAGCCAGTAGGATCTGGGAGCTGGCGATCCCGGACGACGGTCTGCCGGGTATCGCCTCTTCGATTCGGATCGCTTCGCGAATCGTGGTCTCGGCCTTCTCGATGTCACCGAGGCGCATGAGGTCGTCGGCGAGCTTTCTCGCGATGCGCGCCCTTTTCGCGGCGACGCTGCTCGAGTCGGGGAGCATCTCGAGCGCGCGCGTGCGTGCCTTCGCCGCCTCGTCGACTCGGCCCTCCAGGCTCAGGACTCGGCAGTAGTTGTCCAGCAGCACGGCGCGCTGACTGCCGGACCAGTGGGCCCGGTCCCTCGAAGCCATGGCCTGTTCGAAGAGCTTCTTCGCTTCGTCGATCTGCCCGAGATCCGTCAGGCAGCTCGCCAAATTGCCTTGGGGCGTGCTCAATCGTGGATCGTCGGGACGGAGCAGCAGACGTTGCATGTCGAGGGAGCCACGCAGATAGGGCTCGGCCTCTTGCACGCGGCCTTGGGCCTGGAGGAGGTTCGCGAGATTCGTCAGCGCGCTCGCGACATCGAGGCTCGCTCGCCCGGCCGCGGTATGAGCCGCGACCGCGTCGCGGAGGCGCCTCTCCGCTTCTCGAGGTCGGCCCATGCGCTGCAGGAGCACGGCCAGGTTGTTCTCGGTTTGAAGGGTCTCTTCGTGGTCGGGTCCCAAGAGACTTCGCCGGATCCGAAGCGCGGTCGCGTAGGCTTCTTCCGCCTCTTCGAATCGAGCCAGATCCGTGAGCGCAATACCGAGGTTGTTGTAAGAGGTCGCGACGGGCAGGCTCTCTCGCGAATGGATCTCCAGCCGCAGCTCGAGCGATCTCCGGTTCAGCTCCAGGGCGTCGGTGTATTCGCCTTCGCTGTAATGGAGCTGGGCGAGGTTGTTGAGGAGGATGCTCTTCGGATAGGGCTCTCGATCGAAGCAGGGCAGCGCCTCTCGGTAGTCGGCTTTCGCCTCTTCGAATCGTCCGAGCCTTTGATGGATGAAGGCGAGATTGATCAGCCCGGTCCCGAGGGTCGGATCACCGGGTGAGAGCTCGGCGCGCAGGATTCGGACGGAGCGCTCGAGGGCACTGGCCGCACCGTCGAGGTCGTTCAGGGCGGATCGCGTCACTCCCAGATGGCTGAGCGTCGTCGCGACATCGATGCTGCTCTCGCCATTGGCCTGGACCAGGAGCTCGACGGCCTTCTCCAGATGAGGAAGCGCCTCGTTCGGTCGTCGGACCTGGAACAGGAATCCTCCGAGGCTGCTTAGGCTGATGCCGAGCTGCGCCGGATCGGGGTCGGGTAGCCTTTGCAGCGTATCGACGCTCTCGAGGTAGTAGCGCTCGGCGAGCTCGCCTTGACCCGCGGCGAAGAGCACCTGCGCGTAGTTGAGCGCGGCCGTCGCGTACTCGGGATGGTCGGTCCCGACCAGGCCTCGCTCCGTCTCGAACGCTTCCCGCTGAGCCTCGAGCGCTTCGGCGAACCGCGATTGGAAGTAGAGGCAGCCGGCCAGTAGGTCCGAGGTCTCGACGACCTGCTGAGGCTGGCCAGCGGCGCGACGCTTCTCGAGTGCTCGACGAAACGCCGTCACCGCTTCTTCGGAGGTGCGGTCGATCTGGCTGAGCAGCGAGCCGAGACGGTGGTCGTAGGAGCCGGCCGGGTCCTCGTCGGGCGCGTTTGCGCGCATGTATTGCAAGCCGTCTTGGACGGTGGGCACTTGGGAGCCGGGCACGATGAGGAGCTCGTACGATCCGGTCTCGGCGAACAGCCCGGCGATGTCGACCGAGAAGCGCTCGTTCTCTTCCGTCACCTCGAATGGAATCGCAGGAAGCTGTGCCCAAAGGCTGCGGCGATCTTCGCCGAGGATCTCTCCCTCCGAGTCTCGGAGAACGAGGTAGAGGGTCAACCGAGGCGAGCGTGCGAAGAGCGTGTACTGACCGGGCTCGGCGATGAGCGCCTCCACCCGATCGCCGGGCGGACCGTCGTCGCCTTCCCAAGTGAGCCGCAGCGCTGGCGTCATCGAGATCGAGCCGTCGGTGGAGTTGATCGATCCCTCGACAGGCGCACCCGGTCTCAGGAGGTCGTCGGTTGAAGGCTCTTGAGTGGTTCCAAAGGCGAGGAGACACAACGCCGGCAAGATCATGATGGTGGCTTCCCTGAGCAGGCGGGTGGGTTGGACTGGCGAAGTCTACGAGCCCGGCCGGGGAGGGACAACCTCGAGAGCCGGGCGCCGTCTCCTCGATGAGCATCTGGGATCGATCAGAGAAAATCGAATTCTCGCTTCGCTCGGATCCACCTTCGGACACTCCCCCTTTCGAGCAGAGGAGATTCCAACCACCTTGATCCGAGGAGCTCGATATGAAGCGCCATACCTGGACCGGTCTGATCTCGATTCTCGCCCTCACCGCCTGCACGGAGAGCTCGGAGGAGCGAGCCGACCATCGTCGCGAGGCCGCTGAAGTGGCGAGGGCCGCTCTCGAGAAAGCCAACGGCGACGACTCCGTGCAGTACTTCCTCCGCCAGGCTGCGGGCCTCGAGCAGAAGCGTCTGATGATCGAGCGGGCGCGCGACAGCTACGCCAGCGGCGGGGGCTTCAGCAGCGGAGGCTTCTTCGCCCGCGCGACCGGAGCCGACGATGCCGGGCGTTTCGCCGCCCAGACCGCCGCGAACGAAGACTTGCGGCGAGTCGATCGCGAGCGCGCTCGCCTGATCCAGAATGCTCTGTCCACGCAGTTGAAGGTCGCCCGTAAGAGCCTCTCCTCGAGCGAGCGCTCGCAGGTCGAGCAGTACCTCCCCGAGTTCCTCGAGGAGAAGCGCGACCTTCGAAGCGTCGAGCAGGTCCTGGAGCAGATCTTGGGGAGCGTCCGATGAGCTCGAAAGGCGTGAAGATGAATCCGCTGCTCCGTGACCGCGTCAGCCTCGTCCTCGTCCTGCTCTGGTTGGTCCCGGCGATCGCGATCCCCTGCCTCGCCTTCTCGACCGAGATCTCGGAGGAAGAGCTCCATGCGAGGATCGATCGCGAGTATCCGGGTGTGTTCGCACCGGCCATCCGGGACGGTTCTCCTGCGGCGGACTTCGTGAACGAGATGGTCAACGCCCAGAACTGGGAGATGCTCGCCGCGGACGAGCGGGACTTCTACCGGGACGAGGTCTGGATGTACCGCCGCATCCCGTTGGCCGCCGTGCTCTGGCTGGCCGGCTTCATCGCGATCGCATTCCTGAGGCGCGACCAGATCCGCGCCGCCACCGGCCGCTCGGCTCACGCAGACTCAGGCACCTCGAGCCTCCAAGCCGACTGCGGGTGACTCGTTCTCGAGGCCTCAGGCCCGGCACATGACAGCCCGGGGCTCACGCCCCGGGTTGGCCGGCGGCCTCCGAATCCTCGGAGATCGCCAGCCGCTTCGGCACGTCGATGCCTGCTCACGGACCTTTCCCGAAGTGCTCTCGAAGAGACCCGATCAAGGTCTCGGAGTGAGCTGCTTGAGACCCAGGGCGATGCGACGCTTCGTGCGGTCTGAAGTGAGCACGACGGCGTCGATCTCCTGACCTTTCTGGAGAACCTCGGAGGGATGAGTGATCTGCTCGGTCCACGAGATGTCGGAGACGTGAAGTAGGCCGTCGATGCCTTCCTCGATCTCGACGAAGGCACCGTAGCTCGAGAGGTTACGCACGCGGCCACGGATGATCGTGCCGGGCGAATACTTCTCCTCGATCTGGTCCCACGGGTTGGACTCGACCTGCTTCATGCCGAGTGAGATCTCTTGCTTCACCGCGTCGACAGCGAGGACGACGACGTTGACGCGTTCGCCAAGACTAAGCATATCGCTCGGGTGATTGACGCGGCGCGTCCACGACATATGGCTAAGGTGAACCATGCCCTCGATGCCGTCTTCGAGCATTACGTAGGCACCGTAGCTCATCATGTTCACGACCTCGCCCTTGACCACCGTGCCAACGGGGTACTTTGCTTCGACCGTCTTCCAAGGAGAGTCGGTCATCTGCTTGAGGCCGACGGAGATTCGCTCGCGCTCGCGGTCGACCTTGAGAACCTTGACCACGATCTCGTCATCCACGGGGATCATCTCGGACGGATGCGAGATGCGGCCCCAGGTGATGTCGGTGATGTGCAGCAGCGCGTCGATGCCGCCGAGGTCGACGAAAGCGCCAAAGTCGGTGATGTTCTTGACGATACCCTTGCGGACTTCGCCTTCAGCGATCTCGGCGAGGAGCTGCTCCTTCTGACGCGCCCGTTTCTCCTCGAGGACCTTCCGGCGTGAGAGGACAACGTTCATTCGGGACGGGTCGATCTTCAGGAGGCGACATTCGATCTCCTGCCCGATGAAGTCTGCACTGTTAACGCTTCGGCGCACGGCAACTTGCGAATCCGGTAAGAACGCCTGGATGCCGACGTCCACGAGCAAGCCACCCTTGATCTTGCGAGTCACCCTCCCCTGTACGGTGTCCCCTTCGACATGAGTCGAAATGAACCGCTCCCAAGCGCGGACCCGATTCGCTCGCGGATTGGAAAGCCGCCAGATGCCGAGTGCGTCGATCGAGTCCAGTTTGACAAAGACGGTATCGCCGACATTGAGCTCGGCCGATTCGTCGAATTCGCGTCGTGGCAAGAACCCCTTGGCAACGCCACCGAGGTTGACCGTGGCGCCTTCTGCGGCCATGTGCATGACAGTTCCCGGCCTCGTCCTATCAGTTTGGACCTCCTTGATCGATTTCCGGTAGGACTGCTCAGGGTGTGAGTCCTCGGTCCCGGACAGGGAGTCCGCGATTAGGCGCTCCAGCTCTTCGGGATCGAGGTCGAACTTTCGGAGGAGGCTCTTGGATCCCGAGGTACTCTTCTTCCTTGCCTTCGTCGATGGGGACTTCTTTGGGGCCAACGCACTCGAGAAGGACTGGAAGAACTCGAAGGCGGATTCAAAGCGCACCCCGGGATCTTGCGCCAGCGCACGGCGAAGCACATCGGCGAGGCTCTTTTCGAGACGGGCTCGCTCGAACGCCTCGCGCATCTCCTCCTCCCCCGGGAAGCTCGGTGCATAGCCATCGGACAGAGCCCACAGCAGAGTTCTGGCCAGTGAGAAGCAATCGCTCTTTCGCGAGGCGTTCTTCAGATTCTTCATGACCTCAGGCGCCATGAAGAAGTAGCTCCCGAGTGTCTGACCGGTCACGGTGACCATCGTTGCATCGAACGACTTCGCCAGGTCGAAGTCCGACAGCAATCCGCGGCCTTCTGCGTCGATCAGGATGTTCGAAGGCTTCACGTCGCGGTGAATGAGCTTGTCGGAATCCCAAGCAAAGCGAAGCGCTTCGGCGATGTTCTCGAGGATTTCGACGATTTGCTCGCGCGTCAGGCGACCCTCTTTCACGGCAGTTTCGAGGTTGCCGCCGGTGACATGCTCCATAGCGAAATAGCAGTAGCCAGCTTCTTGCCCTTTCGGCTCGACGACTCGGACGATGTGCGGGTGCTCCAGCCTCGCCATCTGGCGCGCGCCTCGAAAGAAGCGACTCTCGAGGCTCTCGGCACCTCGGTGCTGCACGTGGAGGACTTTGACTGCGACGAACTTCCGATCTCGGAGGTCAAAGGCTCTCCAGATCGTGCCAAAGCCCCCTTGGCCGATATTCTCGCGAAGCGAGAATCGATCACCGAGCACATATCCCTCGGTCAGGTTGGGATGATTGCTGCGCAAGTCGCGCTTGAGCCCTTGGATCTCCTCTTCCACGGCCGAGGTGTCTTCCCCGCGCGCCCGCTGCTCCGCTCGCCGCTCATACAGGTCGTCCAGATTCGGCTCTCGCGCGGGCTCGGGCCCCGCGCCCGGTGCAACGCCCCGAATTCCGCACTCGAGACGGTGAAGGGCGTCCGGCTCGTCGAGGGAGCTACGAAACTCGACCCAGGTCGCTCGCGCCAGGAACGTCGGCAAAGCTTGCCGATCGACAGGTCCCGCTCCGGGAAGGAGGACCGGTACGACGCGGAAGCTCTGGTCGGGCGACTCGACGCGACGTGCAATCGCGGAGCGCAGCTCCTCGTGATGCCAGGGGCTGACGCCGCCGGGCCCGAAGAAGACCGCACACGAGCGGCATTCACGAAGCGCTCTTTCGATCGCCTCTTGCCAAGGATCTCCTGGGACGAGGTTCCATTTGTCGAGCCAGGGCTCGAGTCCACTCGTCTTCAGCTTGCGGGCGAGCTCTTCGACGGCCGGTTTGTCTTCACTGTTGTGCGACAAGAAGACGTCATACCCGTCACCGCTCATCATTCGTGATTCCGGTTGGCCCGATTCGCCGACGGCTCGGGGTGCCTGTCAGGGCCATGAGCGCCGCCGTCAATTGAGGAGAAGAAGAGGGCCCTGCAGAGGATGGTAAGGTCGCTCGCATGCTGAGTCCACCGGCCGGCGATGGGAGAGCGCCGGCGCTCATTCGTCCTCAGCCCGACCGAAGGGCCGTTCGGGGATGTGCGGACGCCTCTCGGGTGTCCCTCGATTCCCGCGAGTTCGCCGACTGGTTCGGAGCTTCCTTCCACTATGATCTGTTCCCGCGGGCTCCCCGCCAGTGATGACTTCTTGCCCTGACGATTCGGATCGGGTCCATGGAAACTGACCTCGAGAGTGCTTCGAGAGCAAGCCGTGGAGCGGTGCGCTTCACCCTTCTCTGCGTCTTGATGGGGGCTGCGGTCGCTCCGGCGGCAGCCCAAGACACCTTGAGCTTCAACCGTGACGTTCGGCCCATCCTCTCGGAGCACTGCTTCAGTTGTCACGGGCCGGATGCGGCACATCGGCAGGCGGATCTTCGGCTCGACATCGCCGAGAGCGCGCTCGCCGAGCGCGACGGCGTCCGGGCGATCGTGCCATTCGATTCCGAGGCGAGCGAGCTGGTCTACCGAATTACCGCGGAGGATCGCTTCGAGATCATGCCGCCTGCGGACGCGCACCTGCCGCTCTCGAAGGACGAGATCGCCCTGCTACGTCGCTGGGTCGAAGAAGGAGCGCCCTACGCCGGCCACTGGGCATTCGAGACCCCGGTGAAGCCGAGCGTGCCGAAGACGACGGGCCATCCGATCGATGCCTTCGTCGATGCTCGCCTGATGGAAGCCGGGCTGAGTCGATCGGAGCGAGCTGGTCGTGAGGCGCTCATCCGAAGAGCGTCGCTCGATCTGACGGGGCTCCCGCCGACGGTGGCCGAGGTCGATGCGTTCTTGGCCGACGACGATCCTCGCGCGTTCGAGCGGCTGGTCGATGAGCTGCTGACACGGGAGCAGACGGCCGAGCGGTTGACCCTCGACTGGCTGGACGTCGCGCGCTACGCCGACACGAACGGCTACTCCATCGATGATCACCGGGAGATGTGGCCCTGGCGCGACTGGGTGATCCGGGCCTTTCGTGACAACAAGCCCTACGACGAGTTCCTCACCTGGCAGCTCGCCGGAGACCTGCTGCCCGAAGCGACACTCGATCAGAAGATCGCGACGGGCTTCCTGCGCAACGCGATGAACACGCACGAAGGCGGCACGATCCCCGAGGAGTATCGCGTCGCGTCGATCGTCGACAAGATCGATACGGTCGGGACCTCCCTGATGGGGCTGACTCTCGAGTGCGCGCAATGCCACGACCACAAGTACGATCCGATCAGCCAGAAAGACTACTACCGCTTCTTCGCGCTTCTCAACCAGACGAGCGAAGGCGGCACGGGAGCGGTCAATGGCAACACCCAGCCGACCCTGGACCTCGGCGAGGCCTGGGGTGGCCGGGACGATGTCATCCGTTCGTATCAAAGGCGAGAGGAGGATCTCCTCGCCTTCTTGGCAGAGCTCTTCGCAGACCGGCGCCGCGCGCTCGAGCAGGAGCTGTTGGAGAGAGCGAGCCCGGCGGAAGAGATGCCGCTCCCTCGCGGTGCGCACGAGATCTTCGCGGCAGCGATGCCGAAGTGGGTGTGGGCGCCAGACGTGCGAGACGACGACTCTTTGACGGTCGAGCGCGCCTTCCATTTGGAATCAGTACCGGCTTCCGCCTGGCTCGCGATCAGTGGTGACAATCGCGCCGAGCTTCATTTGAACGGACAGCGCCTCGGGGTGGTCGACCCATGGATGGAGCCGTTCGCCGGAGACGTCGCCGCGCATCTCCTCGCCGGCGAGAACGTGTTGCGAGTCGAGGCGAGCAACGCGGGCGGAGTCGCGGGACTGCTCGTCGCTCTGGTGGACGAGGGCGACACGGCGATCCTGGCCACGGACGAGACCTGGCGATTCTCGCGAGGCAACGCGGCGAATGGCCTCGCAAGGGGCGGCGAGATGAAGGAGCTCGGTCCCTATGGCGCCGCTCCCTGGGGGCACTTCGCAGCTTCCGGGGCCTCGCCGGAGATCCGGCTTCCAAAGCTCGCGGCGATTCCCGAAGTCGAGCGGAGCTTCGAGCAATGGCGTCCACTGTTGGAGAGGCTGGGGAAGTCTCTGGAGGAGCCGGAGCGGACCTTGCTCCACAGGCAGCTCGGCGCGATCGAGGGCGAGCTGAAGCTCGTTCGAGAGCGATTGAAGTCGCGGCGAGCGACCGTCATGGTGCTCGATAGCGGGAAACCGCGTCCGACGCCGATGCTCGATCGCGGAAGCTACGATCGGCCGGGAGAGGTGGTCGAGCCGGGCGTTCCCGCGTTCCTCGAGGGGCCGGGGCAGCGGCCGGTCACGAATCGGCTGGAGCTCGCTCGCTGGCTCACCGACGCCAAGCATCCGCTCACGGCGCGGGTGGCCGTCAATCGGTATTGGCAGATGCTGATGGGGACGGGGCTGGTCGAGACGGCCGAGGACTTCGGATCTCAGGGCTCTTGGCCGTCGCATCCCGAGCTGCTCGACTGGCTCGCGGTGTCGTTCGTCGAGCACGGGTGGAACGTTCGTTGGCTCCTGAAGACGATCGTCCTGTCGGAAGCCTACCGGCAGTCGTCGCGCGTCACCGCAGAGCTGCGTGAGCGTGATCCCTACAACCGTCTCCTCGCCAGGAGCTCGCGGGTGCGGCTGCCGGCCGAGCACGTGCGAGACAATGCGCTGTTCATCGGTGGCCTGCTTTCGATGCGCGTGGGCGGACCGAGCACCTATCCCGATCAGCCGGATGGGCTCTGGCGTCAGGCAAGCCACTTCGGGTACCCGGGCTTCTTCTCGGCACAATCGTTCTACCCGAGCGTCGGCGAGGATCGGTTCCGAAGGAGCCTGTACACGTTTTGGAAGCGCACGGCGCCGCCGCCGGCACTGACGGCATTCGATGCGCCCAACCGTGAGGTCTGCACCGTGCGCCGGCCGCGGACGAACACGCCGCTGCAAGCGCTCGTCACGCTCAACGAGCCGCAGTTCATGGAGGCGGCACGCGCGCTCGGCGAGCGCATGTTTCAGAGTGAAGGCGGGCGAGAGGTGCCGGACATCGTGACGGCGTTTCGCGCGTGCACAGGACGGGTGCCGTCGGATGCGGAGCGAGCATTGCTCGAAGAGGCGTATGACCGACATCTTCGGAGGTACCTGGCCGAGCCCGCTGCCGCCGTTGCTCTGACCCGATCCGAAGCGGGCGATGACGAATCGCGCGCGCGGCTCGCCGCAGCCACCTTGATCGCATCGACGCTCTTGAACCTCGACGAGACCATCACACGGCCCTGACCGATGAACGAAACGAACCCGATCTCGGCCGCGCTGACGCGGCGGCAGTTCTTGCGATCCGCCAGCGGTGCCCTCGGTGCCATCGCACTGGGGCAGCTCGTCGCCAAAGGCAGCACGGTACCGCTGCGAGATGATGTCCTGCCGCACTTCGAGCCGAAGGCGAAGCGCGTTATCTACCTGTTCCAATCGGGCGGTCCGTCGCACATCGATCTCTTCGACTGCAAGGAGAGCCTGGAGCGCTGGCACGGCACGGAGCTGCCGGCGAGCGTCAAAGGCGATCAGAGAGTCACCGGGATGACGTCGGGCCAGAAGGAGTTCCTGGTCTGCGGCCCGATCCGGCCATACTCGCCGCGGGGGCAGTGCGGGACGGTCGTCAGCGATCTTCTGCCCTACACGGCACGGATCGCCGACGATATCGCGGTGATCCGCTCGATGAACACCGAGGCGATCAACCACGACCCGGGCATCACCTTCATCAATACCGGCTCCCAGGTGCCGGGCAAGCCCAGCTTGGGTGCCTGGGCCAGCTACGGTCTCGGCAGCGAGAATGAGAACATGCCGGCCTACGTGATCCTGATCTCGCAAGGCACGGGCAAGAACCCGGGGCAGCCGATCTTCTCGCGGCTCTGGGGCAGTGGGTTCATCCCTTCAAAGCATCAGGGTGTCCAGCTCCGCAGCAGCGGCGACCCGGTGCTCTACCTCGAAGACGCACCCGGCATCGACCGCGCTACACGTCGGCTGATGCTCGACGACATCGCGGCCCTCAACCGCATGCGGCACGACGTCGTCGGCGATCCCGAGATCGAGACGCGCATCGCGCAGTACGAGATGGCCTATCGCATGCAGTCCGCCGCGCCCGAGATCGTGGACCTGAGCGGCGAGCCCGAGAGCACGTTCCGCTTGTATGGCGAGGAGGCCAAACGTCCCGGCACGTACGCCTACAACTGCCTCTTGGCGCGTCGCATGGCCGAGCGAGACGTGCGCTTCATCCAGCTCTTCCACCGCGGATGGGATCAGCATCTCTCCTTGAAAGAGCACCTGACGAACCAGTGCCGCGACACCGATCAAGCCTCGGCGGCCCTGGTCATCGACCTGAAGCAGCGCGGCCTCCTCGAGGACACGCTCGTGATCTGGGGCGGTGAGTTCGGCCGGACCGCGTACAGCCAAGGCGGCCTCGGCCAAGGCCGAGACCACCACGGCCGCTGCTTCAGCATGTGGCTAGCCGGCGGCGGCACAAAGGGCGGCGTCACCCACGGCACGACCGACGACTACGCCTACAACATCGCCGAAGACCCGGTCCACATAAGGGACCTGAACGCCACGATCCTCCACTGCCTCGGCATCGACCACGAGCGCTTCACCTACAAGTTCCAGGGCCTCAACCAAAGGCTCACCGGCGTCGAGCCGGCGCACGTCGTGAAATCGATCTTGGAGTGATCTGAAACCACTGGGATCGCGGGCGTCTCGGCCGCCCCGATCACCGCTCCGACGAAGCTCGACACGGACGCCGACAATCGTCGGCGCTCCGAAGGGCTGGCGAGCGGCAGTGTCGGATCATCGTGGCTGGCACCGCATGGCCCTTGTTTGGGTCGCCTCCGATTCGGCAAGATGTCCATCACAGTGGGGCGAGAAGGAGCCTGTTCACGCCGGCCTCTCGGGACGAGTCGGTGGCTCTTGAAGTCGCCCTGGCTTCACGCATCTCGGAGTTGCAGCCATCGCTCATCATGACTGATCCCGATCGATTCGAGCAGATCACCAAGCAGATCGCAAACGGGCAATCGATCGACTGGAGCTCGCTGCGCGCGGAGATGTCGGTGACGCCCACCGAGCTCCAACTGCTCGAGTCCTTCGCGTCGATGTGCCGCTCTCACGAGAGCTCGCCACACGGCGAGGCGCTCGAGCGCGGATTCGACATCCAGGAGCTTCTTGGCGAAGGCGGCGCTGCGCAGGTCTATCGGGCCACGGACCGGCTCCTCGGCCGGCAGGTCGCGCTGAAGGTGATCCAGTCGGGGCATCCGCTCGTTACTGCCGAGAGCTTCCTCCGCGAAGCCCGGATGCTGGCCGCGTTGGAGCACCCCAACATCGTTCGCATCTATGGCGTCAATACCCTCGAGGACACGATTCGCTTGAGCCTCGAGCTCATCGAAGGCGAGTCGTTGGATCGTGTCTTGAAGCGATCGGGGCCCTTCTCCGCTCAGGAGGCCGCCCGAATCGGACTCGATCTCTGCGGCGCATTCGCCGCGATCCATGGCGCCGGTCTGATCCATCTCGACCTCAAGCCGGCCAACGTCATGCGCGCCCGAGGCGGTCGAATCGTCCTGCTCGACTTCGGAGTGGCGCGGTCTCGCCAGCCGGAGGATTCGCCGGCGCGCCTGATCGGGGGCACGCCGCTCTACATGGCGCCCGAGCAGCTCCGCGGAAGCAATGAGCTGACTCCGGCCGCCGACATCTACGCGCTCGGGGTACTCCTGTATTGTCTCGCCACAGCCCATCAACCGTTCGAGGGGTATGACTCGAGCGAGGTGTACCCGAGGATCCTGCAGGGGGAAGGCCGCCCCTTGCTCGATCTGCGGCCGGACCTGCCGGCGCAGTTCGTTCGCATCGTCGATCGGGCGATGGCCAAGGATCCCGCTGCCCGGTTCCGATCGGCCGGTGACATGGCCAAGAGCCTCTCGAGCTTTCTCGCCGAGCAAGGATCGATGGACGCCCCAGAGACGCCGGGCTCAGTCCAGGCGAGCGAGAGACTTTTCGTTCGAATCCGGCCCGGCCGGTCCGATCCCGAAGAGCCGGTTGCGAATGAGATCTTCATCGATGCTCGTCAGATCGAGAGCGGAGGCCGGCGAGATCTCGCGCGCGTCGCTCTCGAGCGAGGTCCTCGTGCCTTCGTCGCCGGAGCTGGATCCGTCGACACGATCGTGCTTCGGCCAGAGCCGACGCTCGACGACCTGCTGGCGGCTGCGATCGTCGAGAGGAAGCTGACCGGCCAACCCGTTCCCCAAGGGATCGGGGCCTTCGCCGAGTATGCGGCGGCTTCCCGCGCCGGCATCCGCCCTGTGCGAGCCGTTCCGCTCGAACGATCCTTGGAAGGCACCTTCGCCGCGATGAGGCGGCTGGCGGGACCCGACCTTTCCGACCCGGCGACGTGGGAGCGCTTCGCTCGCCGCTGGCGCGTCCTCAGCGATCGGATCTTCGAGGCGGCGGCGAGCGGGCTGGAGCCCGACGTCTGCCTAAGCGAGAAGGAGTCCCTCTTCGATCAGGAGCGCGCCTTCCTCGAAAGGGATCGAGAGGTCTACGAGGAAGACGTCCGCCGAGGATTCCGTTGGAAGCTGCGACTCCCGAGCGGCACGGCGGGCAGAGGGCTGCTCCTGGTTCGGCCGCGCAGCATGCTCTTCAAGTATTGGAGCCGCGAGAGAGAGGCGGAGGGCAAGCGAAGTGGCGGCGACGTCCTGGTCGTCTCTTGGGGAGAAGGCCGCTGGGTCATCTCCATCAATCCGGCCCTCCGCATCTCGCTCCAAGGGCTCCACGAGGCGCTTCAGCTCGAAGAGTCCGAAAAGTCGGAGCGACAGGGAATGGACGCCGGCTCCTGGTTCGACGGCGGCCCCTTCGCCCACAGCCTCGTCGCCGCGCCCGAGGAGGGGACGAAGCTGAGCATGGAGGACGTGATGCTCGTGCTGTGGCGCTGGAGCCGAGCGCCTTGGTCCCTCCGGCAGCGCGCCGGTGCCACGAGGCGCGTCCGGCTCTTGTTGAAGGAGCTTCGGGAGGAATGAAGGAGCTCCGCCCATGACCTGGCTGCCTTTGCCCGTCGCCCAGCTTCGGCGGCGGGCGTACAACGCGAAGAGCTCGAAAGACCGACACGACACGGCCTACTTCGCGTGGGAGGTGTCGGTGCGGCTTGCCGTCGCCGCGGCGCCTCCGCAGGACCCTTCGTCGCTGCGGCGCGCGTCGGTGGGCGAATGGGTGCAGGCGCTCGATGCCAAAGACCTGCGGCTCGATCAGAAGCCCGTCGCCGAGCTGTTCTCGCTGATGAGCGACGTGGGCTCGGGCGCCCAGAAGCGGCCGGCGAAGGTCTCGGGGACCGAGCTGCTCGCCGCGCTGCCGGCCTATCGCAACAAGGTGATCGGTCACGGCTCCCCGCGGCCGGGCTCGTTCTACGACTCGGCGGGGGCGCTGCTGCTCGAGGCGCTCGATGCGGCGTGGGAAGCCGAGCTGTTCTTGCCGCGCTCGGGGAAGATGGTGTTCCTCGAGACGATCGCCGAGCGCGCGGACGGCAAGCGCCTGGGGCGCATCCTGGATCTCACGGGCGAGACGCCGCTGATCATCGATCCTCGCGGCAGCGAGCTGCCCCAAGACGTGCGCAGCCACCGGTTGTACTGGCGAGAGGCGGACGCGTATCGCGACCTGCATCCCTGGCTGATCTTCCAGGAGGAAGGCGAGCGGCTCTACTGCTTCAACGGTCTCGCGCGCCGCGCCGAGTACCTCGACTATGGCTCGGGCGATCTGCTGCGCGGCCAGGAGCTCGAAGGCGTCCGTCCGGGCCTCGAGCAGGAGCTGCGGATCCTGTTCTCGAGCCCGGCTCCGAGCGAGCCGGAGTCCGATGAAGCGTCCGAGTCGGCCGATCGCTTCGGCGAGTTCAAGATCCTGGGCCGCCTCGGCGTCGGCGGCATGGGCGAGGTGTACCTGGCCGAGCAGGAGACGCTGCACCGCCGCGTCGCCCTGAAGATCCTGCCCGAGCGCTCGGCTCAGGAGCCGGTCTCCTTGGCGCGCTTCCGGCGCGAGGTCGCGGCGCTGTCTCGCTGCGAGCACCCTCACGTCGTCAAGGTGCTGACGTCGGGCGAGGCGCGGGGCGTGCCCTACTACGCGATGGAGTACGTCGACGGGGCGGACCTGTCCGATGTCGCGAAGGCGCTCTCGGACACGGGCGACTTCGACTCGGCGGTGTCGACGGCGTGCGAGGCGGCCCGCGGGCGGCAGAAGGAGCTGTTCGCGGAGGCCCCGCCCGTCGAGAAGGCCCCGATCGCGAGCCGCGCAGGGCGCGGGCGCTTCCAGGAGCTGGCGACCTACTTCCGAGACGCCGCTCGAGGCGTGGCGCATCTGCACGAGCACGGGATCATCCACCGCGATCTCAAGCCCGGCAACCTGATGATCACGGCCAACGATCGAAGAGCCGTGGTGATGGACCTGGGATTGGCGGCGGTCGAGGACGCGAGCGTGTCGTTGACCATGGACAAGAGCCAGATCCTGGGCACGCTGCGCTACATGCCGCCCGAGCAGCTCCAGCGCAACCTGCTCTCGGTGGATCATCGCGCCGACGTCTACGCCCTGGGTGCCACGCTCTACGAGCTGGTCACTGACCGCCCCTTCTTCGATGGCGACACCGAGGCGCGCCTGATCGAGCAGGTGCTGCGCGAGCAGCCGCTCGCGATCGAGAAGGCGAATCTTTCGGTGCCCAAGGACTTGGCGACGATCGTTCGCAAGGCGAGCGAGAAGGACCCGGGCCTGCGCTACGAGTCGGCCGAGGCGTTGGCCGACGATCTGGAGGCCTTCCTCGAGAACCGCCCCATCAGCGCCCGGCCGCCTAGCCTGGGGTATGTCTTCAAGATGGCGGTGCGCCGGCACAAGGGGCTCAGCGCGGTGATCGCGGCCTCGCTGGTGATCATCGTCGTGGGCACGATCATCGCCTTCCGGCAGATCACGGCGGCGCGTGATGATGCGAAGTTGGCGGCCACGACCGCAGAGCGGGAGCGCCAGAAGACGGCCGATGCACTCGAAGCCAAAGAAGACGCGCTGCAGCTCGCGCAGCGCAACGAAGAGCGCGCGACTCGCAACGCGGACGAAGCCAAGAAGAACGCGGATACAGCCACCCGCAACGCGGACGAAGCGCAGCAAAACCTCGACGAGCTGCTGCAGCTCTCGAGCATCGAGATCCTGACGGACATGCGTCGACGGGCCGACGAGGATCTCTGGCCTCCTGGCTCCGCGACGATTCCGAAGATGGAGGCGTGGATCGCCGAGGCGGAGACGAGCGTCGTGCCGCTGCTCGGGCCGCTCATGGCGCAGCGCGACGAGCTCGAGGCCGAAGCGCTGCCCTACACCGAGGAGCAATCCCGGCGCGATCGGGACACGCATCCCGAGGCGGCGGTGCTCGCCGAGGCTCGATCGAAAGCGAAGGAGCTCGAAGAGCAGCTCGCGGCAGCGAAGAAGAAGTCGACGGGTCCGGCCGCCCTGCTCTCGGGTGGCGGCTCGGCGTCCAAGGAGGAGGCGGTGCGACTCGGGCGGGAGCTCGAGGCGCAGCAGGCCGAAGTCGATCGCCTCGAGGGAATCGTCTCCGAGCGGCGGACCTGGGAGTTCGCGGGCGACGCGAAGATGGACGCCGATGCGAAGCGGTGGCGGCATCGGCTGGTGCGGTCGCTGGTCTCGGATCTGGGTGCGTTCTTCGAGGGGCCGGGCTCAGCGTACGAGGCGGTGCGCGGCTATGCGGGCGAGGCGTATGGCAGCAGCTTGCCCGAGGTGCGGACGCGACTCGAGCTGGCGAGGCGCCTCGAGCGGGAGACGGCGCAGGGCGATGAGGCGAAGCGGCTGTGGGCAGCGGCGATCGCCGACATCGCGCAGCATTCCGAGTACGGCGGCCTCGCGCTCACGGTGCAAGAGGGTTTGCTGCCAATCGGAAATGACCCCGACTCGACCCTCTGGGAGTTTGCCGTGCTCTCGACGGGAGAGGTGCCCGAGCGCGACGGCGGGGGACGCATCGTCGTCTCCGACGAGATGGCCGTGATCCTGGTGCTGATCCCGGGCGGCGAGCTCGACATGGGCGCCATCCGACCGTCGGCCGATCGCCCCGAGGGCTCACCGAACGTCGATCCTCAGGCGCGATCGGACGAGAGTCCCGTCCGACGCATCGCGCTCGATCCGTTCTTCCTCTCGAAGTACGAGATGACGCAGGGGCAGTGGGAGCGGGCTCGCGCGGCACGACCGAGCTACTACGACGTGAACACGCCCTTCGCTCGCCAAGCTTGGCGGCGTCATCCGGTGGAGCAGGTGAGCTGGCCGGACTGCGACGAGGTGCTCCTGCGATTGGGGCTGATCCTGCCGAGCGAGGCGCAGTGGGAGTACGGCGCGCGGGCGCGAACGACGACGGTGTGGTGGCCCGGGAACGAGGAGAAGGAGCTGGAGGGAAAGGCGAACATCGCGGACCAATCGTATCGCCGAGCTGGAGGAAATCAGCCGCCCGTGCCTTGGGACGATGGTTTCCCTGTCCATGCGCCCGTCGGATCGTTTGGCGCGAATCGGTTCGGGCTCCACGACGTGCACGGCAACGTGTGGGAATGGTGCCTCGACGGATACGGCGACTACGAGATCGCCTTTCGAGCCGGCGATGGCCTGCGCTCGATAGATGGCGCCCGCAACCGCGTGTTCCGCGGGGGCAGCTTCAGCAGCCCCGCCGTGCTCGCCCGTTCGGCGAACCGCTACGACAACACGCCGGACTACCGCGTCAACGCCCTCGGCGTCCGTCCCGCCAGGGTCATCACTGATTGACCTTACCTCTTTTCGGTTCCGCCGGGGTCAGGACGCGGACGAACCGGGCTACCGGCCGGCTCCTACACTCCGAGCCCTCCGCTCCGTGCGAAGCCCGAGCGTGACTGCCCTCTGGGAAGGGGCGTCGGAAGTCGCGCCGAGCGACGCCGCGTGCCGAGGGATCGGCTCCGCTCCGTGCGAAGCCGGAGCGTGAGCCGGCCGAGAGCGAGCCAGGGGTCGCGGAGCGAGGGGCCGCCGAGCGGCCGGCGAGCATCCTCGGCCGGGAGGGCTTCGCCCGAAACGGCCTTCGCGGGAGCCGAGGCGAAGCCGGCTCCCGCCCCGCGGCGAGCGTAGCGATGCCGCCCGCCGCGCTAGGCGCAAGCGCAGCGGAGCTCCGAAGACGCACTCCTCCCGCTGGCATGCCTGGGACGACGTTCAGCGTCAGCTCCGCTCCGCAAAGCGCCAACGTCAGTTCCGGAAGAAGCGTCGAGGAGGAAGGACCGTACCGCTCGACGGCGCGGTCGGCATTCTTGGGAGACTACCTCGTTCTGCGCGATGGCGACGGCGAGCACCAGCTCAACGAGGCGGCAAAGCCTCTCGCCGACGATCCGAGTGTGCTGAGGAGCCGGGCCGTTGGGCTTACGCTCTCCGGTCGAACGGGGGCGGAGTTGGCGAGCGGGTTGTGTAGCGAGTGGCGCCCCGAAGCGAGGCATCCGTCCCGTTGGATTTCTCGAGCCTCGCTCGCTAGGCTAGGGCCACCGAGGGAAGAAGGGCTCCGCGCAAGACGCACTTGCTCCTTCCGCCCCGTCCGTCCCCATCACCGTTCACGGCGCACCGAACATGACCTGGCTCCCCCTTCCCGTCGCGCAGCTGCGGCGACGGGCCTACAACGCGAAGAGCTCGAAGGACCGGCACGACACGGCCTACTTCGCCTGGGAGGTATCGGTGCGGCTTGCCGTCGCCGCCGCACCTCCGAAGGACGTCTCGCCGCTAAGGCGTGGATCGATCGGACAATGGGTGTCGGCGTTGAAGGTGCCCGAAGGCCGCATCGAGCAGCGATCGCTGGCCGAGTGCTACCGGCTGCTCTGCGAGGAAGCGGGCACCGACGCAAAGACCCAGGGACGCTCGATCAAGGGCCGCGAGCTGCTGGACACCCTGCCCGCCTATCGTCATGCCGTCGTCGGCCAGGGCTCGAAGCGATCGGCGACCTTTTATCAGGACGCCGGTGACATCCTCCTCGCCGCGCTGGACGCGGCTTGGGAAGCGGAGCTGTTCTTACCGCCGGCGGGCAAGATGCTCTTTGTCGGACAGGTCGCTCGGCAGGAGGACAGCGACCAGCGGCGGGCCCACGTGCTGGACCTGACCGGAGAAAGCCCCCGAGTCCTTGCCCAAGGCGGCACGGCCGTCGGAGCCGGCATCGAGCCGCACCGGCTGTACTGGCGAACGGGGGATCAGTGGCGCAGCCTGTACCCCTGGCTGCTCTTCGACGAGGAGACCGAGAGGCTCTTCTGCTTCCATGGCCCAGGC
>JAVJTD010000237.1:0-36996 GCA_040219065.1 Planctomycetota bacterium
ACCGTTCCGACGCCTTGACCGACGAGGATATCCGCTCGTCCCTCACTCATTACCGGACGGATGAAGTCCTCGCCGTGAATCCCACCGTCCCAACGGAAGGCGTCTTATGTCAGGGACCCGTGCGGGCTCTGGTTTCAGATCGGGGCATGCCGTGAACCTACCGGAGCAGCGAGCCTGTTCCGCGATCCAAGCGGGCGGGACGCCCGCGTTCCCAGTAGTTTCAAGTCCGCGGCGCCCCCGCCGGCGGACCGACGGAGCATACAGTGGTGAAACTGGGCCCGAGGGCGAGGGCGATGGAGTGCCCAAGTCGAGCGAGTCAAAGACCGTGTCTGTCGGCGAGGGCTCTGCGCAAGCGAGCTTGGGCCGGGGCCGCCGTTGCGACGACAGCGCACTCCGAATTCTCCCTTGCTCCGCACCTCTCCGCTCGATCAGTGGCACCGTCGAGGAAGCGGCTCCCAGCTCAGCAGCCGCTTCCCGTATCGGTCGCGCGGGCTCTGTTCGGAACCGTGTTTCAGATCAGCGATCGATCGGGTGGATGTCCACTCGTCCTTCGGTGCGCACGATCCGAGCCTTCGGGACGGTCATCTCGAAGCCGTCGGTGCGGATCTTCACCTCGGTGTGGACGTCGCCTTCTTGGCTCTCGGACTCGATGACGAGGTCGCCTTCGGTCGGCTCGGGATCGATCCACTCGAGGTAGTCTTGTCGGAAGATCATCGGGACGGGTTGACCGGTGAAGTCGAGCTCGCCTCGCTCGAAGCGCAGGATGCCACCCGCCCAAACGGAGGCTCCATTCGGCGGCTGGTCGTCGAGCATGGATGTCGGCGCGCGGTAGACCGGGCCGGCCGGCTTCCAATTGAAGCGACCCGCGATCTCCCGGTGATGGATGCGGTACCGGCGGCCAGGTGCATCGAGATAGCCTCGGATCGTGGCGAGCCGCTCTTCGAGGATGCCGGTCTGCGCGGCGAGGAGATTTGCGTAGCCAAATTGCTCCTCCGCCTTTTCCAACAAGGCGGCCTCGTCTTCTTGTGCGACAGCCATCTCGATCGCGAGCAGATCGTATTGGGTGCGCCCGGCTTCCTTCATCTCCATCTTCCAGCTCGGTCGAAGCCGGTCGAGTGCCAGGCAGATGGCCATGCCGTTCTGGTACTGGCAATGGTGGAACTGGATGAGCTGATCGTCGGGAGGGTCGATTCGGCTCAGCGTGTCGGCATAGAGACGACCCGCATTCTCGAAGCGCCCGTAATGCGCGATCTCGGATTCGGGCTCGGGAGCGCCGCGGTCCGCGAGGAGCTGGTAGAGGCGCGCCTGGACATAGGTGGCCGTGCCTTCGTTGTACTCGTTGATCGCCTCCCCGCGGATCTGGGCCTCGTCGAGGAGCGCGTAGCGCGCTTGACGCACGGCAACGAATTGCCGCGCGAGCTCCCGAATTCTCTCATCGTCCTCAGTGACCAGCATTGCCTGCAGGACGGCGCTCTCCAGCCCGATGCGCGCGCAGTACTCGGCGTCATCCTCGGGTGCTTCCTTCCAACCAGCACTCGGCATCGCCTGAAAGCGCCTTTGATACACGTGGAAGCACTCGTGGATCAGCAGAGAAAGGTATTCCTCGGTGCTCTGACGAGGCTGGAGCGTGCACACATAAGCGGTCTGGTGTCCGGCGAGGTCGACGGCCCAACCACCACCCCGCGGCCCGTAGCGCGTGGAGCCGTCTCGAATGAGGACGGGCTGACCGGCGATCCTCAATGCGTCCGTCGGCTCGAACTCGGAGGGAGGCGCCGGGTGTGCGAAGAGCATCTCCTCTCGGTCGTCGTGATTGACGGCGATCGGAATCTGCCGGGTGTCGAAGCCTGGCCAGAGTGCCGGACCGAAGGTATCGGTCAGGCGATACAGCTCGGCAACGCGGGCGACGTCCTGCATCTCGAGCGACCGAAACGCGTAGATGGCGTTCTCATCATCGACGGACGTCTGTGCGGGGTCTTGCGCACCAGCGGTCATCCCGGCGAGGCCGGTCACGAGCAGAAGCGTACGGGCGGACAGGTGCATGTCATCACCTCCAGGAAGCGAGGTCGCGATCCGGCGCCGGACGTTCGAGCCTACTCCGGGACCGAGGCCAGGTCGAGTGGCGAGAGCCAGGGGCCCGAACGCGTCCCGGGCATTCGATTGCAGAGGTCACTTCGGAGCGGGCGAAGCGGTTCGTGCCGCAAGTGAGGGACGAGCCGGCCTCCTGGACGGAATCGCTTCGTCCCTCACGCATCGCTTCCCAGATTCGGAAGCCTCCCCTCGGAACCGATCGGGCTCCGACGGCGAATCGATTTGGGCAGGAAGCTCTCCGCTTCCTCTCGACCTCAGCGCGAGCCGATGGCCTTGACGATGTCGAACGTCGTCACCACGCCTTGGAGCCGACCATTGCTCGCGACGAACACGCGATGGATCGACTCGTCTGCCATGATGCGGCACAGCTCGGGCAGCGTGGTCTCCGGCGAGACCGAGACGATGCGCGCGGTCATCCAGGACTCGACGGTCTCGAGATCGAGGCCTTCCTGGTCGTAGTCCAGTGAGGGCAGCTCGATCCCTTCATCGGCCAGCTCGTCCGGCCTCAGGTCGAGCAGCGGATCGTACTCGTAGACGGATTGAGTCGCGCGGCCATCGAAGCGCTCCGTCTTGAAGTGCTCTGAGCGCGCGACATCGGTCAAGGAGATCACACCGACCAGATCACCGGTATCGTTCACGACCGGCGCGCCGCTCACGCCGTTCTCCTCGAACATCCGCACCGCCTCGGTCAAGGTCGACCGGACGTTGAGGCTGATCAGATCGGTCTTCATCATGTCCTGGGCGGACAGGCGATCCACGTCGATCACGTCTGTGTCCTTTCGGATGGTGGTGTCGGAGCCGGGAATCGAATTGTACCTCCCGACGGGGTGGCCGCTCCATGCCTCAGCCGAACGGAAGCCGGCCGGAGCCGGCTTCCTCCACGAGCGCTCGAATCAACGGAACGCGTTACCGCGAACCTCGAGTGGGGCCTCGATATCGTCCTGGGCTTCCCATACGGCGATGGCCCGTCCTTGACGATCTTTTGCGACTCCTTGCAGTCCGACGACATCGGTGCCGACGGTCTCTTCGGGCAGCCAACCGGCACCCGCGATACCGCGCGCGACTTGCAGGAGCTCGCTGCGTCCGTCGCGCCGGAGCCAGAACACCAGGGCATTCCCTTGCGAGTCGAGCACCGACAGGGGCTCACGCGTGGACTCGTAGGTGTGCTCCACCGCCTGCGGCGTGTCCCATTCGCCGCCATCGGGGCGGCGCGAGACACAGATGTCACTCAGCTCGAGGCCGAACACGTCGCGCCGGAACGAGACCAGCGCGTTTCCGTCGGGATCCAAGGCCACCGATGGCTCGGCCAGGTGCCCCAGCTCGTCTTGGAACAGTATCTTGTCGCCCTGCCAACCGCTGCCCGGCAGGTACTCGTTGCCCGCGAGCGGATCGTTTTCGTCGTTCTCACCCTGCTGCCGCCAGATCACGAGGACCCGACCCGAGCCGCGGCTGGCGAGGTCGAACTCGACGATGGACTGCTCCTGCGACTCGATCGGGACCGGACCTTGCCAACCGTCCTCCCAGCGATTCGCGAGCAGGCGATCGGGGTCGTCGCCTCGGCTTTCTTCCTGACGCATCACCACCCAAGCGTTGCCACTGCTGTCGACGGCGATCTGCGGATCTTCGAGCACGAAGTCCTGGGCCTCGCTGATCTCCTCGTCGCCGCTCCAGCCTTCACCCGGCGCATATCGATTCGCCCAGACCTCGGTCGCGCGGTCCTGCCGCCACACGACATACGTATGCCCCTTGGCATTGCCTTGCATCACCGGGACTCCGCCCAGCGTGTTCGTGGACTGGATCGGCTCCGAGTCTTCCCACTCCTCGCTCTCGGCGTTCCACCGCCGCGCCCAGAGCCGTCCGTCCGATTGATCGGCGAGCTGAGCCCAGACCGCGATCGCGTTGCCGGCCGCGTCGATGGTGACTCCATTGCCGTTGGCGGACTTGTTCTCATCGTCCTGGTCGATCCGCTCGGGATCACTCCAGCCGTTCTCCGAGTCGTAGTGACTCGCCATGACCTCGAACCCGGTCATCGACTCGGGGCTGCTGTACCGCCGTGTCCAGATCGCGATGGCATCGCCCGCGCCATTCACTGCGAGATGAGGGCTCGCCGCCTCGAAGTCCGGCCCGTTGTCCAGCGGGCGAGCGGGCTGCCAGCCGGTCTCGACGTCCATCAGCGCTGCTTGCACGGCGAGGCCGTTCGCGCCTCTCGAGGTCCAGACGGAGTGGCCGATGCCCTGGTCGTCCATGCCGACCTTCGCAAAGGTCTCCTGGAACAGCCCGTCATCCAACCCGATCTCCAGGTCGAAGAGACCATCGCGTGTCCGGAAGCTCCAGACCTGATCTCCCACCAGGCGATTGCCTTGGGGCGTCTGGATGCTCTGCCGCAGCGTCACGGTGTACTCGCCGCGCACGAAGAGATCGGTGCTCGGTCGGAAGAGGATCTCGCTTCCGGCACCGGCCGCAACGACCTCGACGGATCCGTCGACCTTGCCCTGAGGACCGCGCACCACGACCGAAGTGGTCGTCACCGAGGCCGGGTCGACCGGACGGTCGAAGACGGCGCTGATCTCGGTACCGGGGGCCGCGTTCGAAGACGAGCGCTCGGGGAACACCGACTCCAGCTTCGGGGCCAGATCGCCCGGGGTCGTGCTCGTCTCGCTGGAGAAGATGAATCGGTTCTTTCGCTTCGTGCAGCCTCCCGCGACGATCCCCGCGAAGATCAAGATCATCAGTAGCAGTCGGGGCGCTCGAGTCATGAGTCTCTCCTCGGAATGGTGCTGGCACCCGCGCGGGAAAGCAGTCCGCGGGAGCATCCGAATGACTGTCCCACGCCTGCCAAGTCCTTGTCAATCAGCGGCCCGGACGGCCCGGCCGCGAGGCCGGGCGGATTCCGAAGAAGCGCCCGGCCCGCTCGAGAACTTCAGACCGGTCCTCCGACCATCAATCCGAGACCACCCGAACCGGACGCTTGCGTAGGTCCTGAGTGATCACGGCCAAGCGGCCGACACGAGCCCGGAGCAGCTTGGCATCCCGATCGAAGAGCAACACGACACCTCGCAGATCGAGGTTCGTCGACGTGTAATCGAACCGCAGCGGCACCGACCGGATGTTGGCGCTCGCCGTCAAGTTCCACGCACCTTGGTCATACCAGCCATACACCGCGGCGAATCCCTCGGGCGTCTCCCACAGCTCGTTCGGCGCCCCCAGTCGATTCAGACAATCCTGCAGTCCGGCTTCCTTTTCGGTGAGCTGGCTCACGGCCACCGGCTTGATCGGCTCGTTCAAGCTCTGCCGGCTGTACTCGAAGCTCACGCAGGAAGGCAACAGCAGCAGCCACCAGAGGCGGATCACTGGAGCCCCTCTTCCTCTCGCCGATCCTCGTCGCGCGAGTCGTTGTCCGAGGCCTCGTGGATGTCCTCCCAAGGCATGGCATACTGGGGTCGGTGGCTGGAGAAGGTCGAGCCGAGATGCGTCAGCGTCTCGTTCTCGTCGAAGAACAGCCAGACACGGTCTTGCCGGGAATCGACGTTGCCGAACCCGAGGATCAACAAGAAAAGGCCGGTGTCCTTCTCGATCGTGTGCACGTATTGATAGGCCGTGCGCTTTCCGAGCTGGACGACATCATTGGGAGCACCCAGCAGGTTCACGACGTCCCGCGCGGTGGACCGACCCGGCTCGAGCCCGGAGACGGCCCTCATCGCGAGCGGCTCATTGGTGCTCTGCCGAGCGACGAAGCAGGCGGGCAAGCCGAGGACCATGAGGAAGAGAGCGGCGAGTCGGGTTGGTGAAAGGGACTTCATCTGAGGGAGCTCCGGTGAGAGGGATGAGGCTTTCGAGTTGGCGCCCAGTGTCGCCGGTGCCTCGCGAGGAATCCACAACGTCCGCGCCGCAGAGCGAGATGGGCTGGCCGCGATGAGCGAGGCGAGCTCCGAGCGCACCCAGGCCGAGCCCCCTCCGTCGGTCACGCGTCCGGATCGACGATTCGAGAGGATCTCCGGCGCAATTCGTGCGGTCTACTGGTGCGGCGCAGCGCTCTTCTTCGCGCTCGGTGCGCTCGGCGCCGTGCTTCCCGGCCTGCCGGCGACCCCATTCTTGCTCCTCACCAGCTTGATCCTCGTCCGCGTCTCGCCGGCCTGGAACCGCCGCCTGCTCCGATCGCGGTTCTTCGGCCCGATCCTCCGTGACTGGCAGGAGCATCGTGGCATTCGCCCAGACGTCAAGATCCAGGCCATCGTCGCCGTGCTGCTCGCGGTGACACTGACGCTGCTCCTCATGGATCTGAGCCCAGCGATCCGAGCCATCGTCGCCACCGCCGCCGCGATCGGCGTGCTGGTGATCGCCAGGCTTCCCACTTTCCGGCCGCGCTGAGCAGCGCCCCAGAACCGCTCTCACGTGAGAGTCGAGACCGCCCCGTCACACCCAGCCTCGAAACTTCGACGTTGAGAGCTCAGCGCTCGACGTCGAACAGCTCGCGTTCGCCCTGCCCCACCGAGCCGACTCCCACCTTCAAAACTTCAAAGTCGAGAGCTCAGCGCTCGAAGCGCCAAAAAAAATCCAGAATCTCGCGAGACCTTGGGCCGTCTGCCTACGCCTATTGATACGAACGAGGCATTGCCTCACCGCATTCACCCCGCGGACGGTCAGTCATCTGGAGCATCGCATCATGTCGCGTCTCATCTTCGCTCTCTTCTTCGTCTCGCTCATCGCCGGCGCTGCCACCGCCCAAGAGTCCTTCGTCTGCGAAGGCGAATGCCAAGGTATCGGTGTCGAGTTCGAGGAGTACCGAATCAGCGTGTCCGAGCATGGATCGACCTGCGACACCTGGACCTTCAACATCGGACCCGTCGAGCTCAACTCGACGTCGGACCTCTGCCCGGCCATCCTGAGATATCGCCCCGAATGCGCCAAACAGGTCCCCAAGGAGAGGCACTGCATCAAGCGCGCCTGGTCCGACAAGGTCACTGTCTATTACCCGCAGTGCATCTGCGTCACCGCGGCGATCATCTGCCTCGACTGGGAATGCAGGCTCGGCCCCCCTCAAGCCATGGAGGACATCCACTGCTTCGGCGAAGCCGTCTGCCCGAAGAAGCCCGAGAAGCACTGACGCCTTCGGATTCGCGACCGCCCGACCCAGCACACCTCGACCTTCCATTACCTCACGTGCTGAAGGGCTCTCCCCATGACCTCCAAGCGTATCTTTGCTGCTTCCGTCTCTGCTGTGGCTCTCTGCCTCTTGCTCCTCACAATCCTCGATCGCCCCGAGCGAACTCCCGATTCCTCCGACTCGACACCCGCTCGCCCGGCTACCGCACGCACCCACACACTGCCCGCACTGCCCGCGGCCCCCGCGATTCCAACCCCAGAGGTGAGTCTCGTCCCGAAGATCCACTCGCCGTCCGCTCCCTCGCCACTCCTACCCATCGACGATTCCGACTGGCTCGCCGCCCTCGTGGCCGCCACCCGGGAACGCGACCAGGAGGCCTTCGAAGGGGCACTTCACCGGGCGATTCAGATCCGGCCTGCACTCGGGCTCGACCTCGTCGAGTACCTCCTCTCCGAGCCTCGCGACCGAGTCCATGAGCACGTCGCTCGGCTCGCCCTGTCCGCCACCGGCGCCCTCGCCCAGCTCGAGATTGGCCCCTTTGCGCAGGCCTTTGGACCCAGTCGCGACCAACAGTTCTTCATCTGGCTCGAGCAGGTCTCCCGAGGCGGCGACGGCGCCAGTGCCCTTGGAAGGCTACTCGCCTCGGCAGGCATGCTCACCGAGAGAGAGCTCCCGGTCGTGGCCGGACTCATCGAGACACGGGAGACCCCTCGGGAATTCCTGCTTCCTCCCGCTCGCCGCATCCTCAACTCGTTGTCACCCGGCCACGAAGGGCTGCTCGATGAACTGATCACCTCGCCGGACGACGACCTCAGGGTCCTGGGCCTCGCCACCCTGGCAAGGATCGCTCCCGAGCGCGCTCCCGAGATCGAGGGATATCTCCAGGAGATGCCGGCGGAAGCGGCCCAGACCGTCGTGACGGCCCTGTGTCGCTCGGTCCCCGTCGATGAGATCCCCGACCTCATCCTGCGCCTCGATGCGCATCCCGTCCCGCTCGATTGGACGGATCCGCTACACGCCTATGCCCGGAGAACTGGTCTGCAATTCTTCGAGTCGATCTTGTACCTCAAGGGCAACTCGGACGAGGCAGAGCACTATCGGCGCAAAGGCGTCGTGGCCGCCAACATGGCTGCCATGGACCACCAGGGAGGCAGCGGCCGAAAGGCCGTCGCGCTCTTTCGATTCGTGTTCGAGAACGACACCTCCGAGAGAGTCCGCACCAATGCCCTGCTCGCCATGGGCTCGCACTGGCCCAAAGACGACCCAAGTGGATTCGAGCAGCTCATGACGGTCTACGAGACCGATCCGCGATTCGCGTCCGAGGTCGAGAGCGCCCGCGGGAACTTCTATGGCAACACCCCGGTCGATCCCGAAGTCGAACGGCGAGTTCGCGACCGCCTCGCCCAATACCGTCGCTGAACATTCGGACTGGTGGCTGGGTCGGTAGACAGAGCCGCCAGAATAGCCATTGGTTTTTGAGCTCTCGGGAGGCTCACATGTTCTTACTCGAGGTGCTTCTTGTGCTCTGGGCGCTGGGCACCGGACCCGCTCAAGAGGCCAAACGCTGCGGCCTCGGCTGCGAGAATCGTGGTGTCCAGGTCGAGGAGGCCACGGTCGACATATCGGAGGATCGAGTACCGTGCGGTGCTTGGAACTTCGAGATCGGTGGCATCCCGATCGGCTCGGACGAAGGATGCCCAGATCGTATCGTCTTCAGCCCCGACTGCGGCCTCTTGGTCGAAAGGCTGGGCTACTGCATTGCCTTGCACCGCTTCGCGCCGATCCTCGCCTATTCGCCGGAATGCTACCGGCTTTGGAATCCCATCATCGGGCTGCGTCTATCGATCTGCATTCTCGGCAGACCCGACATGATCGGATTCGCAGATTGCTTCGAAGAGGCGGTCTGTTTCGAGAGCTACGAGGGGCGTTGACGTGCGGATGCCCCGCAACTCAGGAGAATTGTCATGATTGCTCATTGCTTGAGTCTCTGCCTTGCCCTGTCGCTCGTTGCGACTCACGATCGCCTGCCCGAGATCTGCCCGAAGCCCTGCGCCAACCGCGGCGTGAGCATGGAGCCCGTCAAGATCGCCATTTCGGGGACCGGGATGCCCTGTGGCCCGTGGAGCTTCGACCTGGGAGGAATCACGATCGGCTCGGATGATCTGTGCCCCGACCAGATCGAGTTCTCACCGGCCTGCGGGGAAGCGATCGACAAAGGCGGGTACTGCACGAGGAATCACAAGAAGAAGGAGGCTCGGCTCTACACGCCATTCTGCGCGTGTGTAAGGATCCCCTTCAGCTTTTGCGAGGAGAAGTGCCTGCTCGGACGAGCTCAGACGCTGGCCGTGATGGACTGCTACGACGAAGTCGAATGCGGCTTCAACGTGAGAAAGCGCTGAGGGGATCTCCCAAGGCTCATCGGATCAGCGGATCACGAGCTGGTGATCCGATGAGCCCCTTCACGGGAAGAGCTGGAGCAGATCCTCGAAACGCTCGACGATGGTGAGGCGGTCGCTCTCGAGGAGCTGGGCTTGCTCGAGCTCCCAGGTGCGCGGATGCGGGATGTAGACGGCGTTCAGGCCCGCCTCGAGCGCCGGATTGATGTCCGAGCGCGGACTGTTGCCGATCATCCAGGTGCGCTCGGGTGAGCAGTCGAAGCGCGAGACGATGTCCCGGTAGGCTGCCGGGTGCTTCTCTCGAAGGACCTCGCAGTGGTTGAAGATCCGCCCGAGGTCGGAGCGCTCGACCTTCGCCGCCTGCTCGTCGGCGTGGCCTTTCGTGAGGAGGACGAGGCGATAGCGGTTGCGCTGACGCAGGTCGGACAAGGTCTCGAACACCATCGGGAGGAGCTGAATCGGATGGCGGCGCAGCGCTGAGCCCAGGTGGCGCACCCGGCGACGCAGCTCGTAGCTCGATCCGCCTGGCAGCAGCTCGTCGGCGGTCGCCAGGAGCGTCTTCGCGAAGGCACCCGCCCCGTAGCCCTGCTTCGGAGCACGCTCCCGGTCGCGCTGCATCACGCGCTCGCGGGCCCTCGCCCGATCGATTCCCTGCTCGGCCAGGATGTCCAGGAACGCGTCTTCGGTCGCGCGGAAGTGGTCAACGCTCTCCCAGAGCGTGTCGTCCGCATCGAAGATCAAGGTCGTCATGTCACTTCCCCTCGAGCAGATCGCCCCGGATCTCCGCAAAGTAGACGGCGCTCTTCCCTTCATGGCTCGCGTAGTAGCTCATCGAGAGCCGCCCCTCCTCGAGCACCATCCCCGGATAACTCGTATCCCCTCGGCTAGGGAGCTCGAGCAGTCGCTCGACCTCGCCTTTGGAGGTGACTCGGTACAGGGCCGTCCGGTTCCCCTTCGTCTCGTAGTCCCGGCTTCCTATCAGCCAGTCACCGCTCGGCAGTCGCACCATGTCCGGTCCCCCCAGTCGAATGGGAAGCTCCTTCCACGTCCACTTTCGGTACGGCGGATCGCTCTCGCCGAGCCAGCCTCGCCGATCCCCACCGTCCCGGCGCAGGATCGCCGCCATCCGGTCATCGGGCAGGAAGCGGAGCGTCGCCTCCGTCGGACCTCCGGCCATGTCCCACTCGGTGATCGGCCAGTACCGGATACCGTCTCGCGTCGCGACCAGATGGCACTTCCATTCCCCGTCCGAGACCGCCCGATAGATCACCCCGTAGCCCACTTCCCCTCGCCAGGTCACTCGCCAGAGCCAGTCCTCCGGCGTGCGGATCTTGGCGTCGACCTCGATAGGCACCGGCTCGGTGAAGGCGTCTCCAGCGGGCCGCCGGAAGCTCACGCGGCAGAGCCGATCGACGAACTTCCCGTCGACATAGCGCGAGCCGCCCATCAGCAGCATCAAGCGACCATCGGGCATCACCGAAAGCTTCGGGTCCCGAAGGTCGAGGCCCTCGATCGCTAGCCGCGGCTCCGATTGCCAGTCCGTCCCGTCGTCGGAGTGGATGACGTGGATCACACCGTCGCTACCGCCGGAGCCCGGCACGTGAGACGAAGCTTCTCGAAACGCGCACCAGAGCTCGCCTTGCCAGCGAACCAGGTCCGTGAAGGCACTGTGGGGCGCTTCGTTCGAGATCGTCACCAACCGAACGATCTCCAGCGGCTTGGCCGGTTCGCCCTTGGGCTCTTCTTGCGCCCGTCCCGGCGAAGCGAGGGCAAACGACGAGATCAGCAACAGCAGGAATCTGGACATGCCTCGAATCTCCGACACGGGTGCGTCCTCCCATCGAATCCGGATATGATCGGCCGACGGGTTCGGGCCAGGGTCCGCCTGCGAAGACGAGCTCGCGGCGATCACGCTACCCTTCCACACCCGACCAGCTCCATCAACCGGGGAGGACGCTTCGATGAGCCACTTCGACTTCAACGACTGTCCGCCGAACCTGCGCCGATTGCTCGAGAGCCGAGTCGAGGAAGGTCCAGATCGGCCGTTTCTCCTCGGAGAGCCGGGTCGCCGGACTCGCGGCGAGGTGCGCGATCGCGCCGCGAAAGTGGCTCGCCAGCTCCATGCGCTCGGGGTGGCGCCCAGGGACCGCGTCGTGCTCGTGACCGCCAACCGACCCGAGTTCATCGACGTGTTCTTCGGGACCACCGGGGCCGGATTCGTGCCCGTGCCTCTCAACCCGGCGCTTCGCCCTCCCGAGCTCCGTTACATCATCGACAACAGCCAAGCCAAGGTCGTCATCACAGAGAGCGCCCACCTCGAGAGCGTCCGAGCAGCGATCTCCGATCTGCCCGACATGCACTGCTTGACCTTCGAGCCCACGCAAGGTGAGCGGTCGCTGGCGGAGCTCGAGGAGACCGGCGACGGCTTCCCGACTCCCGAGCCGACGAGCGAGAGCGAAGCCGCCCTCATCTACACCTCCGGAACCACCGGCAAGCCCAAGGGGGTGATCCTCACTCACAAGAACTACATCGCGAACGCCTATCAGATCATCGCGGCCGGTAGCTACTCTGCAGACGATCGATTCCTCTGCGTACTGCCCGTGTTCCACGTCAACGCGCAGGTCGTGACGATCCTCGCCCCCCTGGCCGTCGGCGGATCGCTCGTCTTGCTCCCCGGCTTCTCACCCGAGCCCTTCGTCGAAGCCCTCGAGCACTTCCGGCCCACGGTGTTCAGCGCCGTCCCGACGGTGTACGCCATCCTCCTTCAGCACCCCGCCGGCGAAGGCCGTGATCTGTCGTCCCTCCGCTACTGCATTTGCGGCGCCGCTCCCATGCCCGAAGCCGTCTTCCGCGCCTTCGAGCAGAAGTTCCAGGCCAAGATCATCGAGGGCTACGGGCTCAGCGAAGGGACTTGCGGTAGCGCCGTCAACCCCGTCGACCGCGAGCGCAAGATCGGAACCGTCGGCCTGGCCCTCCCCGGCCAGGAGATCCGCATCGTCGACGACCGAGGCGACGAGCTGCCTCGCGGTGAGATCGGCGAGCTGATCGTCCGCGGCGACAACGTGATGAAGGGGTACTTTCAGAATCCCGAAGCAACGGCCCAAACGCTTCGGGACGGCTGGCTCCACACCGGAGACCTCGCCCACATGGATGGGGACGGATACATCACCATCTCCGGACGCAAGAAAGAGATGATCATCCGAGGCGGCGCCAACATCTACCCCCGCGAGATCGAAGAAGTCCTCCACCACCACCCCGCAATTGCGGAGGCGGCTGTCGTCGGCGAGGAGGATGAGGTCTGGGGAGAGATCGTCTCGGCACACATCGTCTTGGCGCCGGGGCAGAACGTCACGGAGGACGAGCTCACGGCGTACTGCTCCGATCAGCTCGCAGATTACAAATGCCCGGTCAAATGGACCTTCCGCGACTCCCTCCCCAAAACCGCCACCGGCAAGGTTCAGAAGAGGAATCTTTGAGCTGAAGCACAGCGGCCTTCGGTGCGCCACATTCGGAACGCTGGCTTCAGCCGGTCTCCGTGTCTTCCTTAATTCCTTCCGCCTAGGACCGCCACACTCGGACCGCCGGCTTCAGCCGGTCTCCGAGTCCCTCTTCCTGCCGCCTTGGACCGCCACACTCGGACCGCCGGCTTCAGCCGGTCTCCGCGTCCTCCTTCCAAGCGCCTCGGAAAGCACCCAGACCTGAGATCCGAAACTCCGTGGTCGCACTCGAGAACGAATGCAAGCCTTACAGGCTTGGGCTCATGGACACGACCCCACCGGTTTTCGTAGCTGCCGTTTCAGGACGCAGAGACCAGAGTCCGCGGGGCCGAGAGCCGCTGGACACTTCGAACTTGAAAGCTCGACGTTGAGCCGTTGAGCGTTCCGGAATTCCACGTCCTGCCGCTCGGCCTCGGTTCATCCCGTCAATTCGGAGCCTCGAAGAGCGTGACGGAATAGCCGTCGGGATCACGGAGCGAGGCGATGCGGCCGTAGGGCATCTCCGTCGGCGGCAGCTCGATCGAGACGCCCTGCCCGGCGAGTACGTGCATGAGGTCGTCTAGCTCGGTCGTCCGAAACACCACTTCGGAGCCGGGATGGCCTTCGACACGTCCCGCTCTCTCGATGCCCTCGGCGTAGGGCTCGGATCTCGGTCTCAAGCAAAGCCTCACCGCACCGGTGTCGAAGACCTTCCAGTGCTCTCGATCGATGGCCAACGAGAGCCCCAACCGATCTCGGTAGAACGCGACGCTGAGATCCAGGTCGCGCACCCAAAGCACGAATTCTTCGAGTCGGAGCTGCATCGAAGTTGCCATGCCACGAACCGTGGACCGACGAAAGTGTCGACCACGAAGAGAGAAGAGGATCACGCCCGAAGATCTGTCGGGCCGTCGCCTCCACAGCGGCGCTCACCGCGCCTTGAACCCCTGAATCGATCCTGGTTCAGTGGGGCCTTCCTCGACCCGAACACTGAAGGATCCAAATCATGATCGACTCGCTTCCGGCGAGCAAGCCGGCGGCCCGATGCGTCCGCCGGGCTGCGCGTGCCCGTCTGTTGTTCTCGATGTTGCTCTTGATGCTGCCCGGCCTCGCGGTCGCTCAACCGACCGGCTCGGCGACCAAGGGCCAGGCCACGCGCGCGCCTTCACCGCCCTGCGTCTGGGAGACCCGCCAAGAGGGTCCCATCGCTCGCCTCCAGCCGGCGGCCGTCGCCGAGTATCAGGGCAAGATCCTCGTCTTCGGCGGCTTCTTCGATCCGGCGCTCAACGCATCGGTCCGCGTCGATGCCTACGACCCGGCCCAAGACCAATGGAGCCGGCTCGCCGACATGCCGACCGCGCTGACGCACAGTGCCTTCGCGACCGACGGGGACACCATCTGGATCATCGGCGGCTTCATCGGACAGAGCCCGGGCCCCGCGACCAATCAGGTGTGGAAGTACGACGCCTTGAACGACGTTTGGAGCGCCGGCCCGAACCTGCCGTTCGCCCGGGCCAGCAGCGTCGCCGCGGTCGTGGGCCGCCAACTCCATGTCTTCGGTGGCCTTCTTCCGGACCGCCAGACCGACTCGGGTCAGCACGGCGTCCTGGATCTCGACAATGAAGGAGCCGGATGGTCCTTGGCCGCTCCGATGCCTCAGCCGCGCAATCACCTCGGCGCCGCGGTGCTGGACGGGAAGATCTACGCCATCGGCGGACAGCACGGCCACGATGGTGTCTCCCAAGACGTCGACGACGTGCACATCTACGACCCGGTCTCGAACACCTGGACCGCCGCAGCGGACTTGCCCTTCCCACGCTCTCACATCGAGCAAGGCACGACGGTCCACAACGACCGCATCTTCATCGCGGGTGGACGCAACCTCACCGCCGGGCTCGAGTCCCTCGCCGAGACCCACGCCTACGATCCGACGACGAACACCTGGATCGGATTGCCGCCGCTCCCCGAGCCGCTGCTCTCGCCCGTGGCGCGCATCCTGAACGGTTATCTGTACGTCGCCTACGGGGGACCGCTCTACTCCACGCCTCAGGATCACGTCTACCGGCGTCGCCTGAATGCTCCGGCCGTCATCAACCGCATCAACTGCGGTGGCGACGAGTACCGACGCGGCGGGCTGGATCTGTGGTGCCCCGATCAGCTCTATCAAAGCGGCAAGACCTTCGAGAACCGGGTGATCCCCGACATCCTCGGCACGACCGACGACGAGCTCTACTTCACCGAGCGCTCGGGCGACGCCACCGACCCGACGAAGGTCGCCTACCGCATCCCCCTGGAGCCCGGACGCTACCGCGTAAAGCTCCACTTCGCCGAGATTTTCTTCGGCGCCCCCGGCGGCGGCCCAGGCGGCACCGGCCTTCGCGTCTTCGACATCGCCCTCGAAGGCAACGTCGTCCTGGCCAACTACGACATCACCGCCTCGGTCGGTGCCATCACGGCCGACATCCAGACCTTCGAGGTCGACGTCAATGACGGCGCCCTCGACATCCAGCTCACGGCCACCGTCGATCAACCCAAGGTCTCCGCCATCGAGGTCGACATCGCCAACTGAGTCTCGAGGCGAATGGACGAGTGCGGAGAGAGCTCCGCACTCGTCCCGAGCTTTCGAGTTACTCGTACACACCGACGGCCCAGAAGACCCCGTCGATGTAGAGCTGCTGGACGAACTGGTTCGAAAGCGCGTCGTAGCTGTCGTAATTCCCCGCATGGGAGAATCCAACGACACGGCCTGCGCCAACCTCCCGAACCGCCACAGCGCTGGAGCCGACTTCGTCGGTCATCAGAACCGTCACGGGCTTCTCGGCAAATTGGCGGGCCGGTCCGATGTTGCTCCCGGCCAAAAACGAGAAGCTCGATGGGACATTCGCCAGGATCGGATGGCCCTCTTGCCCTGCCCGGTCGCGGTACTCGATGGGTCCTTGACGGCCGCTGGTCCGTGTCATCAAGGTGATGTCGCGCATCGCCTGCATCCGGTCACGGAAGTCGATCTCGTACGCGTTCCATTCCCCATGGATGAACCCGCCTCCCGCTTGCACGAAATCGGTGAGCGCCTGCTGACCGGCGAGTAGCATGTCCGAGTCGTAGGTCGTTCCGTTCAGATGGATGACACAGCCGAAGCTGCCCAGAGGCGGGTTCGTTCCGTCGAATGCGAACTCGGTCGTCTCGCTCAGGGTCACGTTGAGGCCGGCGTTCTCGAGTGCCGTCTTCAAGGCCTCCGTGTGCTCGTTGACTACGTCCCAGAGGATGAGCACCTCCCGATTGACCTCCCCGAGTGTGATGAGCCCGACGTCGGTGATCAGATCGGGCTCGGGATCCACGGACTCGGAGACGCCGGTCAGCCTTTCTTGTCCCACGATCGCCGTGGCGAAGACGCGGATCGACTCCAAGAGCTCGGCCGGGACGTCCGGGATCGAGAACGAGCCGTCAGGCTCGCTCACTGCGGAGGCCGGAAAGCCGACGATCGAGACTTCCGCTCCCGCGACCCGAGAGCCGTCTTCGAGCTGGACGAATCCCTCGACCGTCGTCAGAGGATCCCCGGGTGACACCGCGACCGCTACGGTCGTCGTCGCTCCTTCGTTGACCGCCGTGATGAAGGCTCGGCCCTCACCGAAGGCGGTCACGAGCCCATCCGGCCCGATCGAGACGATGTCCGGATTGCTCGTCCGGTAGATCGTCCACTCCGAGCGCGCCGTGACGTCTCGCGACTCGCCGCTCGCCAAGAGGCCCGTGACATGCACCTGAGTGGTGGCCCCGAGCTCGGTCAACACCGCTTCGTCGATCGAACACCGGATCGACTCGACCAAGGGTGGCGGTGAGTCGGTGATGGTCAGGTTCTCGATGAAGTAGGTGTCTCCCTGCCGGATCTGAAACGGCTCGCTGAAGACCCAACGGGTCACTCCACCCGCCGAGCTCGTTCCGACGACGCGCAGGAAATCGTCACTCAAGAAATCCGGCGCCGAACCTGGCCCACCCGGACCGAACTGGTCCGGCGCGGCGACATTGGGCAACCGGAAGCTGCCATCGGGATTCACCGTGACCGTCTGACCGTTCACCGTGACGACCCACGTTTCGTCGAGCGGCTGTGCGACCATCGACGGCGCCGCCACCAGCGCCATACCGACGAAGGCGATTGCAGCGATGAGCCTTCGCACCAGTGTCCCAGCCTGATTCGTGCTGTTGAGTTCCACGGAGCTCACCGGCTCCCTCCTTCCATTCTGCGAATCCTCGATGACTGCCCGGTCCGCCTCGACCGTTATGATTCTTCCTCGCTTCATGTCACTGCTCCTCACAGCCAAGGGGCTCGGGGAGCTGCAGCGAGAACGGCTCATTGATGAAGGGATCGAATTGCTTGTTCATGGGAATCATGAAGTCATCCCCGAAGGGATTGGGAATGGTGATCTCCCCGCTCAGCGTCGGACCGGAATCGGTCACGACGAAGCCCATCGAGTCACCTTGGGCGACGTAGTTGCCGCTGATGGTGTCCGTCAGACTCAAGGTGAAGGCGAAAGTCTCGCCGAAGATCGTCAGCGAGAGCGTGGCTTGACCTCCCACACCGTCGATCGAGAACGTCCCGCGGCCGCTCCAACCGGCCAGTCCTTCGCAGTCGTCTCGGAAGGCATTCAGCGAGCCTTCGATCTTCGCTCCGGTTCCGACGAGATTGGCCCCGACCTCGCACGAGACGAAGCCGCCGGTGATCCGATCGATCTTGTCGCAGATGAACTTGTCGACCGCCTTGATCAACGGGCCTCCGAGGGGAATCGGGATCTCGAAGGGTCCCTGCACGTTTCCGGTCAATCGGCCAGTGCCGGCGGCCCGGCAGACGTGACCCTCGACGCCTCCGATCACACAGCACCGAAGCTCTCGCCGGACGGCGCCGTTGGCCTCGGCTGCAAACTCGGGGATGCCCAAGAGAGGGAACGGGCCGAACATGAACGTGTATCGGTAGGAGTCGTTCGCCAGGGGCACGTCCGTGCAGCAGCCGAACTCGATATCGCACTCCATCGTGGAGGTCGGCTCACAGCATTGCTCACAGTCTCCTGTCACCGAGTAAGGCGGACAATTGCAGCCCCAACCGGCGACCGTGAGGCCCGTTCCCGGGTCGGTGATGATCGTGGAGCCGTCTTCTGTGACATGGCCCGTCGCCACGATCTCGAACTCGTTGGTCTCGTGGAGGAAGCTGAGGAAGTAGGCGATGCCACCCGCCGGCAGCCCGGTCATGTTCGGGTACTCGATGCGAATCGGAGGATCGAACACCGCTCCGGCGGGCTGCAGAGTCCAGGCGAAGGTCGGCGCTGCGCCATCCGGCATCGGCATGGGGATGTCGTCATGATGCACCTGGTTCAGTGACATCAATGCGCCGTCAGGCGCCGGCTGACCGTCGATGAACATCGACCCGGGCTCGACCACCATCTTCAGACCCGGGACCCCGTCGACCTCCAGCACGGTCGGCTCCGAGACGCTGTAGCTTCGGCGATTGGCAGTATCGAGGCGAGGCAAGAGGACTGGTGCCCCCAGGTCATTGTCGGCGCCAGGGATCACCAGAGCCTCGAACTCGAGCACGGGGAAGCTGCCGAGCTCGATCGGCTCACCGCCCAAGCTGGTCGCGGTCAGGCCGTCTACCCGCAGCCGCCCGGGCCCATCGGTCACGGCGTCGAAAAGGAATCGTCCATCGACCGTCGAGAGCACCTCTCCAACGACCTGGCCGGCGATCGTCAGCCGACAGGTCGCCCCTCCGATGGGCCGGTTTCCATTGTCCAGAACGACCCCGGCGAACCGCGTGACCGCGCCACCTTCGCCGCGCGGGATGCCGCGCATCACGAACTCGACCGGCTCGACCGGATTGCCCACGAAGGTCGCCGACACCACGTTTCGACCCGGCGCTCCGAACGTGAAATCGACAGAGGCATGTCCGGTGGGACCGGACAGGACCGTGACCGAGTCTTGACCGTTCACGGCGCCCTGTCCCTGGACCACTCGGAACTGGACCGGGACTCCCTCGACGCCGTTGCAGGTATCACTGACCCACGCGACCAGCGGCTGACAGGCCGGCGCCCCCGCCTCGCCGCGCTGGCTCGATCCAATTCCAATATTGATCTGGCAAGCTTCGACGGGATCGGCAGAAGCGCAGAACAACACCGTGCCCTCGATGCTCGTCGAGCGGACGGCCACGCGGTTGTTGCCACAGCCGGCATCACCCCCCAGCCGCCAATTCACCTGGGCGTACCCGGTGTCATCGGTTCGTACCTGAAGCCTGCAGACCCCGTCTTCGAATGCCGGATCGATATCCAATACGCCATCGCTGCGCGTCACCTCGAAGGTGACGAGCTTGCCGACGAACGGCTGCCCATCGGCCTTCAGCATCCGAATGCCGATGGGCTCGGGCAGTGCGCGCGTCGCGACCCCGACCTGCCGGTTCCCTCGCACGATGAACATGCGCGGGGACTCCGTCGGCTCCTCGGTCCGCACAACCGTCCCCACCGTCTTGCGGAAGTTCCCCAGTCGGTCCGTCGCGATGACACGGATCTCGTTCTCACCCAGGGCGAGGGGGACCTTCGTGGCCAGGAACGTCCCGTTCGTTCCGATCCCGACGTCCACGATCGCTTCGACGCCGTTGACCTGGACGCTCAAACCGAGGAAGCCGCTCAGCACATCGCCGACTCGACCCGCCACGTCTACGGTCTCGGTCGTCACCTCTCTTCCCTCCGCCGGCGCGTCGATGAACACCGTGGGCGCCTGACAGTCATTCGTCACCACCGTCGCACGCGGCGCACTCCGCTCGCCTGAGAGGGCGATCGAGGTGAAGAAGATCGTATTGTCGCTATTGAGCGCCAGAGGGACACTTGCGGTGAACAAGCCATCTTCGACGGGCACGTAGAAGGCGTCGTCGTGCACGCACACCTCGACGACCTCGGCCGAGGGCGCCTCCCCCATCAAGATGGCCGTCTCTTTCTTGGTCGGCGAAGCGTGCTCGAACAACCTCGGCGCCGGTGGCGCCTCGGCGGTCGCCGTCTGCCCCTGGCTCTTTGCGGCACGCTGCTGCCCAAAGGCCGGGGAGCCCAGAAGTCCGGCGACCCAGACCGCCGTGACGAGCAACTGGATCCTTGATCGTGAACACGACATCTCTCTCTCCCTCTCTTCGAGCCGTCATCCGGACGAAGTCACGATGGAGCGTGGGCCAAGAGAGAGCAGAACGCTGCCTCGTCGCCACGCCGGCAGACGACTTCCCGGAATCAGATCTCTGGTCGTGGATTCGCTTTCCTCGGAGCGGCGATCCTAGGAAGCCAGGCCAGAAAGCGTCAAGTCCGGGAGTGGGAGAGAATCAGTCGCTGGCGCCGAGGGACCTTTGGCGAGCGATGTTTAGGTCCTCAATAAAAAGATCTGTCGCGGGCCCTGATGCGACTCTACCGGCCGAGCTTCGCGCTCAATACCTCGATGGCCTTCTCGAGGACCTCGTCGCGGCCTGTGGCGATGCCCGCGCGCGTCGGTTTCACCGGGATCGTTGGTGACACCGAGAGCCCGCGGCCGCGCTCTTCGGTCGTTGGCCGCCGGACATTCCAGACGACAGAATAGCCACCCGGCAGCGAATGTTTGGCGAGCACCGCGTCTCCTCCCGCTGTCGCTTCTCCGATCAACTCGCCCAGATGGTGTCGCGCGACGAAGTCGGCCAAGATCTCGGCATCGGCGACGGTTCGACCGTCGATCAGAACGGCCAAATGCCCGGTGAGGCAAGGAGATTTCGGCTCGACAGTCGTGATGCTCCGATCGGCGTCACGGCGCTTCGGATCCTCCGGTCCCCGAAACACGACCCCGGGATCGCCGGAAGATCGTTTCTCGGCCTGACTCTCCACGAGATGAACAGCGAGGCTCCCGAAGATGCGTTTACGTCTCGAGTGCAGTTCAGGTGTCCGGCTACGCAAATCGACGATGAGAGCTCGAATCCCAGCTAGCTCATCAGTGAGTCCCCAGCCGACCTCGACCGGCAAATACGTTGCATCGAGGTAAGAGATGCCGGGTGACACCTCCTCGAATCGTCGTGCCTCGGGCAGGAGTGGCGGATAGGGAGCGTCGATCGGATATTCGACGAGCTTCCCTTCTCCACCGAGCGATTCGAGCTCCAATGACCTCGAAGGAAGAATGACGCGTTCAACCAGAGCGTCCGCACACCTCAGTCGTGACCAACTCTTGCTCGGCGCGGCAAGCTCACGTTCGAGGTCCGCGAAGTAGTCCGCGACCGGGCGACCGTCGACAGACCTCACGGCGGCCCCCGCCGCAGCCACTCCCTCCAGAGCATGTGTGACGACCCACTCGCCGCTCAGCCATCGAATGTCCAACGGCCACGGGGCTCGCCCATGTTGCCACGGCTCCTCGATCTCACTGAAGGCATCACCCGAAGCCGCCACGAGCATGCGCAGCGTCGCCGAGAACGAGGGCGCATCCTCGTCCAACGCAGACTTTCGAAGCGCCGCCCTGAGTGCCAACTCCCAGTCAGCCTCGGAGACCACGAGGTTCGGGTCAAAGAGACGCAGGACGTTGAACAACGTGATCACGGTGGCCGCTCGCGTCTTGCGAAACGCGATCACTGGCGACCAGTCTCCCGGCCGGCGTTGGAACGAGAGCTTCGAAGGCTCGGTGCGAGGCAGGGTCCCTGCCTCATCGGCTCGAACTGAGAGCGGCACCCGCGCCGAGATGCCTGATGCGAGCACAGAGACCCAATGCTCGGGATCACGCTCGAGCGAAACCTCGTGAAACCGCATCTCGAGTGGCTGGTGGATCGGATGGTCACCCAGAGACATGGTTGACGTCACCCGGTGCGTACCGCCGGACACCGCGATCGGCTCTGGCGCCTCGTCCACGCCGCCGGCCCAGACTTGCACGGTCGGTGCGAATCGCTGGAACGTTTCTTCCAGCATCGCGGCGAGCTGCTCGGAGTCCTTGGCATTCTCGACGCGTGTGACGTTCTCGATGAGGAAGCGATCCCAGTCGAGGCCGACCGCGCCGTCGGATGGGTGGAAGTACTGGACGACGCCGGCGAGCTTCGCGAAGGCCACGACGTTGTCCTCGGCGCGATCCGCCAGAGCATCGGGCGCCAGGGCCAGGGCCATCAGCATCGTCAGCATCGCGTCATCTCCCTTGACAGAGTTTCGATTCGGCACCTGCGTCCGCGCCAGACTGCCAACCGTCGAGCTTAGCAAGTGGCGCTCGGAGGGTCAGGCGGGAGTCATTCTGAGCCCACCTTCAAAAAAGGCGAAGGACACCGAGCGAAACCGGGGGCCGGCGCGTCTCTATCGGACCGGCTCTTTCGAGTCCGCGATTCCTCGGTTCATAATGAAGCGCCGCGTCTCTCGAGCTTCCCGCCCTCTCGAAGGAGAATCTCCCATGCTCACCGTGACCGCGCTACTGCTCGCCACCCTCATCGCCAAAGAAAGGCCATGGGAGGCCGAGTACACGGTGGCGTTCGAGCGCGGCGGAGACGTGCACCGTGCTGTCGTGACGGCGCGCTTCCACTGGCGCGGCGGCGGGAGCGCGCCCGATTCGCTCGAGCTCTCGTTTCTCGGTGACAGCAGCTCCCCGTCACTGGACAGCTTCGTTCGGGATGCCCAGGCCCGCCGCGCCCAGGGAGACACGCCCGACGAGAACGCGGTCACCCAGAGCGGCAACTCGCTGAACATCCCGGTTCGGCGAGACGGAACCGCGATGGTTCTCTACACGATCGAGCTCGGCCATGCCGACGGAGAGTCCAATCGGAGCTACGACGAGACGCCGCGCCGCCTCGAGGGCTTCGACTTCTGGACGGGACGATCGCTCTTCGCCGTCCCGGGTGGCGTGAGCGGCCGGGTGACCTTCGAGACGAATGACGACGACGTCGTGACGACATCGCTCCCGCCTTCCGGCAAGAGCGGCTTCTCGTTCAGCGAAGAGACCGAGCTTTGTGAGACCTTCCTCACGGCAGGTGTGGCGGCACGCCCTGTAAAGATCGGACGCTCGACGATCCAGATCCAGATCGATGCCGCGCTCGGCCAAGACGCAGGCGTCATCGCCGCCCAGCTCGAGCGCTACTTCGAGACAGCGGACGATGTCCTCGGCGCACCGCCGCCCGATCGCAGTGTCATCGTGGTTCAGAAGGGTCCCCAGGGCCTGCTCGACGGCTCGATGATCGGCCACGACGCCAGCGCGGTCGTCCCGAGCGCAGGCAATGACGAGACCCACTGGCGCAGGCTCATGTGCCACGAGCTGTTCCACCTCTACAACGGCTTCCTCCTGCGCCTCGACGACCGCAACATGTGGTTCAGCGAGGGGTTCACCGAGTACTTCACCCACCGGCTGCTCGCCGATTCGGGCGACCTCTCGAGTGACTCCTTCCTCCACGAGCTGAAGGACTGGGTGAAGGATTACTCCCATGAAGCCGGCGAGATCGGATTGCAAGAGGCCGGCAACCTCGGCGCCAAGAACAACACGCTCATCTACAAGGGCGGCGCTCTCACGGCGTTGATCCTGGACATCCGCCTGCGCCAGGCCAGCCGCGGCAAGCGGTCACTCGAGGACGTGATGAAGGCGCTCTTGTCCGAGTGCTTGCCTGGCAGGAAGAAGGTCTCGCGGGCAAAACTGGAGGAGCTCGTCCATCAGATCGGAGGCAAGTCGACCCAGGGCTTCTTCGAGACTCATATCGAGGGCAACACACGCCTGCCCATCGAAGACGAGCTCGCCGCCATCGGGCTCGCCGTGACCAACGATGAAATCGCCTTGCCCGCGATGCAAGACGTCGCCGTCAAGCTGATCCTGTGTCCCGGCATGACGATCGAGCCGACGGGCATCCGAATTCAGAGGACGTCCGCGAAGGGGCTCGAGGCCGAGGATCTCCTCGTCGAGGTCGCTGGCAAGAGCGTCCGGGACTGGACCTCCCTGCAGATGGCGCTCGCCCGATTCGAGCCCGGAGACGATGTCCCGATGGTGGTGGAGCGGCAAGGCAAGCGGCGCAAGGTCGCGATCGAGCTGGGTGGCCGCGGCGAAACGATCGAGCGCGAGACGCGCCGGGTGGTCGACATCGAGGTGAAGCCCCTCCGAGATCGGCGCGCCAAGGCAATCCGCGAAGCGATCTTCAAGATCGAGTAGACGTAGGGAGCCCGAACGACGACGTTCGGGCTCCGGTTCTTCGCGCTGCGATCACTTCTTCGGCTTGGGGTAGGCACCGACGTAGAAGCGGAAGGCACGCCCTCCTTTGGCGCTCTCGTCGTGATAGCGCTGCACGAGCTCGGCAACGGCGCTGGCCAGCTCGTCGGCGAACTCGCTACGAGCCTGCGGCGTGGCAAAGCGGACCTCCACCTCGAGGGCGAAGGTCGGGAGCTTCTGGCCGGCCTTTTGTGCGCCGACCTGCATCGCGCCCAGGTCCTTCACTGCGCGCGAGGCGAGGGCGATCTGGTACTCGGAGGAGAAGCGGTCGCGAATGACCTCGGGCGTGGTGCCGAGTGCACCGAGCGCGGCCGTGGAGATGGCATAGGCCGCGACCGAGCGGCGATAGATCCGCTCGACGACGTTGCCTCGGCGCTTCTCCTCGACCAGCTCGATGAGGCGATGGGCCTCCAGCTCCTTCAAATGATAGTTTACGCGTTGACGGGGCAGGTCCAGGTGGCGGGCGAGGGACGCTGCGGAGGCCGGTGTCTCGAGGAGCTCGAGCAGCTCCAGACGGACCGGATTCAGCAGCGACTGCGCCCGTGCCGGATCATCGATCACCTCGACGGTCGACATGTCAGGCCTTCGGCTCCATCGAAGCAGCGGCCGGAAACGTCTTCTCGAGCAGCGACTGCCACTCCGCTTCGCGCCGCTCGGAATCACCGTTCGGCTGACCGTAGGTCGCCAGCCACAGCCAGGCCTTCTTCGTGCCGCCGCAGTTCTCGGTGCACAGGCGAAGGAACGCGTTGCCGTGGCTTTCGGCCACGCCGCTGAACTCGTGCGGGCCGCACTTCAGCGCACGGCCATGGAAGCGTTCACCCGTCGCCATCGTGAAGTCGAAGGCCTCGCCCTTCTTCAGAGAGGCCGCCGCGGCACCGCAGCCGAGCGCGTCCTTCGCCGCAATGCGCTCCCAGGCGCTCTCCAGTGTGCCCTCGATATCGTGGGTGACCCACGTCACTCTCCGCTGCTCGCCGGCATGTTGCTCGAGGTAGAGGCGCAGGCTCTCGAGCTCGACCGGCCACCCGCGAGAGATGCCATCGTACTCGGCGTCGAAGCTCGCGTCGGGACCGAAGCCAGAGTGCACCAAACGCAGCGTGGTCTTGCCGCCTTCTCCTTCGAGGCGAAAGTCCATCAGCAGCGGCGTGCGGCTTCCGTCTTCGAGAGGAGCGCCGGCAGGATAAGTCGTGACGAAACGAGCTTGCGGCTCGAACACCTCGATCGTCTGAGGCCACTCGTGCTCGCCGCTCCACGACCAGCACACCTCGCCGCCGACCTTGGGGTCCACTCGCACTTCGGGCGCGAACCATTGGCTGACCACCTCGGGCTTGGTCAGCGCGTCCCAAACGGCGTCTTTGGAAGCGGCGATCTCGATCTGCATCTCGAAGCGGCGGTCATTCTTGCTCATGGTCTGTCTCCAGAGTCTTCCAGGGGGATGTTGCTGATGCCCGGCGGGCCACCGACAAATAAACCTGTCGGAGAAGGAGGAGTCCAGAGCAAACCGACAAATATTTCTGTCGGACGGCGTCTCGCTTAGGTCGATCCCGCTGCTATCGAGTCTCATCTGAGTGACACTCCACCCAGCCAGACACCTCCATCCGCCCCCTTGGGAAGGGGCAAACCGCCTCGAGGAGTCTTGGCCTCGCCATTGCGGTTCGGTCGCTGGCACCAATTCTCGAGGAGGAGGATTCTCCCATGATCCGACTGACCCGCTTCGCTCTCGTCGTCGCATCCCTCATTGCCGGGCTACCGGCAGAGGGCAGGTCCCAGGAAGCCGACACATTACCTTCACTCCACCGGCTCGCGGCCACGTTCGTCGAGAACGGCGGCCAGCTCGAAGAGTCGATCGCCTTTGCGGTCCAGACGTCTTCGCTCGAAGCCTACTTCACCTCCGAGGCCATCCTGCTGTCGCTGCCGGTCACCGATCCCGAACCCGGTCGCACTCTCCATGCTCGTCTTCGCATGGTCCCGCTCGGTGCCCGTGAGACGGCCGGTCCCTCCGCCGAGCGGGCCGGGCGTGCCGTCGTCAACGTCTATCGGGGCACCGAGCGCTTCGAAGGTCTCCGAACCCACTCCCGCGTGATGTATCGCGAGCTGTACCCCGGCATCGATCTGCTCTTCTCGATCGACGACGGCCAGTTGAAGGCCGACTGGGTCGTTGCGCCCGGAGCCGGTTTCGACCGCATCCGGTGGCGGTACGAGGGCGCTACGGGTGTCGCCCTGGGCGAGGGCGGCGAGCTGGTCGTCTCCACCCTGGCGGGCGAGCTTCGCGAAGCGGCACCTTGGATCTACCAAGACGGTCCCGGCGGCCCCGAGACGATCGCCGGCGGCTATCGCGTGAAGGGAGACACCGTCGGCTTTTGGGTCGGAGACCATGATCCGACTCGTCCGCTGGTGCTCGATCCTCAGTTCGAGTGGTGCACGCTGATCGGCGGAGACTCGCTCGATCCGATCAACTCAATAGCCCGCGACGCGCAGGGGAACGTCATCGTCGGTGGTTACACCAACTCGGACGACTTTCCGACGACGCCCGGTGCCTTCGATCGAACGCACTCCACCGGCGATGGCTTCATCGCCAAGTTCGACTCGCAGGGCAACCTGGTTTACTCGACCTTCCTGGGTGGCAGCGATGTCGACCGAGTCGAGTCGGTCGCTGTCGACGCTGCCGGGAACGCGGTCTTTTCCGCTTCGGTGCGATCGTCGGACTTTCCCGTCACGAGTGGAGCCTTCGATACCTCGTTCAATGGCGCGACGAGCGATCTCGCGGTCGGAAAGTTGGATCCCACCGGCGGCTCTCTCGTCTTCTCGACATTCCTCGGCGGTGGTGGCTACGAAGAGCATACTTCGGTGCAGGTCGATGCGAGCGGGGCGGTCTACGTCGCCGGAGAGACCGGATCGGTCGACTTCCCGACGACGCCAGGAGCCTTCGACACGACGTACAACAACTCCGTCGACGCCTTCATCACCAAGATCGACCCCACCGGGAGCACACTCGTCTTCTCGACGCTGCTGGGCCCGGATGACTCCCCGACCTTCTCGAGAGCCCTGGACGTGGGCTCCGATGGCAGCGTGTACGTGACCGGCAATCCTCGCGATGCGACGTTCCCGACGACTTCCGGCGCCTACGACCGCACGCATCCCGACATGTTCGCGACCAAGATCGATCCGACGGGCAGCTCTCTCGTCTACTCGACCTTCATCGGTTCCCCGATCACCGACGGCGCTTCACCGAGCTCCCCCTGGGCGCTGGCCGTCGATGCGTCCGGACGAGCCGTCATCGCCGGCAGGACCTCAGCCGCTGACTTCCGCCTCACTCCTGGGGCCTTCGATACGACTTTCGCCGGGAACCGGGAAGGCTGGGTCCTTCAACTCGACGCGACCGGGAGCTCGCTGGTGTTCAGTACGTTTCTCGGCGGGAGCGAGAGCGAGAACCCTTCGGCTCTCGGCATCGATCCCTCGACGGGCAACATCTACGTGGGCGCCAACACCAGCTCACCCGACTTCCCGATCACGCCCGGCGGATTCGGACTGGGCGGGCTCGACACGACCCAAGCCACTCTCTCGATCCTCTCCCCCGACGGCGGAAGATTGCTCTTCTCGACCCTGTTCGGCAGCAGAGACGGTTCGGACGACACGAGCTCCCTCGCGGTCCTTCCGAATCGTGACGTCTTGGTCGGCGGGCGGACGACCTCGAGTACCAGCTTCCCCACGACTCCGGGTGCCTTCGACGAGACGCCCAATGGAGGAGGTGACGGCTTCGTCGGCCAGCTAATCGTTCCGACCATGCTCCGGTTCGTCGGGACGCCGGCGAGCGGCCAGACCGTCCATTACGCCATCGATCTCGCCGCACCGGACCTGGCCGGCAAGACCGCGTTGGTCATGCTGAGCACCACGGGCCAGAGCGGCATTCCGTTGCCCGGCGGGGAGACGATCGCGCTCACCTTCGACACCGCGACGGCACTGGGAATTCAGCTCGGGGCCTTCCTGCAGGGAACCATCGACCCTCTCGGGCAGGCCACGACAGCCGCGACCCCCTTTCCGCCGGTCCCGCCTGGCTTCCGCTTCTTCAGCGCGGCCGCAGTCTGGGACCTCACCTCGTCCCCCAAGGTCCTCTCGGTGACCCCCACCGTGACGACCATCAGTCAATGAGAGAGCTCGAGACGATCGACCTTCGGTCGACCGTCGAGCTCTCGTGCGGCACCGAGCTGGAGGCGGCCCAGCTCGGTACTCGAGTCACGCGAGACCCTTCAGGCGAAGAAGCCTGGCAGCGGGCCGGTGCTGTCGGCGAACTGCTCTTCCTCGATGCCGAGGGCGTGCAGCATGCTGAGCAGGAGATTGCCGCACGGTAGATCGTCGTCGGCGCGGCGGCGCTTGGCGTCTTGGATCAAGGCTCCCGACAGCGGATCGTTGTTCGCCTCGACGATCGCCGACTTGCTGTAGCGCGTGTAATGACCGTGGCGGACACCCAGGTTCTGGCCACCGACCAAGGCGAGTGGGTAGTTGCGCGCGTTGTGAGTGGTGGAGCACGAGCTGCCGTAAAGGGCCATCGTGTTGTCGAGGAGCGAGCCCCACTCGTCCTTCGTCTCCTTCATGCGCCCCACGAAGTAGGCGAACTGCTCGGCATACCACCGATCGAGCGGTCCCCACTCTTCGAAGTGACCATCGAAGGTGTCGTGGCTGATCGTGTGGTGCCCCTTGTTGACGCCGATCGTCAGGCGCGGCCAACTGTCGCCGAAGCCCATGCCGTCCTCGCGCGCCATCATGTACGTCATCACGCGCGTGGCATCGGTCTGGAATCCCAGCACCATCAGATCGAAGGTGGTGCGGACGTACGCCGCCGGGTCGGCCTTGGGATTCGGGTCGAGCTCGAGGTGCTCCGCGGAGAACGGCTTGAGCGGCGTATCGAGCCAAGCCTCGTTGCGCTGGATCTGCTCTTCGAGCGAGCTGAGCGAGGTGAGGAACTCGTCCATCTTCTGTTGGTCGCTCGTACCGAGCCTTTGATCGAGGCGCTTGCTCTCCTCCAGCACGAGGTCGACGACCTTGCGTCCTCGCCGAATCGAGCGGCGCCGCTCTTCGGTGCTGCCACCGCCCTGCGGCGAGAAGTAGCGCTCGAAGATACTCCGGTGCCGGTGCTCCGACGGGATGGGATGCCCGGCGAGGTCGAACGACAAGGTCGACACGCGCGACTTGTATCCGACGCCGCCGTCGGTCGAGAAGATGAAGGACGGATAGCGCGTGTGCTTCTTGAGATGACGCGCCGCGAGCTGGTCGACCGAGATGTTGTTTTGATAATGCCCGCCCCGCAGATCGCCGCCCGTCAGCCAGGTGTCCCCGGCGAGGTGACCGAGGAGCTCGCGGCTCTTGGGGTGGCTGAGTCCACCGTAGATGGCAGTCTGATCGCGGAAGGGCTCTAGTGGCTCGAGGACACGCGTGAACTGGAAGCTCTTTCCGTGTCCCTGTGGGAACCAGCGCCAATGCGCGTTCTTGGCGTCGCTCTCGTCCGGCAGGCTGCAACCGTTGGGGAAGTAGACGAAGCAGGCGCGCCTCGGCTCGGGAGCCGAGAGCATCCTCGTGCTGCGCTCCATCGCTTCCAGGTAGGGCAGGAAGCAGGTCACGCCGAGACCGCTGAGAAACGCCCGCCGGTCGAGATGCCAAGATTTGCCGCTCATGGTTGCTCCGAATCAGCGCTCAGAAAACGATCGGGAGTAGACGATCGCCTGGATCACGGCGCGCATCGTGTCCCCCTGGGCCAAGACGTCCATGCGGATGTCCGCCAGCTCCTCGGCATCCGCGAAGCCGACATCCCGTCCCAGAGCATACGCAAAGAGGTGCTTGATCAAAGAGGCCACGAATTGCTCGGGAACCTCATCACGGATGTAGGCCTTGAGACCATCGGCGCCGTCGACCACCGTCCCGTCCGGCAGCTCGGTCTCGGCATCGACCGGGCGGCCCTTTCGCATCGCTTGCTTCAGCCCGACCGCGTCGTAAGTCTCCAGGGCGATGCCGTAAGGGTCGAAGCTCGCGTGGCAGTCCCGGCAGGACGGATTGTCGCGATGCCGCTCGATCTGCTCCTTCAGCGTCAGCTTGTCGAAGCCGGGAGCATCGGGGTCGAGGTCGGGGACGTTCGGCGGCGGCGGCAGGGGCGGCTTGCCGAGGATCCTCTCCTTCACCCAGACGGCCCGCTTGATCGGATGCGGCTCGTTACCGTTCGAATGCCCGGCCAAGAACGCGCCCTGCGAGAGCAAGCCGCCGCGCCCTTGCTCGGGAGTCACGGGTACCGGTCGGAAGGCCACGCCCTCGACGCCCTCGATACCATAGAACTCCGCCAGGTTCTGGTTGAGGATCGTGAAGTCCGAGTCGATCAGCGTCAGGACATCGAGGTCCTTGCGAAGGGCATGTCCGACGAAGCGATAGGTCTCCTCCGCCATGTCCTCCTTGACGAATCGCGTGAAGGCCGGGAAGAGATTCGGGTTGATCGTCATGCCTTCGAGGCGGTCGAGGCGCAGCCACTCGCGAGTGAACGCGCGCACGAAGCGATCGGAGCGCGGGTCGTCGAGAAGCCGATTCACCTGGGCATCGAGCGATTCGCGCAAACGCCCTTCACGGGCCAAGCGGCTCAGCTCCGCGTCCGGCGGCGAGCTCCACAGGAAGTACGACAGGCGCGAGGCGAGGACCTCCTCGGAGATCGGTCCGCCTTCGGCGAGCTCGGCGACCGGCTCGGCGAGGAACAGGAAGCTCGGCGAGCAGAGCGCGGCGACGAGCGTCTCTTTGACGCTCTCTTCGTAGTGATCGAATTCCCCTCGCACGCTGCGCCAGAACCCGAGGTAGCGCTCCACCTCCTTCTCTGGCACCTGCCGGCGGAAGGCCCGCTCGAGGAACCGACTCAGGACCTCACGCGTGTAGGCTTCTTCGTCTTCGCGATTCTCGGAGTCGAAGAAGATCCGCGTGTGGGACTCGGGTGGCCAGACGGGGTTGTACGGCGCCTCGAACTCGATCGCCTTCACCAAGAGCGGCGGTCCCGTCTCTCGACGCGACTTGACGAGGTGGTCGTTCCACACGCCGAGCACACAGATTCCCGAGAGGATCTCGTCATCGCCCGACTCGGGCTCGGGGATCGGCAAGTTCTCGAGACGACCCTGGAAGCTGTACACCTGAGGGCGGCCGCGCTCGGCCTCGACGGACCGTGGCGCGTCGAAGTTGCGGTAGTCCATGCCATCGTCGGTGCGCGTCCCGATGAACGCCCGCAGCGCCGGCGTGAGCTTCGACTCCTCGGCGCGGGCTCGCTCTTCGAGCCGTACGACCAGCGGGTGATCGGGCTCGAGCGGCGTCAACACCAGATGGCTGAAGCCGACGAAGAACGGACCACCCAGCCGAATCTCGTGACGCCCGTCATTGAGGTATCCGCCGCCGATCGTCGTGACGAGATAGCCATCCTCGAGCTGCTCCGGCGTCGGCTTGGGGCGCAGGTCGAGCTTGAGCTCGCCGACCTCGAAGCGAATCGAGCCCATCGCATCGACCGGCATCGCGCGATGCACCAGATCGAACTGGTAGTAGCCGGCAGCGATGTCCGCGGTGATCTCGGCGCCACTGTCCTCAGGGAAGTCGACGGCCACGACGCCGCCCTTCTCGAACCGCAGGTTCGAGCGGCTGCTCGCCAGGTCCGAGCGCAACACCTTGGAGCTGTCCGGCACGACGACCTCGTACGGCGCGATGCCGGCGCTCGTGCCGTCATGCACGACGCGATGAAAGCTCGCGAAGCCGCCGCCGTAGTTGACGACCTTGAGGATGAGCTCGTTGCGGCCCTCTACCAGATCCAGGCTGAGGAAGTTCTGATCCCGGCCCACGCCGCGGCGCACATCGGCGGTGAGGATCTCCTCGCCGTTGAGCCACACGAAGACCGCGTCATCGCTGCCGATTCCGATCTCCATCGTGCGCGCGCTCGGCGCATCGATCGCTCGGGCGAGGATAAGCGCACCGATCTTCGTCTCGTACTGCCGGACCTCGCCGTCCGTCTGACCGACCTCCGTCCAGCGCGACTCGCCGTCGGCCAGCGGCGCTTCGAAGTCGATCCCGGTGCGGCGGGGCACGTACTGAGTGTCCCGCGCGTCTTCCCCTGACGTCGTGAAGAAGGGACCCGCCTGATACCAAGGGCCGAGCACGGTCGGCTCCAAGGTCCGCAGGTCCGCGGCGCTCGGCTCTTCGGGGTTCTCGGCGAAGATCAAGGACGCCCGCGGCTCGGGGTCGTCGAGGCTGACGAGCAGCTCCTTCTTCTCGTTGACGAGGAAGCCACGAGAGGCGGTGACGCGCATCACGAAGTCGCCGCGCTCGGGGAACACGCGCTGCATCTCGAGCTTCATGTTCGGCGAGGGGCCCTGCCAGGCACCCGGCGCGACTTCCTTGTGCGGAAGCGCCGAGTAGAGGACGACGCCCTCGGGAGTCGAAAAGAAGCGGTCTTGCGACGAGCCGCGGAAGCCGATGGTGATCTTGCGCTTGATGCGATCGAGGTCCCGTTGCTCTTCTTCGGTCGCGCCGATCTTCGGCTGGCCGTCGGCGTCGAGGATGTCGACCTTGAAGTCGTCGGGGCTGAGCGGCACCGACTGGTAGCCGCCCGTCGTCGCCCCGGGCAGCCCTCGGCCGATGCCCTGTCCGAACGTCACGAGGTACTGCGTCGGCTCAGGTCGCTCGCCCAGGACGATCGCCTGATCGAGCGCTTCGCGGGCGATGTCCTGATACAGCTCGAGGTGGAGCGGTGAAGTGAGCAACACCTCGCCGTTGTTGGTGAAACCCATCTTGGAGCGGCCGTCGTCGGGCAGCTCTTGGCCGAAGTCGATCGAGAGCCCGAGCAGCTCTTGAAGGGAGGCGGTGTACTGCTGCTTGTTGAGCCGCCGCAGGACGCTCCTCTGCTTCGTGGCCGTCTCGCGGGCGGCCGCCTCGAGGGAGGCGTTGAGCCAGGAGACGAGAGCACGGCGCTCGTCGTCGGAAGGCTGGGGCGCGGACTCGGGCGGCATCTTCGCGGCACCGAGGGCGTCGCGAACGGCCGGCCAGGTCTCGGCATCATCACCCCGGACCATGTCCGGATCGATCGTATCGAAGCGGATGGACCCGCGCTGCTTTTCGGGCCCGTGGCAGGCGAAGCAGTACTTCTCCAGCACGGGGCGGACCTCGGACACGAACACGTCGTCATCCGACGCGGGCGCCTCGCCTTCGGGCCAAAGCGTGTGTCCGAAGAGAGCCAGGGCGATCGCGGCGAAAGTGGTCTTCGTGAGTGGCTTCAAGAGTAGGAACCTTCCAGGCGTCACCATAGCCCGTCATCCTACTCGACTCCGCCCCATCTGGCCAACCGGTCGGTGGCCGGATCGGCTGCTCCGGAGTGAGCCGGGAAGCTCACTCCGGAACGGGGCGCCGAGCGCTCTTCAAGGCTGGATGGTCGCCGAGACGACGCCCGTCTCGATCGAGGTCGCGCCTCCCGAGCCGCGGCGAATCACCGCCTGGAAGTGCAGCGTCAGAAGCGGTGCGTTTCCGGGGATGAACACCGGGAATCTCGCCTCTCCGGCGACATCAGCGGCCACGTTTCCCCCGATCCAAACGGTCGGCAGAAGATCGAGGCAAAGCCCGCCGAGCTGAGGGACGCAAGGTCCCGCGCCTGTCCCCGAGAGGCAGTAGAGGTACCACGCGACTTCGCCCCGCTCGGCGCCGCTGACCTGGAGATCGGTCGTCGTGCGTCGCACGAGATTGCCCAGGAGCTCGAGTCGCAAGTCGTTCACGGGAACGCAGGCCGACAGCTCCGAAGTGGCGCCAATGGGCTCGCGCGTCGCGGTGGCCGCGACCGTCCAACCAGCGGGCACGAGCGTCGGAAGCGCGACGTCGAAGCTGGCATTCCCGGCGGCATCGGTGACCACGACGACATCGCCGAGGAAGACCTCTTCTTCTCCGTGACCCGAGTCGTCGCACACCGGTGACGCGAAGAGCTCGATCGTGAAGGTGTCGAAGGGAGAGCTCGCGAGCGAGCCACGAGCACGGAGGTCGTTCTCCTGCCGGACGACGGAAGTGAGAACCGGGAAGTTCTGGAGGTCGTTGCCGCCCGCATCCCCGTCGAGCGCGTCGTTCGGAGTCACTCCATAACCGAAGCCCTGCGGGACGAGGTCGATACCGAGCCAGCCGTTGTCGTGGATCGCGTTCCGCGAGAGCCGAATCTCGCTGGTGTTCAGGCCGACCGTGATGCCGTTGAAGTAGTGGCCGGCGATCTCGTTGCCCGAGAGCACGATGTCGGTGTACGACGTGCGCGAGGCATCGGCGACGTCGACGCCCCAGACCGCGCCGAGCGTCGGGGCGCCGTTGATGTCCGGCCCGATCGTGTTGTCCAGGATACGAATGCCCGAGCCGGTCCCCTGGAAGATGATCCCGCGCCCGAAGAGCTGTCCTTGGTGATGGGGTCCCTGACCGTGTCCCAAGATCCCCGAGATCAGGTTGCCCTCGACGATCGTGCCGTGGTTCTCGCCCTCGAAGCCGATTCCTGCCGTGGAGAACTGGCTGCCCTGGGTCAGTCCGTCGCGCGTGCCGATCCAGTTGTTCTCGACGATCGTGCCCACGGTGTCGAAGATCTGCACGGTCGTACCCGCCGGCAACCCTTCGCTGTTGGTCGTTCCATAGCCGGTGATGAGGTTGCGCTCGCCCGGAGCGAAGCCGCCGATCCGGTTTTCGAGGGCAGGCTGTTGCGGCATGAAGCCCCACACGCGAACGCGCTGGACCGTGTTGCCAACGACGAGGTTGTCGTTGGAGCGGTCGATCTTGATCGTGCCGCCGGTGTTGCCCTGGATCAGGCCACCCGAGCCGCCGAACACGTCGATGTTCATGTTGCCCGTGTTGCCCTGGATGACCCCGTTCGAGCCGGTCAGCGAGACCGCGATGGAGTCGAAACCGATCAGGGTGCTGTTGTCCCCAAGCAGGGTGACGCCGCCGCCGTAGATCGTGACCTCCCACCCGTCTGGGTGCGTGTCCCCGGTGAAGGCCGTCTGGGTCGTGCCGTCGATCGTGACCTCGTCGAAAGCACGCAGGCCACCTCCCGGTGTGATCACTGCTCGACCGGGATAGAGCCACTGCATCTGCCAGTCGCTGACGGGGATGTTGAAGCCGATGGTTTGATGACCTGGCGTGTTGTCGGTCGCAACCAAGGCTTCGCGGAACGTGACGACACCGTCGGGACCGGGAAGGTCCTGGATCGTGCCGGTGAAGAAGTCGATGTCGACCACGTTGCTCGACGACGTCACGATGACGGTCTGGGCCGATGCGAGGGTTCCCAAACAGGCCGTCAATGCGACGACCCGGATCATGCGCTTCCTCATCTCGTTGCTCCTTCTTTGGGAGTCGTATCGAACGCGGACTCGAGAGCCCGTTACAGTCTCGTGCAGGCCTTGGGAATCGCCGGCTCCGTCCCCGGGCGAGTGCGGGCGAGGAGAAAGTCGCCGGAGCCGCCGTCGTCACAAATCCCGGACCGTGGCCTCCGTTGCGATCGGTTCATTCAGGTACCGCGTCGGTGACCCCGTCGCGATTGACCGAATGGAGATTGGAGCGGTGAACGAAGCCGAAAGAGAGCGCGACCTCGTCGGCCGGGAATCGATTCTCGGCACGCGAATCGGTCCGGAATCCGGACGCGAGTCTCACGCGCGTGAACTCCCGAGCTGGCAACTGGCCCGCGTCCCGATCAAACTGGGCCTCTCTTCGATCCGCTTTCTCCGGGAGTCCACGAATGCGAAGTGCCATCCTTCTCGCCCTGTTCCTCGTCGGTCAATTGCTCGCCTGCGAGTCGGTGAGCACCGACTCGAGCCACGACTTCGATGTCTTGATTCGTGGCGGCACGGTCTACGACGGCAGCGGTGCCGCCGGCCGACGGGCTGACGTCGGGATTCGCGGCGATCGTATCGAGGCGATCGGTGATCTGTCCTCGAAGACGGCGGCCCGGGTCATCGATGCCGAGGGCCAGGCCGTCGCGCCAGGCTTCATCAATGTCCTGAGCTGGGCGACCGAGTCGTTGATCGCCGATGGCCGCTCCCTCGGGGACATCCATCAAGGGGTGACCCTCGAGGTCTTCGGCGAGGGCTGGTCGATGGGCCCTTGGAATGACGCGATGAAGCAGAACCAGAAGGAGGCGCAAGGCGACATCCGCTACGAGATCGACTGGACCTCGCTCGGCGGCTACCTCGACTCCCTCGTCCGCCGCGGCATCTCGCCGAACGTCGCGTCCTTCATCGGCGCCACGACCGTCCGCATCCACGAGATCGGATACGAGGACCGGCCGCCGTCCGACCAGGAGCTCGAGCGCATGAAGGCGCTGGTGCACAGCGCGATGGAGGAAGGGGCGCTCGGCGTCGGATCGTCCTTGATCTACGCGCCGGCCTTCTACTCGACGACCGAGGAGCTCATCGCGCTCTGCGAGGTGGCCGCTGAGCACGGCGGGATGTACATCTCCCACCTTCGCAGTGAGGGACATCGTTTGCTCGAGGCGATCGACGAGCTGATCCGCATCGCGCGCGAGGCCGACCTCCCCGCCGAGATCTATCACCTCAAGGCGGCGGGGCAGGAAAACTGGGACTCCCTCGACGCCGCGTTCGCCAAGGTCGAAGAGGCGAGACAGAGCGGCCTCCGCATCACCGCCGACATGTACACCTACACCGCCGGCGCGACGGGGCTCGACGCGTCGATGCCGCCCTGGGTGCAGGAAGGCGGCTACGAGGCCTGGGCGAAGCGCCTGAAG
>JAVJTD010000243.1:0-10774 GCA_040219065.1 Planctomycetota bacterium
TGGCGCCTCTCCTCCTCACCAGCGCCGAGGTCTGACGCACCGAAAAAGCCCACGTCAGGGCCACTTTCGCCCTTCCGCCGAGCCACCGCGCGGCGGCTTCTCCCCCGAGTTCAGCCCCGAGCGCGGTAAACTCGGGCTAGAGGCGTCGCCATGGTCCGAGACACCATCGTTGAGGAGGTTCGCGCCGCTCGCGAAGCGTTCGCGAAGCAGCACGACTACGACATCGACGCCATCGTGAAGGCGCTGCAGGAGGCGTCCGCGAAGGTGGGCCGGGAGCTCGTTTCGCTGCCAGCCAGGACGCTAGACGACTACGGCATGCCCAGCCACAAGACCCTGAAGAGCGTAGTTGCGAGTCTCGCGCAGTCGTTCACGAGCCTCATGAATTACCGCGGCGACGACTCCGTCATGGGGCATCTCGTGCATGCGACATGGTCCTCGGGTTCCACGCGTTTGCGTGTCGATCTCCTGAGCGGCGAGACTGATGCGTCCGCGCTCAAGGTGCCCGAGGTCCGAAAATCTGTGGCTGAGTATGTGGGGTGGTTCCCGGACAGGATTCGCCGCTCGAACTCGTCGATCGATTTCGTGATTGCGGCGGAATTGGTGGTTACGGTAGACCCGACAGTTCGACGATCGGTGGCCGCTGCGGAGTTCATGGAGTCACTCGTCAAATGCACCGTTCGCGTTACCGACGACCGAGGGAAGGCGTACGTTCACGAGATCAAGGACTGGTGGTGTCCCGAGAAGGCGCCTCCTGAGGAGAACCAGCCATGGAGGCGGCTCTGGTAAACCGATTGCAGCGAACGGTCCGCTGCGCGGCCCGCCCCTGAACCGGGGCGCTGTGTCCACGAGAATGGAGTCCCGTATGAAGATCAACAGAGACGAGTCGGTCTCCGCTCGTCGTAGTCGCTGGATGGACGCGTGCGGTGTGGCGACCTGCCTTTCGTTCTTGCTCATCGTTTGCCACGTCGCGCTGCCGCCGATTGCCGGAGTGAGCATGCCCTACTCCGGAGGCGGCGCGGCCGTACTCGGCATCGGGGCAATGCTCTGCCTCGCGCTCGAGTCCGGGTCGGCTCGCCTCGCGTCGGCAATTGGCCTCGTGGGCCTGATGATTCTCCGAGCGCTCTCTCCCATCAGGCCGGACCTCATCGTTGCGGAGCACGGTGAGTTGACCATGGCGGACGCGGGCGGACTGGTGCTGCTGATCATCACGGCTCTCTGGATGGTCTGTGCTGCGGCGCAGCGCTCCACTTCGGGGCTCAACAGGACGCAGCAGCCGACCGGCGGCCCAAGCGGCTCGGGCGGCTGAGCGTCGAAGACATTGACCAGCCAGGGTGGAGTACATGGACGGCCTTGACGAGTTCTCGCGGTCATTCGCTGACGCGCTGTTCGCGGCCGTTCCGAGTCTCCGCGACCACGCCCGCGCCGAGCATGGGTTGCTGCTGATCGACCTCGAGCCAGGACCGGTCCGACAGGATTGCGAGCTCTGGATCAGCACGGATGACGAGGAGGTCACCGTCGGCTTTGGCATGTTCCACACTCACTTCGACTGGCCGGTCCGGAATCCATGGCCCGAGAGCGACCCGATCAAGTTCATTCGCTCCTTGATGCTTGATGAGACGCTCATCGAGGACTGGACACGCAACGGTAAGTGGACCGGCTCGAGCATCCTGGCGGCGACCGAGGAGCCGGACCTGCGAGGCATGGAGCCTGGGCACGTTCTCTACATCAGATCCTGGTCGGGCGCCCGCGATCGGACGATCCGCGGACGGTAGACTGGTCCCCAACTCGGCGCAGGAGCCGATGAGCGCCGCGGAGCCAAGGACGTTAGCCGAAAGAGCGAGCACGATGCTTCAACAGACGGACGTTGCCAAACTTGCTCGTGATGAACTGAATCGCATGGCTGAGCCCGTGGTGGCGGCCATCCGGCCACTCCTGGTCGTGCCCCACCTGGAGGAACGCGATTGGGATTACGGGCCAGCGGGCCAGAGGTTCCTTTGCTGGATCGTTCTGGAGCACCCGGCTTCGAACACAGGCATCGCATACTGCGACGAAGGCTTCGGGCCTGGCTCTCCTTGGGGTCTCCTCTTCTTGGAAGGCCAGCATCTGTCGATGGGCCCAGACTCCGGCTGGTACTCGTCTCTCGAGGACGCGTTTCGTGAATCGATGGCGTGCGACCTTCCGACAGAACCTGGGTACGAGGTCGGCTAACAAGCCGCTGCAGCCGACCCGCTTCGCCGGCGCCTGAGCGGCAAGGCGTTGGCTAGATGATAGCGGTCAATCGACCGGATCCGGTCCTGAAGGTGTGAGCCGACACGAGCAAGGCAGCCTCTCGTGTGAGGGGCTCTCCCAGAGAATAGGCGCCCTCGGATCTCGAAGTGGCCGCCATCCGCAAGAGGGGCGCTGGCCGGCGAGTTGAGCGTCGTGGGGGTGGGCAGGTCGGGTGGGCCGAGAACTCGTGGCTCTGCCATTCCATGGTGGCGGCGGACCTCGAGCTGCATGACGAGACGCCGGTCCGAGTGACGGCCGGCTAGGCGACTACGGTATGCCCAGCCACAACAGTGCGATGAATCAAGTGCGTACCTCGGTCTGCCGCCAATGCCAGAAGGCTCACGTTTGGCACCTTGAGGAGATGGTCTATCCGAGAAGGGGATCCGTACCTCAACCAAACGAAAACACACTGGAAGAAGTCCGAAAGCTCTACGAGGAAGCCGCCTCCATCGCGAACCATTCCCCGAGAGCTGCTGCTGCTCTGTTGCGTCTCGCTATAAAACACCTCCGCAAGCATCTTGGTTGCCCAGGCGAGAACATCAACGACGATATCGCCTTGCTTGTGCAGAAGGGACTTCCTGACATTGTTCAACAGTCGCTCGACATCGTGCGGGTCGTTGGGAACAATGCTCTACACCCAGGGACGATCGATGTGGATAGCCCGGATACGGTCGGGAAATTGTTCGAGTTGAACAACGTGATCGTTGAGTACACTATCTCGCTACCGAAGCGGGTCGGCGCTCTCTACGGCGCGCTCCCGGGCGGAGCAAAGAACGCGATCGCTAAGCGAGACGGTAAGTGAATGCCCAGCTGCCTAACAAGCGGTTGCAGCTGACGTCAAGGGCCGCGGTCCAGCCGTTTCATAGCGCAGTCTGGCGGCGGGCTCAGGTGCTCTGGTCGCTGGCGGTCAGCGGCCCTTGGCGCGGCTGAACCGCCGATCCGTTGAGCATACGGGGGTGATGTCTACGTCACTTGTTGGCACACACGCGCGAACCGGATACGATAGACGCATGATCCCAAACCTGAACATCTCGGCGCTGAGCGCCGCCGATCGCCTGCGCCTAATCGAGGAACTGTGGGAAAGCTTGTGCGACGACCCGTCGCAGATTCCCGTCACGGACGCACAAAGAGCCGAGCTCGACCGCAGGCTTGATGAAGTCGACGGCGGTGCGGTGGACGGCATCCCGTGGGAAGACGTCCTCCGGCAGATCCGCGACCGTCGCCAGTGAACACACTACGGTTCCGCCCGGCCGCAGCTGCCGACGTGGACGCTTTCGTCACGCGACTCGCTTGTGCGAGCCACGCACCCGGCTGCGCCGGGACGTGCCCGCAGCTGAACGTCATCCGTTAGGTGGATGAAAGCGGTCGATGGACCATCGGATTCGAGGTGGCCGCCATCCGCAAGAGGGGCGCTGGCCGGCGAGTTGAGCGTCGTGGGGGTGGGCAGGTCGGGTGGGCCGAGAACTCGTGGCTCTTCCATTCCATGGTGGCGGCGGACCTCGAGCTGCGTGACGAGACGCCGGTCCGAGTGACGGCCGGTCTGGGGGATGTCACGGACGGCCTGGGGTCATATCGGTGATCGCCGCTGCGCGTCAGTCTTCAACCCCTGATTGAGGGGCATTGCGCGCGTGACCGGTAAATGCGACCTGCGGGCCGAGTGCGCCTCGTTCGAAAAGTCGAGAATCCGGCCTTGCCGTCCTCGATGACAGCGTGTAACTTCGCGATCCATCGGAGAGTGAGGGATACGATGCTCCAGTTCGAACCTTCAACGCCAATACCAATGCCAGCTCCCGTGAGCGCCATGCACCGGGATCGCGCAACTGGTTTCGCCGAGAGCGTCACTCGCCAGCGACGGGAGAGCGCCGTCGCGAACCGAGCGGGCTGGGTGGAGCTTCCCTTCGCGCTCGATCGCAAGCTTCCTTCGGTTGGGCGAGAATGGCCCTGGCAGTGGGTGTTTCCGGCGACGCGACTCTACCGCGAGGGCGAGACGGGGCAGAGGCGCCGGCATCACCTCCACGAGACGGTGGTCCAGCCCGCGGTACGCCCGGCGGTGCTGGCCAGTGGCATCACGAAGCGCGCGACCTACCACACGTTCCGTCATTCGTTCATGGCGCACCTCCTCGAGAGCGGGAGCGATATCCGAACGGTGCAGGAGCTCCTCGGTCACCAGGACGTCTCAAAGACGAGGATCGACACGCACGTCCTGAATCGAGGCCCGTCGAGAGTGGTGAGCCCGGCCGATCGTCCGGGAGGGACGTGATGCGCCGCTGGCGCCGCAGTGATCCCGTCGAGCAGCACGATGGATCACTCTCTGTTAGGCAGGTCTGTCTAATTCCAAGTTCCGCCCTCGTCCCGTTCGAGCAGAAACAATCTTGCTGTCAGGACTTGCAAGTCATTTGCCGGTCGAGTCCGCCCGAGTTATGCTGCAGAGCCCGCAGCGTTGGCGGTATTATGCAGACCTGTCGAATACCTGTAGGACGGATTTGAGAGTGACAGATGTACGAAGACCTCATACTTGAAGAACCGCAGAGAGACCTCCTGGTCGCGCTAGTTGAAGCCGAGCGCAGTATTCCGCGAGAACGGCGCGGCAAGTTCTTCGTGAGCAGCTACGTTGGGGAACCGATGCATCTCTTCATACCTTCGAATGGAGGTCCGAAAGTGCGGGGCAGCCTTCGTGACGCGGAGGACCTTGCCGCTCGTGGCTTCCTGAGCCAGAGCTTCGGTTCACGCGGGACGCCTCAGTTCTGGGTCGCGCCGGAGGGGTTTGCCTACTACCAGCACATGCGGTCGTCGAATACTCCCATGGAGACGGTCGAGCAGGTACTGCGCAGCCATTTGTCTTCATCCGAGTTTCAAACTGCATTCCCGCGTGCATACCGCAAGTGGGCAGATGCAGAGACCCTTCTCTGGTCCAGTGAGTCGCTTGCGCAGTTGACCACCATCGGGCATCTCTGCAGGGAAGCGATGCAGGAGTTTGCCTCCGCACTTGCGGCTCGGCGCGGTGTCCCCGCCGCGGCAGCATCGCAGACCGTGCAAAACGTGCGCGCGTCCTTCGAGGCGCATGGTCAGACCGGTAGCGCGACTGCTACCGCCTTCAGGATGGCGCTGCTTGCCTACTGGGGGTGCGTGTCCGACCTCGTGCAGCGTCAAGAGCACGGCGGGCAGCGTGAAGGGAGTGCACTCACGTGGGAGGATGGGCGACGAGTGGTGTTCCAAACGCTTATCGTCATGTATGAGCTATCCAAGGGGGTATGATAAAGCCGCCCAACAGGCCCATGCAGGCGGCGATCGACGCGGCAGAGCAGCCGAGCCAGGAAAGCAACCGCAGTTCGAAAGCAGCTGCGATGCAAACGCCGTCGACCGCGTCGCTCGCGCCTGATGGGCACAGACGTTAGACCGACTAGAGCGCGGAGAGGAGTGCAGCTTGCCACGACGAAAACAAACCCCGGAGCCACCCAAGCCTCCACTGCGTCTTCTCCAGCCGATGGACACCGTCAGGGGCAAGATTGTCGAGCGAATGGAAGCCGGGAACAAGATTCTGGAGCTTCCGATCTCCTCCTGGGAAGAACTGGAGAATACGGAGCAACAGTACAGAAAGTGGACGGCGTACAACGACGAGATGCTGCGCCGCCTCTTCAGTAGTGGCGAACTCGCCTCTGAGTACTCGTGGTCGGCTGGGTTTGCCGTTGTAGGATTCGAGCGCAACTTAGGCCACGAGCGTCAAGAACTCCATGAACGCATAAGAGAGCAGATCCACCGGCTAGACTCGATCGCTGAACGACTTGAGTTGATTCCACTCAGCGACGACGTTGCAGTACCGAGTGCGGTATCGATACCGGTGACGTTGTCGACTGACCGTGTGTTCCTTGTTCACGGTCACGATGACGCAGCCCGCGAGGCCACAGCGCGCTTCTTGGAGCGACTTGACCTACAGGCCATCATCCTGCATGAGCAAGCAAATGAGGGCCAGACTATCATCGAGAAACTGGAGACTCATTCTGATGTCGGGTACGCGGTTGTCTTGTTGACGCCCGATGACGAGGGCCGAGCGCGCAACGCCGAAGCAGTCGTCAAGCCCAGGGCGCGGCAAAACGTCTTGCTTGAGTTGGGCTATTTTGTCGGTAAGCTCGGCCGCAAGCGAGTATGTGCCCTGTATCGAGGTTCGGTTGAAGTGCCATCTGACTTCCTTGGGGTACTGTATGTAGCCTTCGACGACGCTGGAGCGTGGCAGATGAAGCTGGCGAAGGAACTGAAGGCTGGCGGATTCGATATCGACACGAATCGAGCAGTCTAGGAGAGCGGTCTAACACAGTGTTGCGGCTGACGAACTACCTTGTCACGGCCCGTGCTTGCGCACGGTCCGCGCCAAGCTAGTTCGCAGCTGAACACGACGTTAGGTTGACAGGAGGCGGTGTGCCTGAGAAGTCGATCCGGTTCGCGGTGCGTAACAAGAAAGCGCATCGAGCGGCGACGTGGAAGTTGGTGACCCGAACCGGCCGTGGGAAAAACGACGTGTACCTGCTCTGCCGGTCGCTCGGGGGCGCGCTGAAGGCAAGCCTTCACGAGTCCGGCAGATGGCACGTCGGGTTCTTGCGCGGCTTTGTGGATGAGAACTTCGAGGACGGCCATCCCAAGCACAACGATCCATACATCGAGAAGTGGCCTCAACCAAGCGCCACCGAACCCGGCGTCACACTTGCCTACCGAGTACTTGTGCCATCATCCGGTGTCAGGATCCCAATCACGGACGACCTTCCTGCCTCGATCGGGTGGATACCCGCCGCTCCGAAGGGGAAGGCAACGGAGATTCTCATCATCCTCACCAGGAAGGGTACGAAGGTCACAGATTGGCCGACGCCCACAGGGATGGGAACGGAGCTCGTTGGGCAAATGGACCTCGACAACGGCGACACGGCCTGGGTCGTTCATCACGTCGTCGATGTTCCCGACCTCAGGCTTCCATCAGGAACCCCTTCTTGGTTCAAGGGGTGCTCGAGGGAGGATCTATCGGGCGGCAATCTTCGGGCGGTTCTCTTTGGGAACGCGGACGATGGGTCACGCTTCATGGTGGACTGCGCCGTGGAGACTTCAGATGCGGCAACCTAACCAACCGATCCAGCGGACGGTCCGCTGCGCGGCCCGCCACTCAACCGGAGCGTTAGCCGCTGCGAGTTACTCGTCGTCAGGCGACAATCCAACGGGACGCCAACCTCGGGGTAAGATCGCATGGGACTCCTAACCTTCAGTCTCAACGTCACCCTGGACGGCTGCGTCGACCACCAGGAAGGAATCGCTGACGACGAGACACACGCCTTCTTCACCCGCCTCATGGACGAGAGTGGGGCGATGCTGTGGGGCCGCGTCACCTACGAGATGATGGAGGGCTACTGGCCGGCGGTCGCTCGAGGCGACGAAGTGGCACCGCCGGCGATGCGCGAGTGGGCGGTCAAGTTGGAGGCCAAGCCGAAGTACGTGGTGTCGTCAACGCGGACGGACTTCCCGTGGACCAACAGCCACCACATCGCTGGTGACTTGCGCACGAGCCTGCAGAAGCTCAAGGATGCGACCCCTGCCGGAGTGCTCCTCGGCAGCGGCAAGCTCGCGAACGAGCTGGACCGGCTGGATCTGATCGACGAGTACAATCTCCTAGTCCATCCCAGGATTGCCGGTCACGGCCCGACTCTTCACCAGTGTGGGCTACCTAGCACGCGACAGCTCGAGCTGATTTCGTCGACGCCGCTCCGCAACGGCGCAGTCGCTATGCACTACCGGCGCGTGCGCGGCTAATAACGGGTCGCAGCGGACGGTTCGCCGCGCGACCCTCCGTTCACCGCAGAGGCTCATCAACTCGGAGGAGTCATGAAAGTCTGGAAACTGATCGCTCATCATGAAGAGCCCGCGCAAATGAGTGCGTGGGCTGAGGAGCAAGGACGCATCGCAGTGGGTTGGGGCCGCATCGGCGACCTGCGAGAGGGTGAGCTCTCCGGAGCACAGGAAATCAGCCGTAGGATCGCTGCCGCGTACCCCGAGCTGAACAATGCGCATACCGGCGGCCCGAGTCTTTGGAACTTTGTCCGTGACATGAGTGAAGGTGATCTGGTCTTGTTGGCTGGAGGCGGCCAGCGATTTGGCGTGTTCGAAATCACCGGCCCCTACTCATGGATGAGTCTCCACGACTCGCTGGGCGACTACCAGCACCAGCGCACGGCAGTCCCAACCGAGCACGACCCCGAAGTGCTGTGGGAAGCGCTCGAGCGTTCGGTTGCACCTGGTGAAGCGATGCGCTGGACCGTCGCGCTATGCACCAGCGATGGTGAGCTCTTGCAGGCCAGTGGTGAGCCGATCGCCAAGTACTCGGAAGGCACCCGCTATGCAGTGAACGCTGTGGGCATCGAGCGAAGTCCGCGTGCTCGCCAAGCATGCCTGGCGCACCACGGGGTCAAGTGCATGGCGTGTGGCATAGCTTTCGGAGAGATCTACGGTGAGATTGGGCAGGGCTTCATGCACGTACACCATCTCAAGCCAATTGGCGACTCTTCGGGAACACGCGAAGTCGATCCGGTACGTGATCTGATTCCGCTCTGCCCGAACTGCCATGCGATGGTGCATCGCAGGAATCCTCCGCTCACCGTATCACAGCTAAAGCAGGCGTTAGCGTGAGCGGCTGAGGCCGAACGAGGGCTTTCAGCGCACGGCGCTTCGCGCCGCCGGTGAGGTTGGTCGGTAGCCTCCAGGATGCTCTTCCGAATCTTCTGTCCGCGCTCTCAGGCTCTCTCGGTCGGGGCCCGCCGGACCAACACTTCCGCATGACCAGTCCGGCGGGTGATGCGGGCATCGGGTCGCCGGGCTTCGCCGGACTTGCGAAGCCATTCTCGAACGGTTGTCTCGCCTCCCTGCTTCGGCTCATACTGTCCGGCGGAAAGCCGGCTGAATGCCGGAGCGCCAACGGAGCTCAGGGTATACCCAGTCGAGATTGCACCATGCTCAGCTTGCTCCTCGTCGTCCTGCTGATCCAAGAGCCCATCTTCCTCCAACACGCGACGAAGCTCGAGACGACGCTCGGCTCAAACGATCCCGTGCTCGAGGGCGTCGGTCCTTCGAAGACATTCCGCTACCTGCTCGAAGCCGACGACTCGGTGCTGTTCATCTGGGCAACGTCGGACGAGGCCGACCTCGTGCTGCGGGCGAAGTTCGAGGGTGGGAGCGCTTCCAAACCGTCTGGCGCGGCATCTCTCCTGAGCGGCAAGAAGCCGATCGAGACCTTCGAAGACGACGACTCCGGCGGCGGCACGACGCCCTTCCTCCGCATCGAGCGAAAGGGTGGCGGTACGCTCACGATCGCGGTCGCCGCCAAGCCACCGCTCACGGAAACACCGCTCACCGTCCACTGCTTCGAGGCGAGGGAGACCGAGGTCACTCGAAGCGCGGCCGCCGAAGCACGGCGGGCGATCGAGGACAGCGATCGACTTGCTGCCGACGGTGATCCTGATGCTGCTCGCCAGCGTTTGGGCGAGGCGCTGACGAAGATGCTCGGCACGGCCGACGCCGACCGAAGTGCGGCAATCGGCGTCGCGGCTTGGGACCTGGCCTTCTCCGGCTATCGGCTGAGCGACCTGAAGGTGGCTCGGGACGCCTTGAAGTGGGCTCATGACTGGCGTTCGACGACCCTGCCCGAAGGTCACCCCGACCTCCAGCAGGCCCGAGGAAACCTCGCCGCGACGCTGGCGAACCTGGGCGATCTGTCGGGCGCCCGCGCGCTCGAGGAGCAGGTCCTGGCCGTCCGCTCCCGCACCCTGCCCGAAGACCACCCCGACCTCCAGACCGCCCGAGGGAACCTGGCGTTGACGATGAGCGTCCTGGGCGATCTCCCCGGCGCGCGCGCGCTTCAAGAGCAGGTGCTCGAGGTCCTCTCCCGGACCCTGCCCGAAGATCACCTCGACCTCCAGACCGCCCGAGGGAACCTGGCGTTGACGATGGCCGCCCTGGGTGATGTCTCCGGCGCGCGCGCGCTGGAAGAGCAGGTGCTCGAGGTCCGGTCCCGGACCCTGCCCGACGACCACCCCCACCTCCAGACCGCCCGTGGGAATCTGGCGGCGACGATGCTGGCCCTGGGCGATCTCCCCGGCGCGCGCGCGCTCTTCGAGCAGGTGCTCGAGGTCCTCTCCCGGACCCTGCCCGAAGATCACCCCCTCCTCCAGACCGCCCGAGGGAACCTGGCGATGACGATGAGCGTCCTGGGCGATCTCCCCGGGGCGCGCGCGCTTCAAGAGCAGGTGCTCGAGGTCCGCTCCCGGACCCTGCCCGAAGATCACCCTGACCTTCAGACCGCCCGAGGGAGCCTGGCGGTGACGATGAAGGCCCTGGGCGATCTGCAAGGCGCGCGCGCGCTGCAAGAGCAGGTGCTCGAGGTCCTCTCCCGGACCCTGCCCGAAGATCACCTCGACCTCCAGACCGCCGGAGACATCACCCAGGGCGGCCATCGTCAACGCCAGGTTCCCTCGGGCGG
>JAVJTD010000244.1:0-22962 GCA_040219065.1 Planctomycetota bacterium
TGGCGCCTCTCCTCCTCACCAGCGCCGAGGTCTGACGCACCGAAAAAGCCCACGTCAGGGCCACTTTCGCCCTTCCGCCGAGCCACCGCGCGGCGGCTTCTCCCCCGAGTTCAGCCCCGAGCGCGGTAAACTCGGGCTAGAAGATCGCGTCCCCACCAGAGTCGACCGAGGCCGTCGACGTGTCCGACCTCAAAGGCGTCTCCGACCTCCAGGGTGCGCGATGAGAGCTTTGGCTGATTCGGCAGCAGCAATGACCAAAGCTGACGTCCCTCGCGCACATCGTAGGCGCGCAAGTCCTCGCGGCTCGCGGCGACCAGGTATTCTCCGTCTCGAGTCAGGCGAGTGTATCCCCATCCACTCGGGAGATCCGCCGACGGTCCAGCCGTCTCGAGATCGAGCGTCTCCAGATCCCAGTCCCAAACCTGGCGCTGCGTCGAGATCCGGACGCGGTCCGACAGCACGCGCAGATCGCCCTGCGAGTCCAATCGAATCGACGCCTGACAGGGCGAGGCTCGATACATCTCAGCGAGGAGATGAAGCAGCGCCGGATCGGGAGGCACCTCGCCTCGGCGGAGAATCTCTTCCAAGGCCCAACGCTCGCCTTCGGGCATGCCGAGGGTTCGGGCGGTCTCGAGGAGGCGCCGACTCTCTGCCTGGCGCACCTGTGCTTCGAGGCGACCCGTCTCGAGGCCCGGTTCGGTGCCACTGCGATCGCTCCAGAAGATCCAGGCCGAGAAGCTACCGATCAGCAGGAGTGCGGACGCGATCGTCACGGCGATGACCGTCGTGCGCTGCCGGTCGTAGGCCTTGCGCAATCGGTAGGCGAGGCTCGGGAAGCTTGCCCGGACGGGCTCGTTGGCGAGGAAGCGCTCGATGTCGTCGGCGAGGTCTTGGGCCGAGGCATAGCGGCGGTCGCGGTCCTTTTCGAGGCACTTCATGATGACGCGATCGAGATCGCCGCGCACGCGCTCCCGCAGCGTTCGGGGATCCGTGCGCAGCTCGGCGGACCAGCCGGGAGCATTCGTGCTGTCGGTCTCGAGACGAGTCGAAGGACGCGGCGGCTCGACCTCCTGGATCTGGCGATAGAGATCAACGCCGGTCGTGTCTTCTGCAAACTCGATGGGCAACGCTCCCGTGAGCAGCTCGTAGAGGATCACTCCGAGTGAGTAGACATCGCTGCGGTGATCGACCTCCGAGACCGTCTGCCGCGCCTGCTCGGGAGACATGTAGGCGGGCGTCCCGATGACGAGTCGCGCCTGGGTGAAGAGCGTCTTGTCGGTGAGCTTGCGGTCGAGCGCCTTGGCGATGCCGAAGTCGATGACCTTGGGGACCGGCCGACCCTCGATCGTCGTGACGAGGAGGTTCATCGGCTTGAGGTCGCGGTGCACGACTCCCTTGCGGTGCGCATGCTCCACGGCGCGGCAGACGTTGACGAACAACTGCAACCTCGCGTCGATCCCGAGGCGCATCGTGGCGCAGAGCTCGGTCAAGGGAGACCCGCGCACGAGCTCCATGACGAAGTAAGGCCGCCCCGACTCGGTCTCGCCCGCATCGATCACCCGAGCGATGTTCGGGTGGTCCATGAGGGCGAGGGCCTGGCGCTCGGCGTCGAAGCGCGCCAGGATCTCGCGGCTCTCGAGCCCGGGCTTGAGGATCTTGAGCGCCACCTCTCTTCGCAGCGGCTTGCGTTGCAGCGCTCGGTACACGACCCCGAACGCGCCTTCCCCGATGACCTCGATCAGCTCGAAGGCGCCGATCTTCTCGCCAGCGGGCTCTGTCGGATCATCGCTCTCCGACTCCTCCAGCGGCGCGAGCAACGGCCGGATCAGATCGGCGAGGTCTTCATGCTCGGCGAGGAACTCCTCGAGGGCAGGGCGCGGATCGAGACGCTCGTACTCGTCCGCCAAGCGGAACGCAGACGCCAACCGATCGTGGGGCTCCATGGTCACTCTCCGGGTGAGGCCCATCGCTCGCGAACGCGAAAGGCCGCCGGACAGCTTCCGCCCGGATCGGACGCGGGTCAAGGACTTGGAGTCGCAGCTCCAGAACACGAGCACCGTGCGCCGCCCGAAAGCGACGCACGGTGCGCTCGATCGAACCGGAGCCGAAGTGCTGCAAAGCACTCGGCTTCAGTTCAACTGATAGCGATCTCCGCTCGTGAGAAAGCTGAAGCTGGGTAGCTGGATACCGACCGCCTGGGTGGCGATGCCCAGAGGTTGGAGGGGGGGAGGCACGATGATCAAGGAGAGGTCGAGGGGAATCGTCTGGGCCTGCCCAGAGAGCCCGACATCTCCCGTCAACCCTCCGTAGGCACCCCCTGTCGTCATGAAGGGTGGAAGAAACAACTGAGGCGTGCAGAGATTGAACCGGCGTGGGTCGCCCGGGAGCTTGAGCGGTCCGAAGGCCGAATCGGGCGACAGGCCTCCACCGAGGTTGGTGATGGATATGAGAGAGAGGACCGTGTTCGAGATACCGGTCATCTGCTGCCTTGCCTCATGCCGAATCGCGTGCGCATCGCGCGGTGCACCCGGATTGATCTGAGTATTGAGCGTCCTCAGTATCGTACCGCCGGTACCGACCGTCGTCGGGTCGAAGCCGAAGCTGCCGGCTACCATTCCCGAGGGGTCCCGGTTCGTCTGGGTGGTGGCATCGAGCTGGAAGTAGCTGTGACTCCACTCCTGACGGCCGGGGAGCTGGAACGCGGTGTTCACTATCGTGTCTTCCAGGAACGAGATGCCGCCCGTGTTGAGATTGCGCTCGTTACCCGAGCCAGTCCAGTAGTTCTGATTGCCAATCGATTGAATTGCCTCTCCACGCATGCTGAACGTGAAGTTCTGTCGGGAATTACAATTCAAGACCGAGCTGGTCTGCGTGAACGGAGTAGCCCACGTGAATGTCACGACCCAGAACCAAGGTACCGAGCATGGAAGCGACGTCGTCCAACTGGCGACTGCGACGATCGAGCCGGTGGCGCGAGAGAAGTTCCCTCCTCTCCGAAACTCCATCAGGCTGAAGCCGAGCGGCATGGCGAGCGAGGGCGTCGCATTCACCTGTCCGCTCCAAGCCTCGAAGCCGTCCTGCTGAACTCCTTTGGCGTGGACGTTTCCTTCCACACCCCCCGACTCAGAGCCAATGCTCGTCGCCGAGCCAAAAGCGCGAGTGTAGGTCGCGACTGGTGACGGAGGCGCGAATGTGTTCTTGAAGAAGTACTCGACGCCATTGTGATACGTCTGCTGGTTCGTCTGTGCCCAGGCCAGGGAGGCTGATCCGACCCAGGTCGTGATCGCCACCAGGCAGGCTCCGACGATTCGAATCGAGTTCATCTGACAATCTCCGCGAAGCACGATTGTGAGCGGCCAAGCCGAACGCCCGGACTGGTGCTCAACAAGGAGACCCATTGACCGTGAGAGTCAGGGGGACGAGTCGTCAGCGCTTGCCGCTCGGCTTGCCGAGAGTGGCTCCCGGGGCGCCGCCGAAGGCGGGCTTGCTCTGCTCGAGCTGGCCGCCGCCGACGCTGTCGGTGACGTTGGCGGACTGGTCCTGCTGGAGCGATTCGTAGTAGAGAGTCCGTCCAGCGAGATCGAGCGTCGTACCGGCATCGAGGACGAGGTTCTGGACGTAGAGCACCTCGTTGCCGCCGTCGTTGACGTGCCGATCGACCAGGCGAACGGTGGTCGGTGCCGGACCGATCTGCAAGGTGCCGATCTGCCCCTTGACCTGTCCGCCGAACGGGCCGGAGTTGCCGCGGTCGCTGGCGAGCATCTCGATCTCCTGGACATTGCCGGTCAGGACGATCGTGCCGCGATGCAGATCGCGGCGAGCCGGATCCGTGATGGCGACATCGAGATTGCCGAGCAGAGTGAGCTTTCCGTCGGCGAGGTCGAGAGTCGACTGGGCGTCGGCAGTGAGATCACCGACGACCAATAGCTCGGCGTCCGCTGCTCCGGTCGTGATGGGCGGACTACCGCAGGTGGGAGTCAGCGAGCACGAGCAGTTCCAAGAGACGCCGCCGCCCGGAAGCAGGAGGCTGCCATTCACGAAGACAAAGGAGCCCGTCTCGATGCAGACGGTGCCCGAGTTGGTCCAGGGGCCTCCCGAGAGGATGTGGGTTCCACCCTTGGCGCACATCTGGCCGGAGTTCGTCAGGTTGCCGCTGGTGGTGATTTGAGTCGCTCCCGAGAGGATCGCCTCGCCGATGTTCTCGAAGGAGCTCGCGAGGATGTTGCTGTCGGTCACCTCGAGACGGGCACTGATGTCGTTCAAGAAGGCACCGCCAGTGGTCCAGGCCTTGGCACCCGTGAGGTCCTTGAGACAGATCAAGCCAGCGCCAGTCAGGCCAAAGAGGTTTCGTGTCGATCCGGCGATGTCGACCTGGGCGTCGTCGACGAAGAAGATCCCGTAGTTGTCGAGACTCGCAGCACCGGTCGTTTCGAGTCGTCCGTTCGTCACGACTTGAGTCGTTCCGTCGTTCCGCAGGCTCTTCATCGAGAGCTTGCCGCCGTTGGCCGCGAGGAGCTCGCCGAGATTCGTGCCGACCGCACCCATGGTGATCGTGTCGCCCGTGGCGAGGCTCTCGATCCGTCCGGAGTTGTTCACGTCCCCCTGAATCTCTCCGGACCCGTAAATGCGGGCTCCGGCCGTGTTGGTCAGAATGGGCACCGCGCCGCCGAGCACCACCTTGCCATCCGAGAGCTGCAGATCGCCGGAGTGCTGGACGGGCAGGAAGCCCGACAGGGTGACCTCGAGCTTGCCGTTCGCCTCGATGTCGGTATTCCCCCCGATGGTGGCCGTGCTGGCCGAGATTCGGAGCTCATCCGATTCGCCGACGAGTAGATGTCCAGAGCTCGTGAACGTCGGGCTAGTGACCTGCAACGTCGCGGCCACACCCGCGCGGTAGGCATTGAGCACACCCGAGCTGCGGACGTCGACGACGCTCGAGCTCAGAGCTCCGTGACCCGAGACGTGACCGCCGGTGTCGGCAGGTGCCCCGGACACGCCGATTCGAAGGCCTTTGGAGACGCTGAGCGAGCCGCCACCCAGCTCGACGCGGGACATCGGCGGAAGCTCTTCCAGCGCGACCAGGTTGACCAACGAGCTGGAGTCACCGCGGATCTCGAGGATGCCGTTCGACTCGATCGAGCCGGCTTGACCGATGAGCTGAGCTTGATCGACCAAGACTCGTCCGTGAGAGCCGATGATCAGCTCGGCCTGGCAGGAGCCGAGCGAGAGCGCGTCGAGCCGACTCGCCGGCGCGATGCGCAGAAGAAGCTCTGCGATCGGAGCGAGATGACCACGAACTTCGAGGCCGCGCACGGTGTGGGTCTGGCCCGAGTCATCCAGCGTGACGGTCGCTGGGCTGGTACCCGCGAACTTCATCGCGACGCGGCGACCATCGGGCTTGCCGTCGGACCAGTTCCATTCGTTCCGAGTCGTATCGAACTCCTCGAGGAAGTTGCCGCCACCGGTCCCGACCCAGCCAGTCCACAGACCTTCGGTCGAGTCGAGGACACCATTGGCATTGCGGTCGAGGCAGGGATCACTCGCAATGTCGGTTGCGTCCGCGATGCCGTTCACGTTCTGGTCGCCAGCGAAGTCGAAGAACCAGGCGGTTCCCCAAGAAGGTCCGAAGGGTCCTTGGCAGGAGTTGCCAGCGATCGAGCCCAAGAGAAGCTTGCGGTCGAGTAAGGAAGTGCCGCCGCCTCCTACGGCACCCGGCGTCGGCGAGTAACCGGACGACGTCCACTGACCGGCGAGGCGTTGCTGCGCGATGAGCGGAAGACTGGCGCAGATCGTCCAGGCCGAGCCGTTTGCACCGTAGCCGAGCATCAGCTCGTCCTCGACGTCGAAAACTGCAGGAAAGAGAGTGGATCCGCCAGGATTGACCGGCTGCCAACGACTCGTTCCCGAATGGAATCGGAGATGGTGGGAGAGAAGTTCGCCGTTGATGTACAGCTCGTCTCCGCGGAGGAGAATCTGCGACAGGGGTCGAGCCGAGAGGTTCAGCCTTGGCTGGCTGGCGAATGGGACGAACGTGTTTCCGGATCGTTGGAAGATGAAGACATCGTCTCCGTTGATCCCACCTAGCCAGCGCGCGCCGACCAGCAGCCAGTCTTGGGAAGCTGCGATCGGCTGACCGCCGACGGCGTAACCCGCCGCTGCGATGCTGCTCGTATCGATCCGAGTGGGCGCCGTCCAGAGTAAGCCGCCCCCCTGAAAGCTTGGCGTGTACAGGTAGAGCGCACCTGCGTTCGAGCCGTAGAAGTCGTCTCCCGGCGCGCCGACGACGAGCTGATCGCCTGCCCAGGTCAAGGCCGAGCCGAATGCGTCCCCGGCGCTGCTCGGATACAAGAGGTCGAAGAACTGAGAGCTCATCGTGCTCGAGGCGACCCAGACGGCGCCCGAGTTGCCGCCGTTGGTCGACTGGTTCTGTGAGCTGATCGCGAGCGCCCAGCCGTCGTTCCACGCTGGATTCTTCGATCGAAGTGCCAGCCGCCTGCCGAAGCTACCGTTGGCGTCACCAGGGCCCAAGAAGGGCAAGAACCAATTCCAGAGACCACCCGGACCCGGGCCCTTGCTGTACCAATGGACCGCCGGGTAGGACGGATCGCTGATGAAGGCGTCGAGTCCTCCGAACTGGGCATCGCCCAACGCGACTGCCGACCCGTAGGAGTTCGGAGAGCCGCCACTGTGGAACGGGTTCGGAAGCTCGGTTTGGGCGGACGTCGAATTCGTGCAGACGAGGAGGGCAGAGAGAGAAAGCCACACCGTGAGGTGAGCGCGGACACGCTGAGGTAACGCTTCGAGCCTGGGTCGCATGATGAGGACTCCTTCAACGGATGATGGGTTCAGAGCCGGATACCGGAGATCCGTGTCCGACCTTGCACCAGGTCGCCCACTTTTCTCGAAGCGCGGACGCGAAGGTCGTGCTCGAAGTGCGTGCTCCAGACTTGCAACCGTGGCGGCGGCGGTTACGAAGGCAGCATCATGGAAACCGCACCCGCCACTCGCCTTCGGGTCCTCGATGACCGGGACCTTCGCTCGGACGGCCGTTACGTCCTGTACTGGATGACGGCCTTTCGGCGGCCTCACTGGAACTTTGCGCTGCAGCACGCCGCTGCACGCGCTGCCGAGCTCGGAAAGCCGCTCTTGATCTTCGAAGCCCTGCGCTGCGACTACCGCTGGGCGAGCGATCGGATCCACGCCTTCGTCGTGCAGGGGATGCACGATCAAAAGGAGCACTTCGAAGGTCGCGACGTCCGCTACTTCCCCTACGTCGAGCCGGAGAAGGGCGCCGGGAAGGGGCTTCTGAAGGCCCTGGCGGACGAGGCTTGCCTCGTCGTCGCCGATGACGCGCCGGTGTTCTTCCTTCCCGATCAGCTCCGCCGAGCGGTGAAGCAGTGCGAGGCACGCTTCGAAGCCGTCGATTCGAACGGGCTCTACCCGCTCTCCGACACGGACCGCGTCTTCACCGTCGCGCACTCGTTCCGGCGGCATCTGCAGAAGACGCTGCCTCAGCACCTCCCGGATCAACCGGTCCGAGACCCGCTTCGCGCGTCCCTGCCTGCGCCGCCGTCCGTGCCGCAGGCGATCCTCGATCGCTGGCCCGAGGCTTCGGCCGCCTTGCTCCGCGCCGAGCCCGAGGCGCTCTCGGAGCTGCCGATCGATCACGCTGTCCGGGTCACCCAGACGCGCGGCGGCTTCGAGGCGGCTCAGCGCCGATGGAAGCACTTCCTCTCGAAGAAGCTCTCCCGCTACGCCGACGATCGCAACGATCCCGACGACGACGTCGCCAGCGGACTCTCGCCGTACCTGCATTTCGGTCACATCAGCACCCACGAGATCTTCCACGATCTCGTGAAGCGACAGGATTGGGATCTCGGCAAGCTCGGAGACAAGGCGCACGGCAAGCGCGAGGGCTGGTGGGGTATGAGCCCGGAAGCCGAGGCGTTCCTCGACGAGATCGTCACCTGGCGAGAGGTCGGGTACAACCGGTGCTTTCTGACCGACGACTACGACCGGTACGAATCGCTGCCGGACTGGGCGCTCGAGACGTTGGCGGATCACGAAGGAGACCAGCGCAACCCGACCTACTCGCTGCGCGACCTCGAATCGGCCGACACCTACGATGAGCTCTGGAACGCCGCCCAGCGGCAGCTCGTCACCGAAGGGCGCATCCACAACTACTTGCGCATGCTCTGGGGTAAGAAGATCCTCGAGTGGTCGAAGACGCCGAAGAAGGCGCTCGAGGTCCTGATCGAGCTGAACAACAAGTACGCCCTCGATGGCCGGAATCCGAACTCGTACAGCGGCATCTTCTGGACGCTCGGACGTTACGATCGCGCCTGGGGACCGGAGCGGAAGATCTACGGCAAGGTGCGTTACATGAGCTCGGACAACACCGCCAAGAAGGTGAGCGTGACGCGCTACCTCGAGCGGTACGGACCCGAATCGGTGGAGCGCTGATGGCGACGCTCGAATGGCGAGTGCCGATGCCCGTCTCGGCACGTGAGCTCTACGACTGGCACGCGCGGCCGGGTGCCTTCGAGCGGCTGCTGCCCCCCTGGGAAGACATCGAGGTGCTCGAGCACGTGGGCACCGTCGAGGACGGCGCGCGCCTCGTGATGAAGCTCCGCAAGGGACCGGTCTCCCTGCGCTGGCACGCGCTCCATCGCGATCACATCGAGGGCGAGCAGTTCGTCGACGTGCAGGTGAAGGGCCCCTTCGGCAAGTGGGTCCACACGCACCGCTTCCTCGAGGAGGGTGAGCACAGCAGCATCCTTCACGATCACATCGAGTACCGCCTGCCGCTCGCCCCGCTCAGCACCTTCTTCGGCGCCGGCTTCGCTCGCCGCGAGGTGGAGCGGCTCTTCACTTATCGCCACGAGCGCACCCGGCGCGATCTCGAGAGACATGCGCAGTGGAGAGGTCCGCGGCTGCGCATCGCCGTCACCGGGGCGAGCGGCTTCGTCGGTACGGCGCTGTGCGCGTTCCTCACGACCGGCGGCCACGACGTCGTTCGTCTCGTGCGGAAAAACAGAGCCCGCGCGACCGAAACGGAGAGCGGTCCTCGAACTGCCAGCCATTCGCGCGACGGTACCGTCGTTCGAGCGGAGAGGTACCGAGCAAGGGGACATTCGGAACGGCCTGCCGAACTCGAGGTCACTTGGGATCCAAAGAACGGCGAGCTCGATCCGAGTGCCCTCGAGGGAATCGATGCCCTCATCCACCTCGCCGGCGAGAACGTCGGTGAGCGACGTTGGACCCCCGAGGTAAAGCGGGAGATTCGCGACAGCCGCGTCCGGAGCAACGAGCTGCTGGCGAAGACGGTCGCTGCGATGCGCCGGCCTCCCGAGGTCCTGATCGTCGCGGGCGGCACCGGCATCTACGGCGCCCGTGGAGAAGAGCGCATCGACGAGGATTCGTCGCTCGGTGACGGGTTCCTCGCCGACGTGGGTCGCGCGTCCGAGGCCGCTTGGGACTCGGTCGATCGCACTCGCACGCGCGTCGTGCCTCTGCGCATCGGCTTGGTCCTCGGAGCGCACGGCGGTGTGCTCTCGAAGCTGACGCCGCTGTTTCGATGCGCGCTCGGTGGGCCTCTCGGCAATGGCCGGCAAGGTGTCGCCTGGATCGGCCTCGATGATCTCGTGGCCGTCATCCACCGAGCGATCTTCGATGGGCGACTGGACGGTCCGGTCAACGCCGTGGCGGGCTCGGTGTCGAACCAGGAGCTCGCCAAGACGCTGGGGCGTGTGCTTTCGAGGCCAGCGGTCCTGCCGGCTCCCGCCGCCGCGCTGCGTGCCGGGCTCGGCGAGCGAGCCGATGCCTTGCTGCTCTCGGGTGCCTACGTGGAGCCAAAGCGTTTGACGGAAGCCGGCTTCGAGCTTCGAAACGGTGACCTGGAGTCGGCACTCTGCTGGGAGCTCCAGGGTCGATCCACTTGAGAAAGGTGCTTCGATGACGATCCTCTGGCTGACGCTCTCGCTCTTGGTCCTCGACCCCACCGAGCCGCTGATCACGCGCGCGGACCTCGCCCGGGCGCTGGTCCGCTTCGAAGGCGCCTGGCGAGCCGCCGGCCGCGCTCCCGAAGAGGTCGAGCGGGTCAACCGCGCGTTCGACGCGGTGACGCTCTCGTTCTTCGGGGGCCGCTTGGGCGAGGCGATCGGCGACCTGGAGCGCTTGACGGCTTCGATTCGAGGGGAGCCCGATCGAGCGGAGCTGGCCGCGTGGCGTGCACGCCTCGAGCCACCGGTCTGGGTGAGCGGATCGAAAGCGCCGACCTTGAAGCTGGAGCGTCTCTACGAGTCCGCGGTGGCGAGCCCGCCCGATGTCGTGGTGCGACACGAGTCGGGAGCACCCGAGATTCGGCTCGGTGGCGAAGATGGCCACTCCTGGATCGACGATCCGAAGCTACCCCACGGACGATACGAGCTTCATTTGAAGCGAGACGGCTTGTCGGTCGTAGTCGGGCACTGGTTCGTCGTGGCGGAGTCGCTCGACGCCGTTCGTAGACGCAACGAGAAGAAGCTCGCCCAGCTCACGTTCCGCGATCCACCCCGTCAGCAAGCGCTGGCGAGCACCCGGGCACGGAACGAGCTGCTGAGCGATCGTCCGTCGTCTTCGAGCACGACCCAGGCTCGGATGGACCTGTTCTCGTTGCAGTTGCAGGTCGCCGAGGAGATCGAGGCCCTGGCCAAAGGAGAGAACCCGTTCCGAGGTCGAGCGGGAGACACCTGGCGCGTCTTCGTGCACGATGGGCGCGAGCATCCGTTGCGGATCCATGCGCCGTCCGCCGTCGCGGAGCGGAGCGCGGCGGCGCCTTTGGTGATCGTGTGCCACGGCGCCGGCGGCGACGAGAACATGTTCTTCGATGCTTACGGGGAGGGCGAGATCCGAAGGCTGGCCGAGGAGCATGGCTTCTTGGTGGCGTCACCCTCCACGCTGTCGTTGGCGAGGGATCCTGAGGTCTTCGACGCGATCGTCCGTGGCTCGAGCCTCGACTACTGGATCGACCCGAAGAGGGTGTATGTGATCGGTCACTCGATGGGTGCGGGCGTGGTGGCGGAGCTCGCCGTGCGCCGCTCGGATCGAATCGCCGCGGCCGTGTGCATCGCTGGCGGCGGAAGATTCTCGGCCGGGCAGGCACCGACATTGGTCATTGCGGCGGAGCTGGATCCGCTCGCGGCACCCGCGCGCCTGGAGGCGGCGACGCGGACAGCCGCCGAGGCCGGCGCACCGGTGGAGTACCGACTGGCGAAAGGCTACGGGCATACGCTCGTCGTCGGAGACTCGCTCGCCGAGGTCGTCGACTGGCTGCTTCGCGAGCGATGATCGGCGGGCCGCGAGGGGGGATTCGGTCCGCCCCTTGACGGTATCTGTGAGGCTTGTCTAGCTTCGTTCCGGACGCGACCCGGTCCGGAATCGTGGACCCGGACCGCTGGTCATCGTGTCCTTCTTCACAGGGTGATCCTCGTCGGGTCTATTCGGATTCGTGGCGAGTGTACAGCCGTGACGGAGCTTCGGCTTCGTGGCCAGACGGCAAGGCCCTTGACCGGATCCGTCGTCCGACTCGACGAATCACGACGGTCATGTCGAAGCTTAAGAAAGAGCTCGTCTGCGCTTACGTGTCCGCGTTCAACAGCGGAAACATCGAGAAGCTCTGCTCCTTGTTCCATCACGAAGCGCTCGTCTGGGGCGTGTTGGGCTGGGGGAAGGTCGAGGAGGTCCGTCCGATCTGGGAGGACCTGATTCGCTGCTTCGGGATTCAGCTCCAGATCGAGGCGATCGTCTGCGAGCACGAGCTCTTGGCGGCGCGGTACATCGAGCGAGGTCGGTCGGTGGCCTCGTTCCGCGGCGGACCGGTCACGGACCAGAGCTACGAGATCGTCGCCATGGAGTGGTTCGAGATTCGGCGTGGAAAGGTCTACCGGCGCTGGGGAGCGCGAGACTCGGCGAGTCAGTTTCGACAGATGGGATTGCCCCTGCCGGGAGAGGGGCCGAAGGAGATTCGAGCTGGCGAGCCGCATTGATCGGAGCCATCCTTTCGGCTCAGCTCGCGGTGCATCGTTGATCGTGAGCGGACCTACCGATCGAAGCCTGAGGAGAGCCGATGAGCGAGCTGCAGCAGAAGAGTCGAGGCGCCTGGTTGTGGACGTCGCTCCTGGTCGGGGCACTCGGTGCGATGAGCGCCTGCGGACCGGCCAGCTCGGCCCAGGACGAGGAGACCTCCAAGCTCGAGGCTCAGAAGGAGCCGGTCGAGAGGTGGGACACGATCAAGCTCGAGCGCACGTTGTGCTTCGGTCATTGTCCGGCCTTCGTCGTGACGTACCACCGAGATGGCCGCGCCGAGCTGAACGCCCGCGGTAACATCGAGCTGTCGGGAAAGCACGAGGCCCGGCTAGGGGAAGGCATCTTCGATCGCTTGTGTCTCGCGATCGACAAGATCGGGCTGAACGGCCTCGAGCCTCATGTTCCCCCGACGATCGTCGACGTGGCATGGACGATCGTCACCCTCGAGCGCGAAGGCCACAAGCTGCGCTTCAAGGACTACTCCGATGAGACGATGCCCGCCGAGCTCTGGGCCACCAGCCTCCTGCTCGACGGCCTCCGCCTGCGCCTCGGTTGGACGAAGATCGACTGAAGCGGATCGACCACACCTTCGGAGCTCGAGGGAACCGTGGGTCGTATCGAGGCGTAAACCCTTCTCGAGCCCACTTCCCAAGATCCGGAGTCGATCGATGAAGAGAATCGAAGGCCGCTCCGCATTCCTCGTCCTCATCGCGGGCACGATGGCGATCCTGACGAGCGTGGCACGAGCACAGCAGCTCGGTGATTGTGATCCGATGCAGCTCGACAAGCTCTTCGGCGCCGCGAGCCAGAACAATGATCAGGTCGGCCGGAGTGTGGCGATCGATCGAAGCTGGGCACTCGTGGCGAGTCGGCAGGGACACGTCACGGCTTACCGAGATACTGCTCGCGGATGGGAGGTGGCCCAGGAGCTCGTTCCCGTCGGAGGGGCGCCAGTTGGTTACGGCAGCGACATCGCCCTCGACGGACATCGCGCCTTGATCGGGGCCCGAGAATCGAGCCGCGCCTTCGTCTTCGGATTCGACGGAGTGGAGTGGCGGGAAGAGGCGGTGCTCATACCGAGTGGCCTGAGCTCCCGCGACGAAGCAGGATTCTCGGTCGCCCTTCGAGGCGACTTGGCCATACTCGGCGCTCCACGCCGCAACCAGCTCCAAGGCTCGGGCTCGGCAGTGGTCTTCCGATTCGACGGCGTGCTCTGGAATGAAGAGCAGCTCCTCGTGCCTTCCCAAGGTCAGGATCGGGACTACTTCGGTGCGTCGGTCGATGTCGAAGGAGATCGCATCGTCATCGGCGCCTTCAATGAAGGCAATTCCGGCCAGAGCTTTCCCGATGGAACGGGCGCGGTGTACGCGTTCACCTTCGATCCCGTCGCCAGCGTCTGGAACGAGACCCAGCGGCTGGTCTCGCCATTCCCGGAAGCCGGCGAGCTGGATCAGTTCGGATACGATCTCGACCTGGATGGCGAGCGGCTCCTGGTAGGGACGAATCCGATCTCCTTCTCGGTGACACCGATCGGCTCGGCGTATGTCTTCGTCGAATCCGGCGGCTTCTGGGCGATGGAGACCAAGCTGGTCTCGCCGGACGGCAGCGGCGGCGACCGATTCGGCTCGGCCGTGGCGCTCGACGGCGACGTCGCCCTGATCGGCGCGTGGGGCGTCTGGAGCACCGGCGAGAGCTGCCCGTTCCCGCAGATCTGTGATGCGGGGCAAGCGTACGTCTTCGTCCGACGACGCATCGGTTGGACTCCGCGCGCGATCTTCACCGCGGCCGACATCGACCAGAAGGACCACTTCGGCTGGAGCGTCGGCCTCGACGGTCCGAATGCGATCATCGGCGCCTGGGGTGACGACGACCAAGGCAGCTCCGCCGGGGCAGCCTACGTCTACGACGTCCGAGGCTGCATTCCGCCATCGCTCGGCCTGGGACGCTGACGAAGAACAGAACCGAAACTGGCGCGCCCCCGCCGGCGGACCGGCGGGGCATACCAGTGAGGAACCCGTGTCGGGGGACCTCCGGTCCGAAGGCACCCGGCGGCATCGGGGCCACGGAGTCTCGGATGTGAGTTGTGGGTCCTCCCGAGGCGCATGGATGGAGGACAACGAGACCGGCTGAAGCCGGCGCTCCGAATCTGGCGCTCCGAATGCACCCTTGCTCGGCGCCCTTCCGCTCGATCGTCGGCATCGTCGAGGAAGCGGCTTCCAGCTCGGTGGCCTCTTTCCGTCTCGGTCGCACGGAATCTGTTTCTGCTCGCGCGGGCTCGGGCTTTCAGACGTTCAGCTCGCCTCTGCGTCAATCCTCCAGCGGCACAGCGAACGCGACGAAGGTGTCTTTCGTCGGAGTGCCGAGCTTGCCTCCGCCGGTGGCGGCGATGCAGACGTATTGGCGACCATCCACCTCGTAGGTGCACGGCGTTGCGTAGCCGCCGGCGGGTAGCTTCGACTCCCAGAGCTGCTCGCCGGTCCGTTTGTCGAAGGCGCGGAACTTCTCGTCGACCGTGCCGCCGATGAAGACCAGGCCGCCTGCGGTGACGATCGTGCCGCCGAAGTTCTCGCAGCCGGTTCCGCCGTATCCTTCGCGCGCGAGCGCCGGGTACTCGCCGAGCGGCACTTGCCAGGCGATCTCTCCCGAATCCAAGTCGATCGCCGAGAGCTGGCCCCAGGGCGGCTTGATCGCGGGATAGCCATCGGGGTCGAGGAACTTGTGGTAGCCCGTGATGCGGTAGGGGTACTTGGCGCCTTCATCCGCCTCGACCAGCGTCACGACATTGGGCACGTTGTTCGAGTTGACGTAGAGCAGCCCCGTCGTCGGATCGAAGGACGCACCCGACCAGGTGGCACCGCCGTGGAATCCCGGGACCACCAGCGTGCCTTCGAGGCTGGGCGGCATGAAGGCGCCCGAGCGGAGCTGGGCGAAGCGCTCCTTCGCAAACGCCGCGGCTTCGGGCGTGCGATCGGTGAGGTCCTCGGCGTGGATGACGGTCTTGCAGAAGGCCGGCGGCTTGACTGGCACGGGCTGGGTCGGCCAGGCCTTCTCCTCGGCGACGGGCGAGGCGGGCGCGGGGACCTCCTCGACCTCGAAGAGCGGCTCACCGGTCTCGCGATTCAAGACGAAGACGTAGCCCGTCTTGGTGACCTGAGCGACGGCGTCGATCACCTGTCCGTCGCGCTGCACCTGGACGAGGTTCGGATAGGTCGGCAGGTCGTGATCCCACAGGTCGTGGTGCAGCGTCTGGAAGTGCCAGAGGTACTTGCCCGTCCTCCCGTCGATGGCGACGACGGAGTTGGCGAACAGGTTCTCGCCTTCGCGATCGCCGCCGAAGAAGTCGAAGGCCGCCGAGCCCAGCCCGACGAAGACCCACTGCCGGACGGGATCGACGCTGACGCCGCCCCAGGCATTCGCGCCGCCGCGCTCGACCCAGGAGCCGTCGGCCCAGGTCTCGTGGCCGACCTCACCGGGGCGCGGCACGGTGTGGAAGCGCCAGACCTGTTTGCCGGTGCGGACGTCGAAGGCGCGCACGTCACCGGGTGCGGAGGGGCCGGGACCTTCATCGTTCGAGAAGCCCAAGACGACGCGATCGCCGCAGATGGCGGGCGCCGAGGTGGGGCCGTAGCCCAGCTTCGAGATGTCGCGATCGATGTCGGCCCGCAGGTCGATCCAGCCGCCCCAGCCGAAGGCGGGGTCCGGCACCCCGGTGCGAGCGTCGATGCTGAAGAGCCGACCGTCCGCCGTGCCGTGGAGGATGCGCTGCTCGCCGTCGGCGATGCCGTCGGACCAGTAGGCGCAGCCGCGATTGACGCCGCCCGAGGCGAGGCGACCACTCGGGTTGCCGATCGTGAAGGGATCGACCTCCCAGATCTTCTCGCCGGTGTCTGCCTCGAGGGCGATCAGCTCGAGGTAGGCCGTCGTCAGGTACATGACGCCTTCGACGACGATCGGTGTGCACTCGCTGATGCGACCGCCGCGCTCGAGCTCGCCGGTCGAGAAAGTCCAAGCGGGCCGCAGCGACGCGACGTTCTCCTGGTTGATCTGGTCGAGCGGCGAGTAGCGCATGCGACCGCGGTTGTTGCCCACGGTGATCCAGTCCCGTCCCGGCTGGGCGGCCAGAGGAGCGCGCTCGGAGCGATTCGGCTCACCAGGCCCCGCGCAGGCCGAGAGCAGAGTGAGCGGGATCCAGAGCCAAAGGGTCGAGCGTCGTGTCATGGGGGATTCTCCAGGACTAATCGTCCTTCTCCTGGTCCTTGGGCTTCTCTTTGGACTTCCTCTTGTGGCCCCCGACATAGCCGAGACGCTCGAGCGTGTCTTGCGTCGACTCGTCGATTCCGACGCGGTACTTCGGGGCGAGCTGGGACTCCTTGACGGTCCACTCGGTGAGCTCGCCGCGCAAGGTGCCCACGAGCGCGGGCTCCTCATTCGCGAGATCGTCCTTCTCGGCGGGATCGGAGTCCAGATCGTAGAGCTCGGTGACTCGCGGAATGGTCGTGATGATCAGCTTCTGGTCGGGTGTGCGGATGGCGCCCATGGGGCTGATGATGCGATCGGGGCCGTAGCGGCCGAGCAGCGTGGTCGCGAACGCGACATCGACGCCGGGGCTCCGTCCGAGCAGATCGAGGCCGGGCAGCCGAAGCTCGACGGGTGCTTTCAAGCGGCGCAAGACGGTGGGCAGAATCGAGGTGAGAGGCACCAGCGCGTCGATCCGCCGGGGCTCGCCGCGAAAGGCGCCGCCGCCGATGATGAGCGGGACGTGCAGGACCTCCTCGTAAAGGCTGCTCACATGGGCGATGAGCCCGTGCTCGAGAAAGGCCTCGCCGTGATCGGAGGTCAAGATCACCAGTGTGTCGTCCCACAGATCCCGGCGCTTCAGTTCCTCGATGAGGCGCCCGAACTGCTCATCCCAGTAATTGATGCATCCATCATAGCGCGCAGACAAGTGCTCGATGTCGCGCTGAGTGAACTCGATGGGACCGCTCTCGGGAGGTTGTTTCCAGTTGATCTGGGAGATGAGCTCGTTGACCGACTGCCCGTCGAGATCGCCGTCATAGTTCGGGTCGAACAGCGCGCCGTCTGGATCGCGCGGGTCATCGTAGGGGCTGTGCGGGTCGAAGTAGTGCAGGTAGGCGAAGAACTGCATCCCCGGACGGGCGTCGAGCCAGTGCAGGAAGCGCGTATTGACCGACGCCGCCGAGCTCCACGGCACCGTGTCGAAGACGTTGAAGCCCTGGTCGAAGTTCTTCTCGGGCCCGACCAAAGGGTTCGCGGTCACCGCGTAGGTCAGGAGTCCGCGGCGACGGATCTTCTCGGCCAACGTCTCGATCTCGTCGGACAGGAACGAGCTGTTGCCGTCGTTGACGCCGTGAGCGGGCGGCGTGAGGCCCGTGAGGATCGTCGCCGTCGATGGCCAGGTCCAGCTCGAGGGCGCGGTGACGTTCTCGAACAGCAGGCCTGCCTCGGCGAAGCGGTCGAGGTTCGGTGAGGTCGGCCGCTCGTAGCCGTACACAGAGAGCCGATCGGCTCGCAGCGTGTCGACCGTGATGAGCAGGATGTTGGGCTGCTCGCGTGTCGGCGCGGGCGGTACGGGACGGAAGGACTCCGCCACCACCACCGCACCGGCCCAAGCGGCGATGTCTCCGGTGGCATCTCCGGCGGGACCGGCGTTGGTCTCGAGGATCAGCTTGCCGGTGACGGGCTCGTCCGAGTCGGAGAGGCGCACGCGGGCGGGCACCCAGACACCGATGTCCGAGATGTGCCGCTCGAAGAGCAGCCGATCGTCGAGGCTCACCCGGAACGTGACGCCATCGCTCGCGGCATCGGCCTGGGCCACGCCGAGGTCGATCGTCAGCTCCGCGTGAGGCGGTGCGTCGAGATCCCAACCGACACGGCTGCCTGGCGTGGTGACCAGCGCACGACGGCGACCACTGCCCTCGACTCGCTCGCTACCCAGCGAGAACGCGATCACGCTCGGCTCGAGCTCGCCTGTCGCCGAGAGGATCTTGTCGGCGCGATAAGTCTCGAGCAGGTCGAGCACCGGTGCGCGCCCGGGAATCGTCGCCTCGGAGCGCGGCGCGCCGTGACCGTCGGAGCGAAGCACCGGTGCTCCGAATCCGCAACGAATCGGCGGATTGCCCGGCGCATCGGTGGCCAGCTCGATCGTCACTCGCTGACCGACCAGCGTCTTCGGGAGCGTGAGCGAGAAAGGCTGCCAATCGCTCGATCCGACCTTCATCTGGACGGAATCGGCGGCCACCGGCTCGCCGCTCCCGGGCAGAGTCAAAGCGACCGAAAAGGTGACCGGCACGGGATGGGACGACCAGCTCTCGGGATCGACCCCCAGAAAGGCCTCGAGGCGGGCATTCTCATGAACTGCGACGCGGCGCAGCACCACGCCTTCGCCGGGCGGAATCGCCAAGAACGGTCTCGGCGTCGCCGCGAGGATCAGCTCTCCGGGAACCGAGTCGTTCGGGTCGGGCGAGGAGCGGAGCTGCCGCTCGCGCAAGCTGCAGAGGTCGATCACACGATCGAGTACGACGTGATCGGACGAGGGCTGCCCGTCTCGGGCGATCCAGAAGCAGATTGCCGCCACCACGACGAGCACCGACCCCACGATCGAGGCGCGGCGAGGGTTCCAGGACATCGAGAGCTCCGAAGGTCAAAGCGCCAAATTGTATCACGCGGCTCGCCGACGTGACCCCCACAGAGAGGGTTCGTGAGAGAAGACGACAGGCTCTCCTCGGATCGCGGCCGACGATCGAGTACAGTCTGGGCGGGACACCGCTCGCTGCCTGGACTCCAGACCCGGGGACAGGCGATATGCCAGCGGCTGACGTCGAGGGAGATCACTGTTCCAAGGGACTTTGACTCATGACCTCGACTCGCCAACTCGGTGGCCTGCTGTTCGCCTCGTGCCTGCTCGCCTCGGCCTGTGGGTCCGAGGGAGAGGCGCCTCCTCCTCGGCGCGTGATCCTGATCTCGATCGACACCCTCCGCGCGGACCATCTCTCGGCCTACGGCTACGAAAGGCCTTCGAGCCCGAATCTCGATCGCTTCGCGCAGGATGCCGTCCTCTTCGAGAACGCGTACTCGCAGTCATCGTGGACCTTGCCGTCTCACATGTCGATGTTCACGGGGCTCTATCCGCTCGTCCACGGCGTGAACGACCCCTCCCACAAGCTCGCGAGCGAGGTTTGGACGCTTCCTGAGATCCTGAAGGCCGAGGGCTTCGCGACGACCGCGTTCACCGATGGCGGATTCATGGCCGGCGAGCACGGCTTCGACTCCGGCTTCGACGAGTATCGTCAGGACAACGGCGATCCGCTGTCGCCGAACTGCGGATTGACGAAGAGCTACCCGCGGATGGAGGCGTGGACCCGTGAGCATGTGGAGGGGGACTTCTTCATGTTCGTCCACACCTTCGACGTGCACGGCCCGTATCGCGTCGAGGGCGAGCACTTCGGGCGCTTCCTCGGCGAGGCGGTCGCCACCGAGAAAGGGATCGCCGACTTCGAGTTCCTGAAGACGCTCGAAGATTCTGACTACCTGCTGCTCGATCGCTTCGGAAGCATCGAAGAGCTGATCGCCGCTTACGATGGGGGGATCCTCTTCACGGACCACATGCTGGGTCGCTTCTTCGACCTCCTCGATGAGCTGGGCCTCTACGAAGACTCGTTGATCATCGTGACCTCCGATCACGGCGAGAGCTTCTTCGACGAGAACGTGTATCTCGGCCACGGCATCTTCCTTCACGACGCCGAGACGAAGGTGCCGTTGATGATCAAGTTCCCCGGCAATCGCTTCGCCGGAACACGCTTCCAGGGCATGGTCGAGTCCGTCGACCTCTTGCCCACCATTCTGCAGACCTGCCGGATCTCGCCGCCGCAGACGATGATGATCCAGGGAACGAGCTTGCTCGATCTGGTCCTCGGCGGAGTGGATCCCAACCCGGTCGCCTACTCGACCAACCCGTTCTTCGTCGAGAACTACGCGATGCGGACGGACGAATGGACCGTGCTCTCGAAGATGCCCGATCAAAAAGCGGACATGATGATCGCCACTCGCCTCCGGCCGGAGGACGAGGAGACCCTGCGCGAGCGACTGTTCAACGAGCATCGGCTCATCTCGAACGGCGAGAGTCCCCTGACCAACCGCCGAGACCAGAGCCCCGAGCTCTTCAATCAGCTCGCCGCCAAGCTCACGCGCTGGCGGAAGGTACAGTCGGGGCTTAAAGACCTCATCGCCCATCCGGAGCGACGCGAGAGCTTCCGACCCGGTGAGATCGATCAGCTCCAGAAGCTCGGCTACCTGGGCGGCACCCGCGAGAAGAGATGACGGCGCCTGCGAGAAGGGAGACTCACGATGCGCGCATGGACACTCGAGACCCCCAAGCCGGCTGCTGAGTCTCCCCTCGTCTGCGTCGAGCGTCCTGTCCCCGAGCCGGGGCCTCTCGAGGTCGCGGTTCGCGTGCACGTCTGCGGAGTTTGCCGGACGGATCTCCACGTGGTCGAAGGAGACCTCGAGGTGCGGCGTCCGGGCGTGACTCCCGGGCATCAAGTCGTCGGGACGATCGAATCCGTCGGGGCGAGTGTCACGTCGTCGAAGGTGGGGGACCGGGTCGGCGTCGCGTGGTTGCATCGGACCTGCGGAGAGTGTCGTCCTTGTCGGCGCGGCCGGGAGAACCTCTGCGAGCGGGCCGACTTCACCGGGTGGACGGTCGACGGCGGCTTCGCCGAAGTCGTCCTCGCGAACGAGCAATACACTTATCCGATCCCGAGTGGGTTCTCCGATCTGGACGCCGCGCCGCTGCTCTGCGCCGGCATCATCGGCTACCGCTGCCTGAGGATGACCGGTCTCGAGGACTGGTCGGGCGCTCGCCTGGGGATCTACGGCTTCGGGGCCGCAGGTCACGTCGCCATCCAGATCGCGCGGGCCCGCGGCGCGGAAGTCTACGTGTGCACGCGCGATCGAGAGCGTCATCAAGCGCTCGCCGGCGAGCTCGGCGCGGAGTGGGTCGGTGGAGCCACGGATCGCCCGCCCGTGCCTCTCGACGCATCCCTGATCTTCGCGCCGGCCGGCGAGCTCGTGCCGCCCGCCCTCGAAGCGCTCGGCGCTGGCGGCGTGTTGGTGCTCGGCGGCATCTGGATGAGCCCCATCCCTTCCTTTCCGTACGAGCGCCTCTACCGTGAGCGCGTCATCCGGAGCGTCACGAACAACACGCGGCGTGACGGCGAGGAGCTCTTGGCCGAGGCGGCGCGCATCCCGGTCGAGACATCGGTGCAGCCTTTCGCCTTCGAGCGAGCGAACGAAGCGCTCGATGCCTTGAAGAACGACGCGATCCGCGGAGCCGCCGTTCTGGTGGTGAACGACGAAAAAACTGACCGCGTCTGATTCCTCCGCTCGCGGCATTCCTGATATACCTGGCACCCCTGAGAGAGCGCGCTCGCGCTCACGGTGCACGGGACTGCAAGACATCAGGCAGGAGCGATGGACGTTCTCGAGAGCCGCATTCAAATCGGAAGCGATGAGTTCCAGGAGAACGAGGCCCACAATCGGGGCTTGGCCTCGGAGCTGAAGGCGCGCCTCGAAGAGGTCCGCGGCGGTGGCGACGAGAGGTCGGTCCAGCGTCAGCGCCAGCAGGGCAAGCTCCTCGCCCGTGAGCGCATCGACCGGCTGCTCGATCCTGGTACCCCGTTTCTCGAGCTCAATCCTCTGGCCGCTTGGGACATGTACCAGGGTGGCGCGCCCAGCGCCGGCATGGTCACAGGCGTCGGATCGGTGCACGGGCGCGAGGTCCTCATCGTCGCCAATGACGCGTCCGTGAAGGGCGGCACCTACTTCCCGATGACGGTCAAGAAGCACCTGCGCGCTCAAGAGGTCGCTCTCGAGAACCGGCTGCCCTGCGTTTATCTGGTCGACTCGGGTGGGGCGTTCTTGCCGCTGCAGGCCGAGGTGTTCCCCGACCGCGATCACTTCGGGCGCATCTTCTACAACCAGGCGCGCATGTCCGCGCTCGGGATCCCGCAGATCGCGACGGTGCTCGGCTCGTGCACGGCTGGCGGCGCCTACGTGCCGGCGATGAGCGACGAGGTCGTCATCGTGAAGAACCAGGGCACGATCTTCCTGGGTGGACCGCCTCTCGTGAAGGCAGCGACCGGCGAGGTGGTGTCGGCCGAAGAGCTGGGGGGAGCCGATGTGCATTGCCGGCAATCGGGCGTCGCCGATCACTATGCCGACGACGACGAGCACGCGCTCCAGCTCACCCGCAACATCGTCGAGAACCTCAATCGCAAGAAGCGCCTCTCCCTCGAGGTCGTCGCTCCCGAGGATCCGCTCTACCCGGGTGAGGAGCTCTACGGCATCGTGCCGAAGGACTACCGCAAGCAGGTCGACGTCCGTGAGATCCTCGCCCGGCTGGTCGACGGATCGCGCTTTCACGAGTTCAAGCACCTCTACGCGACGACGGTGGTCTGCGGCTTCGCGCATCTGCACGGCTACCCTGTCGGCATCATCGCCAACAACGGCGTGCTGTTCTCCGAGAGTGCTCTGAAGGTGACGCATTTCGTCGAGCTCTGCGGCGAGCGCGGCGTACCGCTCTTGTTCCTTCAAAACATCACGGGCTTCATGGTCGGCAAGCAGTACGAGCAAGGCGGGATCGCCAAGGACGGTGCGAAGATGGTGCACGCCGTCGCCAACGTGCCGGTGCCGCGCTTCACGCTGATCTTCGGTGGCTCGTTCGGTGCAGGGAATTACGGCATGTGCGGCCGCGCCTATCAGCCGCGCTTCCTCTGGATGTGGCCCAACGCCCGCATCTCGGTCATGGGCGGCGAGCAGGCGGCGAACGTCTTGTTGACCGTCAAGATCGACCAGCTCGCGCGCCATGGCGAGTCGATG
>JAVJTD010000258.1:0-15985 GCA_040219065.1 Planctomycetota bacterium
CTTCAGCGCGCCGCTCAACAAGGTCCTTTTCCTGGAAGAGGGCCGGGGCGGTTGGCGAGTGTTCTCGCGGCTGGACTTCGACCCGGCCGAGCAGGCCAGCGTCGGCGCCTCGGGATACCGCTCGCAGCGGAGCAACTACGAGTTCCAGATCCCGCCCGACTGGCTCCTGGTCGCCCAGCCGATGAGCTGCTGCGGCTGTGACGAGCACATCGTCGCCCTCTCCCCCGACCTCGAAGCCCGAATCGGTGTCTACGCCTTGACGCTCCCGATCGAGCTGACCGCCGAGCAGGCCGTCCTCGCCGACACGCCCGCGAGCAGCATCCTCGAGCGCAAGGAGCTGCGCACTCCTCGCGGTGTCGACGGCTACCAGATCGAGCTGGAGCACAAGGGCACGAGCTCTCGGCACCGGATCACCAAGACCTACTTCACCCAAGGTCAGCGCTGCTGGGCGTTCATCTACGACCACATGGACAAGAAGGTCTTCGAAGAGCACTTCGGCACCTACGAGCAAGTGGTTGGCGGCTTCGACGTCCTCTCCCCCGGTGGCTCGCGCTCCCCGACGTTGGCCGTTCCAGGCGGAGAGATCCACGACCGGATCTACACCAACACCGATCTCGGTCTCCAGGTCGCCGCACCCAAGGGCTGGACGCTCGATCTCGGCGGCAGCCACCGCGACCATCCTCGCCTCACCCTCCGCACGGACGCGGGCCAGAGCACGGTCCAGTTCCTCGTCCGCCCAGTCACAGAAGGGCAGACGCCCCAAGACCTGGCGGACGAAGCCTTTGCAGCGCTCGAGGATCGCTCCGGCCTCAGCGCTCGCAAGATCTCCCAACGGCCGATCCGCCTCGATGGGAACCTCAAGGGCCTGGAAGTCGTCCTCGACCTCGAGATCGCTCAGATCGGAAAGCTCCGCCGCCGGGCGGTGTTCTGTGTCGACGGTCCCCGGCAATACGTCTTTCTCTGCGACGCGATCCCGGCGAGCGAGTACTCCCGCGTCGAGAAGGATTTTGATACGATCATCGAAAGCCTCACTCGCAACTGAGTTCGTCCGGAGCGCCTTGCGTGCAGCTTCTCCCCAGCCTTTTCCTCGGATTTCTGCTCCTGGCTATCCCCCAGGACGCCGATCTTCCCGTCGGAAGCGAGCTCAAGCTCGTGATGCGGGATCGATCGGTCATTCGAGGCAAGCTGACGGAGGTCGACGGTCGACTCCTCAAGCTCCTGACTCCGCTGGGGACGAAGGTTCGCGTCGACCGCGGTGACATCGCGCGGTTCGAGGTCTCGGGCCCGGCCGCCTTGCTCAAGCCGCCGTCCGAGACGGATGATCGCGCAGGCAACACCAGCAGGACGGTCGATCGCCCCGCGCGCGATTCCCTCGTCGTGTTCCATTACGAGGTTTCTGATCAAGGCGATCTGACGTCGGACTACGAAGTCGAGGTCCTCAATCGCCACGAGTCCGAGTCGCTGGATCACTACCGCTTGCTCCTTCCGGGCAAGGCACTCGAGGTCACGACGAAGGGCGGCGAGAAGCTGCGCTTCTGCGAGACCTCGGTCGGGTCGCTCACGCGCTGCAAGATACAGCTCTTCCAGCCGCTGCAGCCCGGGCGCCGCACCACGATTCGCGTCCGCGTGCTCGAGAGACGGCGCATCGACATCCGTTCCGACGAGCCCGCCCTGCAGCTCGCCCATCGCTTCGATCGCGATGTCGATCTCGAGATCGCCCTGCGCCTCCCCGACGGCCTCGTCCTCGCCCAGTCCGACGTCGTCGCCGAAGACGGCGTCGACTCCGAGCAGCTCTATTTCCGCCGCCGCCTCCGCGCCGGCGAGCCGCTCCGCCTGAAGCTCCACTTCGAGCGCTGACTGGGGACATGCGCCGTCCGGTGCGCCGCGCCGCATTCGCATTCGGATCGCCGGCATCAGTCGGTCTCCGTGTCCTCTCTCCAAGCGCTTTGAAGAGGACCTGGACCTCAGATCCGAACCCCGCGGCTCGATGCTGACAGGTGCCATCGGACCGCCGACTCGATGCTGGCCAACGCCCAGGGAAGATTGGGCCTGAGCTCGTCGGAGTGCCCAAGTCGAGCGAGGCGGTGACGAGGTCTGTCGTTGAGGGCCTGCACGAGCGAGCTTGGGCCGGCATCGCCCTGAGCAGGCCCCCTCTGAGATCGAGGCGGGCAGGATGCCCGCGCTCCCAGTGGTTTCAAGTCAACCCTGGCCGTCGCCCTCTTTCGGCGCCGGAGGTTGCTCGCCGTCATCTTTCTTCTCCGGCTCGGGCGGTGCGGCGCCATCGTCCTTTTTCTTTTGTGCCTCTTCCTTCTGCTTCTCGAGCGCTTCGAGCTCGGCGATCGCCTTGGCGAGGGCTTCTTCGTCGCCTTGCAGTCCGGCGAGCTTCACACGGAGCTGGGCGTTGGCGCGCTCGAGCTGGTCGACTTGCCTCTGCTGGGTCTCGTGCTTCTCGCCGGCGGCGACAAGTAGCTGGGTGAGCTGCTCGTTCTTCTGCACCTGAGACTGATACTTCTGGTCGACCTCGGCGAACCTCGCCTGCTCGGCTTGGAACTGAGCGGCGAGCTCCTTCTCCTGCGCGCGAGTCGTGGCGAGGCGCTTCTCGAGGTCGGCGATGCTGCGCTCGACGATGGGGATCTCCTGCTCGAGGCCCGCCTTCTTCTGCTTGGCGCGCTCGAGGTCGGCTTGCTTCTTCTGGATTCCATCGCTGGCGGCGGTGATCGCCTCGGTCGCCTTCGCTTCTCGGTCGCGGAGGGAGGCCAGCTCGCCTTCGAGGACCTGGAGCCGTTCGACGAGGCGCAGGTGCTCGCGTTTGAGGAGCTCGGCGCGACCGAGCTGCTCGGAGTATTGCCCCTCGAAGGCGAGGGTCTCCGGCATCGGCTCCGGCGAGCTGCACGCGAACAGCCCCGTCAGAAGGAGGATCCAGCAATATCGCATCAGGCACTCTCTCCACGCCGGCCGACTCCAGGGGCCTCCGATCCGGAGGCCAGACTCCGATGGGAGCGTATCACGCGAGCACAACCGCAACAACTCGAGGCGGGCGAGCGCCCCCGGGCGATTTCCGTTGACACTCCGCGTCGAGGCGATGGCATAATCCCGGGCTTTTCCGACGAATCCGACATTCATTCGCGAAGGATCTTCCGCGATGGAAACCACCCTCATCATCCTCAAGCCCGACGCAGTCCAGCGCGGCCTCATGGGCCAGGTCATCAGCCGCTTCGAGTCCAAGGGCCTGCAGATCGTGGGCGCCAAGCTCATGCAGATCTCCCAGGACCTGGCCAATCGCCATTACAGCGACCACAAGGAGAGGCCGTTCTTCGCCGGTCTCGTCAAGTTCATGACCTCCAGCCCGGTGCTGGTCATGGCTGTCCGCGGCGTGGGCGCCATCGCCGTTTGCCGCAAGATGATGGGTGCGACCTTCGGCTCGAAGGCCGAGCCCGGGACCATCCGCGGCGACTACGGCATCAGCAACTCCTTCAACCTGATCCACGGCTCCGATTCGCCCGAAGCTGCCCAGAAGGAGCTCGGCTTGTTCTTCCAAGACGGCGAGATCCTCGAGTACCCGCAGGGTAACCAGAATTGGATCTACGACGCGTCCGAGGATCTCTGATCCCATCTGGCCGGAGCGACCGTCCCGGAAGCATCCTTCGCCGGCGCCGCCGGGCGACCTGCCCGCGCGGCGCCTGTGCGAGCTTCGAGCAGAGTGACCGATGCTGACGCCGAGCGAAGTCGCGTGCGTTCTCGAGGACATCGGTCCGCAAATAGAGGGCAGCACGCTCGAGCGCCTCTCCCATCCCGCCACGGATCACTACGTCCTCCACCTCGCCCGCGAGCGAGGCGGTGCGGCCCTCTTGCTCTCGCTGCATCCGAGGTTTCCTCGCCTGCACCTGACCCGGTTGGCGAAGAAGCGGCCGGCCGATTCGCCAGGCGAAGCGCTCGAGGTCCTGCGCCGCGAGCTGACGGACGCGACGCTCCAGCGCTGCGTCGCGCGAGAGGGCGATCGGCTGGTGACGATCTCGTTCCTGTCCCCCGCCGGTAAGAAGCGCCGGCTGGTGCTGGAGCTCTTCCGTCCTGCCCCGAACTTGATTCTCGTGGACGATGCGGGCCGGATCCTGGCCGTCCACAAGACGCCCAAGCGCTCATCACGCCCGATGGAGCCGGGGCAGACCTACGAGCTGCCACCGGTCCACGAAGGGAAGGAACCCGAGTCTCTCTACGGCGCAAAGCCCGAGGACGAAGGGTGGAGCGCCTGGATCGACCGGCGCGCCCACGAGCTCGAGACGGCCGACCTGCGCGAAGAGCTGCTCCGCCGATCCCGGCAGAAGCTGACCCGCGCCATCGATCGGCTGGCGAGGAAGGAGTCGAAGCTGGCGGCCGAGCTCGAGGCGACCGACTCCGCCGCGGCGTGGCGGCAGCGCGGCGAGCTGCTCCTGGCGAACTTGTATCGCCTGAAGCGCGGCGCCGAGCGCGTGACGGTCGAGGACTACTATCACGATGGCGAGTCCGTCGAGCTGATCTTGGACCCGGCGCAAACGCCACAACAGAATGCCGAGCGGTACTTCAAGAAGGCCCGCAAGCTCGAGCAAGGGCGCAGCCACGTCGAAGGACACCTGGCAGCGACGGGCGATGAGATCGCGGTGTTGCAGGCCCGGTTGGCCGCGCTGGAGGAGCTCGACCTGGAAACGCTCGAAGCGCTCGCCGGGCCCCCGCCCGCGGTGGTTCAGAGGAAGAAGAAGGAGGAGCCGGCAGAGTCCGAGCCACGCCGCTTCGTCTCGAAGGACGGCCTCCCGATCTTCGTCGGGCGCAACGACCGGCAGAACCACGAGCTGACGATCCGCCGCGCGAAGGGCAATGATCTGTGGCTCCACATCGACCAGGCGCCGGGCTCGCACGTCGTCGTGCCGATCCCCAAGGGCCAAGAGCCGCCGCCGGAGACTCTCCTCGATGCCGCCCAGCTCGCCCTCTACTACAGCAAGGTCCGCGGCTCGAAGCGCCACGCCGTGATGTACACTCGCCGCAAGTTCATCCGCCACCCCAAAGGCGCCCCCCTCGGCCGCGTCACGGTCTCCCAAGAGAAGCGCCTCGAGATCGGCGAAGACCGCGAGCGGCTGGGGCGGCTGATCGGCATGGATCGCTTTGATCGGTGACCGGCGACGTCCTCATCCCCTTTGAGCACGAGTGGATCCCCGCCCGCTGGGTCCGCCGCTACAAGCGTTTCCTGATCGATGTCGAGCTGGAGACCGGTGAGATCATCACGGCGCATTGCCCCGACCCAGGACGCATGACCACCGCCGGCGGCCCCGGTTGTAGGGTCTGGCTGACCTACCACGACGACCCTCGCCGCAAGCTGGCCCACACCCTGCAGCTCGTCGAGGTCGAGGGCACGCTGGTCCTCGTCAACAACGCCTGGGCGAACCGTCTGGTCTTGGAAGCGCTGCGCCGTGACCTGATCCCGGAGCTGACCGGGTACACCTCCATCCGTCCCGAGATGCGCTTGGAAGAAGGCACTCGCCTCGACTTCCTCCTCGAGAAGGATCAAGGGCGCTGCTGGCTCGAAGTGAAGAGCGTGACGCTGGTGCAGGATGGCATCGCGGCGTTCCCCGACGCGGTGACGAAGCGCGGAGTCCGGCACCTCGAGGCGCTAGCCGAGAGAGTCCAAGCCGGAGAGCGCGGCGTCTTGCTGTTCCTGCTCCAACGCGAAGACGCCCAAAGCTTCCGCCCCGCCGACGAAGTCGATCCTGCTTATGGCGAGGCGCTGCGCGCCGCGATGAAGGCAGGCGTTGAGGTCCTGATCTACCAAGCACGCATCGGCCTCGAAGGTCTCGGTTGGGGACGCCCCTTGCCCTGGACGCAGGAGTGAATTGATGAAGGTCGCGATCGAGCGAGTCTACGACTTCGTCAAGAGACCCAAGAGGCCCGGCGAGGTCGCCATCCTAGTCGACCGCCTCTGGCCCCGCGGGGTCCGCAAAGAAGCCCTCGAGATCGACGCCTGGCTCAAAGACGTCGCCCCCTCCACCGAGCTTCGAAAGTGGTTCCACCACGAAGAACGGAGCTGGACCGAGTTCCAGCAGCGCTACCTCGCCGAGCTGCAAGCCAACCCCGAGCCACTCAAAGAGCTCCGCGACTTCGCCCATGAAGCTTTGGAGGTGACCTTGCTCTTCGCCGCCCGTGAGACCGAGCAAAACCACGCCATGGTGCTCCGAGACCTGCTCTTGCGCTGACGGCCTGGCACCGAGCTGTTGCGGTCAGAGGGGAACCGTTCGTCAGCCCGCGGCCCGCCGCCCTCGTCCGGCGTAGACACCATGGCTCAATGCGTGAAGGCCAGGGACTCCCTACGAAACTAGCCCGGATATCTCACGAGTCATCTACTGCGGCGCCGAATCTACCCATGCCTGCTGCGTCAAGGTCCCCGCGCCGCCTCGACGACCTGCAGAGAGGTCGACTGCGGCGTGCTCGGTCGCTTTCCTTGCATCCATGGGCATCTTCGACGCCTCGCGACGATGTCTCGTGAGATATCCGGGCTAGCGCGTGTCTGACCGATTGCTCGTCACTTCTTGCCGCTCTCTTGCCCTGGGGTCGTGACGTCCCACACCTTCACCGACTTGTCGGTGCTACCTGACGCCAGCCGCTTCCCGTCCGGGCTGAATGCGACGCACCTGACCTGGCTGCTGTGCCCGTTCAACGTGCGCAACTCCACTCCGCTCGTCGCGTCCCAAACCTTCACCGTCTGATCGAAGCAGGCCGACGCCAGCCGCTTCCCGTCCGGGCTGAATGCCAAGCAATTGATCTCGCTGGTGTGCCCTTTCAACGTGAGTGATTCCGCTCCACTCGTGGCGTCCCACACCTTCACCGTCTTGTCCCCCCCACCCGACGCGAGCAGTTTCCCGTCAGGGCTGAACGCCACGCACATGACGTAGCTGGTGTGCCCTTTCACCGTGAGCAGCTCGGCGCCGCTCGTGGCGTCCCACACCTTCACCGTTTTGTCCGAGCTGGCCGACGCCAGCCGCTTCCCGTCCGGGCTGAAGGCCACGCAATAGCTTCCCTTGGTGTGTCCTTCCAATGTGAGAGACTCTGCGCCACTCGCGGCGTCCCACACCCTCACCGTCCGATCGAAGCTTGTCGACGCGAGCCATTTGCCGTCCGGGCTGAACGCCACGCCCGAGACCACATGGGTGTGCCCGCTCAACGTGAGCAACTCCGCTCCGCTCGTGGCGTCCCACACCTTCACCGTTTTGTCCGAGCTCGCCGAAGCCAGCCGCTTCCCGTCCGGGCTGAACGACACGCCATAGACCCGGTTGGTGTGCCCGCTCAACGTGAGCGGCTCGTCAGCCGTCGACTGCGGAGTGGCGAAAGGCATGCAGACGACCACCACGACCCATGCGGTACAGAATCTCGCGGCCCAAGAACCACCGCGAAACCATCGTCTGACTGACCGAGCGATTCTCATTTCGAGCCGTCCTCATTCAGGGATGACAAAGTGTCCCAGAGACTCACCCCTGGGAATTGTTGGCGAATGAAACACATGGTACCGCTCGAGGTCTCGGCCGCCAGGAGAGGGTCTGAAGTCCACGCGGAAGAGCCTCATCGTCATCCCCGGCCCTCTCTCGCCGCTTTAGGACTTGAGTCGACTTCGTCCCGATCTCTCTGGGTCCGCCCTACGAGCATTCGACGGATCTGCATGATCCTTCCATCACCGCGGGCACTGCACGATAACACCGGAGGCTCCTTTCGGCGAAGATCCTGCGAGTGTCCGGGGCGCCCTGGGCGAAGCGCGCGTTTCTGGGACAAACCGTCGCGTCACCGTACCAGGGCGCACGATGCGGCTCGGCGATGACCCATCACGGGGTCTCGCCCCGCTCTCCCACGATCTCATTGCGCCAGTAATGCCAGGTCGGGTCATCGAAGGCATCGAGCTCGATCGGGTAGGGGGCGGACTCCTGTGGCATCGTCGCGAGTCGCTCGCCACATTCACTCACATCCGAGGTGTAGAAGACCCACTGCCTGGCACCATCGAACGTGAGCACTCCGGTGAGGACCGCGAGGCCGTCCCCCTCCCAGGCGGCACAAAGCCGGTCCTCGAAGACTTCCATCTCCGAGCTGACACTCGGATGCGGCATGGCGCCCGATCCCTCACCATCGAAAGCCCAGACCACTCTGAGGCAGCGAGCGTAGTCAACTCTGTCAGTCGGCAGCAGCGCGGGCTCCCGGAACCGCAGCACAAAGGGAACAGACTGGGCAGTGCCCTGAACCACCGACCACCGGTCCTGATCCATCCATTGCCGCACGTCCTCATTCATTGTCGATTTGAGTGTGCACCCGGTGCCCGAACCGGCTTGCCAGGCATCGCCCTCTCAGCACGCACCGGCGATCTCGTAGTCGTCGTCAGGGACTGCCTCACCCGTGATGCAGGTGAAGCAAGCGTATCGCGCAACGGCAGAGCCGATCACCCAGATCGGCTCGCCACAATCGCAGGTCTCTCCAGCCTGCCGGTCGGCGAGTGCCTGGGTAAGCCTGGACTTGAGATCCGCCGGATCTTCCCCAGGGTTCGACTTCACATGCAGATCGATGAATGCGTCGATCTCAATCGGTACGAACGACATCTGTACTTCTCCTATTCTTTGTAGGTCCAACGCTCGCGCTCAGCGGCCGGCATCGCCGGGCGCTGGTCCTTCCTGCTCACTGCGTCCGCCGCGAACCGGGGAGCACGTGCATGCCGCCGAGGTCATCAGCGAGACGCACCGTCTGCACCTCGAACAGCTTGCCATGGAGTGGATTCTCGATGAAGACCTGCACACCCACGCGCGGATCGGACAGGTGTGGGGCCACATAGTCTCCGGGATGGACGGGGCCGACGAAGAGCTCCGGGCGACCGACGACGCGAAACTCGGTGAGCCACAAGCAAGAGTTCCCCCATTCCCAAGCAGAGAAGAGTCTCTCAGCCTCGGACCGAGTGTCGGGCCTCTGCGTCGAAAAACAGACACCCGGGCGCGAAAGGCTGCCCGTTCTCGTCGAGGTGCCGCCCCAAGCACGGTACAGCCTCAAACCGGGCGAGGCTGGGACGCGCTTCGGCTCCGTTCGAAACCCTTCGTCGCGCCAGTTCCAGTTCATGGCCGACCTCCCTCATTCGCATCTCGTGTTGCCCAACGCATACAACATCAGCCGCGGCGGAGCGCACCGCCGTCCGCGTCGCCTTCTCCTGCCCGCCGAGCGGGTACTCGTACTTGCGCAGGATTCGCTTCAACAGGATTCGAAGCTGCGCGCAGGGCAGCCAAGAGGCGGCTAGCCGCTCGCAGGCGTCTCATCGCTGTCGTTTCCAAAGCTCCCCCAGCCATCGGGTTGTCCGCCGAACGGTGCAGCAAGCCTCGCCAACTCCGACTGGATCGCAATGACTCCGTCATAGCTGGCCAGCATGCGGGTCGAGCACTCGCACGTCCAGGGAAGCGAGCATTCCGGGCTGGCGTACATCCTCACGCGATAGCTTAGCTTGTATGCAGTCTCGGCGAGGCCGTTCGCTGCGATCTCGTCGGGCACGGCGACCTGAAAGTCGATCGTCATCGGCTTCGAGAGGTCGCTGCCGTCATCGACGAACCGCCGCAAGGCGGCTCCATCGGCGTCATCAGAAAATCGTGAGGCACGGTCTACCAACCTCTCGACAGGTCTGCATGGTCATTCAAGCGCCGCTGGTTCTGGATGTTACCAGACCCACGGGTGCTCGGTCACTGGCACGGGCTCATGCACCTCCCCGCTTCCGCCCTCTCTACGCCTCTGCGTTGAGCTGCCGCTCACCAACGTCGTACCGACAACACCGGCGCGTCTTGACCGAAGCGCTTCATCAAGTCCTCAGGGACCTCGAGGCCTTGGATCTCCAGGAACTTCACTTTCCAGGTGAGCAGCGACTCGATCTGTGAACGCGGCAGCTTGGACAAGCCGTTCAGGCTGAGCAATGCGCCATCGAACCTCGCGAGCACGGCCCCGAGCTCGGGGGGCAGCTCTTGGATTCCGTTCAGCGCGAGCCCCCAGCCTGGTAGTTGGACGAGCTCTTGTATTGCCTCGATGTCGTCATGACCCAGGCCGTCGAGGGAGAGGACGACTCGCTCGCCGATCGCGTCCCATTCAGCCAGCTCCTTGGCTGTCTCGAGGCTCTGCGAGGTGAGGCCGTCGAGGGAGAGGCTGCCGTCGATCGTGGCCAGGGTCTTGGCGACCGTTGGGTCCAGTGATTTGACGCCGTTCAGGCTGAGGGCTTGGGCCGAGACCAGGTACCTCGCGACTTCCTCCGTCAGGGTCTTCAAGCCATCGAGGTACAGCTCTTGGTTCCGGGGGCCTTCTGTCAAGGCACGTGCCGTGTCCTCGTCGAGGGCCTTCAAATCCGGGAGGAAAATGCGGCCGCCTTGGAAGCTCGAGAGCTCTCGGGCTTCCTCGACCGACAGCGTTTCCACGCCTCTGAGGCACAGCAGCTCGGCCTCTGTCCTCGTCGCATCATCCAGGCTGCGTTGGACCCATAGGGCGAGGGGGCCGTCGGCGCGGCCATCGATGCCGGTGAGCTCTTTCAGCGTTCCATCTTGACGCGCTCGCCAGGAGTACCAGAGGAAGTCCTCGAGCCGTCGGTGCGGCGCATAGGCCACCAGCACGGGCGACTCACTCGCGATGCAGGCTTCCTCGCCGGTTTTCAGGTCTCGCTCGATCGCGAGCTGCTCGCCATCCTCGTCTTGCCGGATGAAGGTGACGTGACGACGGTCCGGAGAGAAGGAGGCGAAGCGGTCGTAGGTCTTCGATTCAAGGGAGCGGGTCTTGCCGGTCTTTCGATCGTGAAGGCTCAGGTTGCCGCGCGTGCTGAAGGCGACCCAGCGGCCATCTCCCGAGAGGCTCACGGTGTATCGGCCTGCCGGCTCGCCGAAAGCGCGCCTTCGCTGCCCGCTAACGACATCGACGATCCAGAGGTCAGGTCTCGGATCGAAGGCTTCGAACCAGAGCTCGCCGGTGCGATCGAAGCACGGGTCGTAGCCCGGGCCGAGGGAACCGCGCTGCTCGCCGTTCGCGCTCATCACCTCGAGGGTCCAGCCTTCCCCGGGCTCGTCGCCGGTATGCGAGGCAAAGGCGATGCGGCCGGTGCCCGAGTCCACATCGGGGAACCGCACCTGCCCCTCGAGCTCGGCGAGAATGCGCCTTTCTCCGGACGTCACGTCCAAACGCGCGATCGCCCCACCGGCCGTGACGATGAGGTGCCGCGCATCCCGGTCCCAGCAGAACGTCGAGACGTCTTTCGTCCCCTCCAACGCTCGCCTTTGATCTCCGGTGACGATCTGGAGACCGTCTCGTGTCAGGACGACAATGGTCGAAACGGGCGCCTGGTCCTCGCCGGCGGCCGCGGCGAGGAGGCAGGTGAGTAGCAGGAACATGCGAGCTCCGATGATGGGGGCCGGTCCGGCAGGCACCTGCATCGTCGACTCTCCGCAGCCGCCTGGCAACTGCTCTCAGCGGAATGTCGCGGTCCGATCGTAGCGCACTCCATCACAGGTCTCGCACGGACGATGCACCTCGCGGGCCCGGGGCTTGAGGCCTTCCTTGGCTCGCAGCCCGCTGCCGCCGCATTGCCGGCAGGGCCGCGTCTTCGGGTCCAGCCTCTTCGCGGCGAAACCGTACTCACCGTAATAGGCGAACAGCCACCACTCGAGATTCTTGGCACGCTCCTTTCGCCACCAAGAGTTCTTGTCCTTCTCGGGACGAATTCCCGGTGGCCGGGGCAGCGGGAGGATGTAGGTCCCCGTCGAGTACGGCGCGGTCTTGGTGCGAACGCGACCGCGGTCCTTCCATGCCTCGAGGACCTCCTCGGGATCCAGGCCCTTCTCCTCAGCCAGGCTCTTCGCGACCTCGAGATGAAGCTCGGTCTCGGCCCATGTCATGGCTTCTTCGACCGAACCGAAGCTGCCCACTCTCTCGTCGATGATGTCCTTGGCGCGATCGAGCCACTTCTTTTCAAACCACTTCCGGTCCTCTTCGCTGAGAAGCCCGTTCTTCGGCTCGTCTTCGCTGCCGCCCCTCACCACGGCTACCGGTGGCTGAGGATTCGGACGAGGCTGGCGTCTCAGCTCGTGCCTCCAGGCCCGGATGAAGGGATCGTCCGTCGGCAAGTCGGAGCCTGCCAGGATCTCCCTGGCCGCGTCCATCTCGTTCAGCTCGAGGAAGCACGCGAGCCGCAGCAGTGCGCTGTCCTTCCAACCCGCTCGCGCGATGGCGGCCCTCAGCTCGCCTTCCAGCTCACGGCTCATGAAGAGCTCGGACAGGGGCCGGAGGACACGGGTGCGCTGGGCACCCAGCAGCGGGTAGCCCTTCTCCCCGCGCCGATTCATCACGAAGATGCTGTCTCCGTCCAGACGGACGCGTCCCTCGGCGCTCCGGCCGTTCTCCCATTGGAGCTTCTCGGCCTCGTGGTACGTGGGCACGTCGTCCAGTCGTTGCACTTCGAAGCGGTACAGAGTCGAGGGCCGGGATCCACCCGACGCGACGCGGGCGAGGTAGCGACCGGCGCTCAGTGACTCCGTACAGAAGAAGTGAGGCCGGCTGCCTTGCGCGGGCTGGTCCTCCGTCAACTCGATCTTCGTCAAGCGTTCCTCGTCGTCACGCACCTCGACGCGAAACAGCTCGAGCGAGGCCTGATCCTCGATCGACGCCAAGTGCAGCCCGAGCTCGCCGGTTGCCTCGAGACGGAATCGGTAGACGTCGGCATCGTCCAAGTCGCCGACGACCTCGGTGATCCAGGGCGCCGAGTCCGACAACCCGAGCTCGCTCGCGCTCTCCCAGGAGAGGTCGCGGGAGGGATCTTCCGCCCTTCTCTGCGAGTGTGCTGCGAGGTGCAGCTTGACGCCGACGGGCTCGTCGGAATCGGTGCTCAGCCGGATCAAGTAGCGCCCACCGTCGAGCCCGACCGCCAGCTCCCGAGCGTCCAGGTAGCCATCGAGGTCGGTCCCGTCGATCTCCTGACCGTCCTCGGTGTGGATGCTGAGCGTGAAATCCTCGGGAGAGGAAGACTCGACTCGCGCCTCGAGGACGAAATACGTGGTCGCTTTGTAGAGGTAGCTCTGAACGGGATGACTGGGCGAGAGCACCAAGGGAGCCGTGAAGGGAAGGGAGGACACGGTCGTGCGGGGCTCTGCTTTGCCTTCCTCGGAGTCGGTACTTGCCGGCACCTCCGTCTCGGCATGTCGCTCGTCACCGCCCGACTCCGGCTGATCGGGCTTCCGTTCTCCGAGTCGCTCGGCCGGGGCGAGGCGCTTTGTCGAGGTCCCCTCGTCACTCGCCCCCAGAACATCCCGTGGAACGGGTTTCTGCTCGCTCGATTGAGCAGTCCTTCCAGCCGCGGGGCCAGGTGACGCCGACGGTGGATGGGCCGGAGCAGAGGCGATGGCGTCGTCCTCGATGGCACTCACCGCGCCTCTTCGCCCGCCCAGCCAGACACCCAGCAACAGCAGGAATACACCGCCCATCGCGACCAGCGCGATGAGCCCCGGATCCGGCTTCCGTTCCCGACCTCTCGTCCGCACACGCACTCGCGCACCATTGTCGAAGCTCATCAGACTCTCCTCTCAGCTCGATCTCTGCTCAGCCTCGCGCCGAGCCCTCAGAGACCCATTCGCAAAGCGGCGGAGAAGCTGGTCACCTTCGAGGAGAACCTGTCCAGAAGCCGGTGCGAGTCCTGGCCCGGAGCCAGCCCCTCACTACTGGGCTCGACCCCTAGTCCAGTTGCTGAAGGACCGATCGAGCGCTTCGATCGGGTAGCCGAGGCACTCGTCGAAGTTGGAGCTGCCTGTGTGCGCTTCTCGAAAGGCGCGGCGAAGGTACTCGACGAGGATGGGTGCCGTCGGCCTCTGCTTGCTCTTGGGACCGACCTGAGTGCTGGGATCCAGCAGGAACTCGACGAACGCCTTCGAGGCTTCCCAGCGGAACTCGTGGGCCTTGGTCTGGTCGTGGAACTGACTGAACTGCCAGCCGATGAGGTCTTCGAGGCCGTCCCACCTCTCGGTGATTCCCAAGTCGAGTCGACCCGTGACGCCGGAGTACACCCCGCGATAGCTCCGCTTGGTCAAGAGCGGTGTGCCTGCCTGCGCGCTCGCATAGCCCGCCGGTCCGCCGAAGCGGCTGCCGAGGTAGTGGCCGAATCCGATCTCGAGCCACGCCGCTTTGCGATGCAGGATTTGCCGGCCTCGCCGCGGGTCACGCCCCATGCCCGCCTTGGTCGGAAGCTGCTCATAGAGAATCTGCTCGGTCGCCAATTCGAACAGTCGCTCAGGGCGGTCCGCTCCGCGCTCGAGGTAGGTGAACGATGTCCCGTTGCCAGAGCCCGGATCGTAGTAGGGAATACGGTCCGAGGAGAGCGGTGCCAGCTTCTTCTGGGAAACCGCAATGTCGAACACCATCGGCTCAGCGACGATCTCGCGAGCGCGAATCTTGGGCGCCCAGGTTTGCCACCAATGAACGTAGAAGCGCTCGAGATCGAGGAGGACATCGACGGCATAGTCGAGTGGCAGCTCGGTTCGGACGAGGAAGTGCTCGCTGCGAATCTGGCCGCGGCGGACCAGGCCGTAGCCCTTCGCCTGGAGCCGTTTGAGCAGCGCCTTCGCCTCCTGATGCTTCGGGTCCAGCCGCTCGACGAACATCGCCTGGAGCGCCGCCATCTCGTAAAGGCCCGCCTGCTCGGCGTCCTTTGCCAAGACGAAGTTCGCCTCCGCGCCATCAACCCTTGGATCTCGCCTGGCGAGCCAGGCGATCAACCGATCATTGACGAGGTCCATCTCGGCGACCTGCTTTCGCGGGATGGTGTCCTTCTTGCCGTCCCGAACGACAGTGATCTCGTCCTCGCCGAACGGCTCGATCACTCGGCATTGGAGCACATCACGGTCGGAGTCCTTGAAAACGACTCGATCCCGCAGATCCGGCGTCTCGTCATGACCGAGAGCACTGGCACCGATCGTCAGCGCAGCCGTGAAGACCTGAATCAAGCGCAACATCATTTCCCTCCTTCTTTCCCTTCAGTCGACTCTTTCTCACTCACCGGAGTCTCTTCACTCGTGGCGTCGTCATTCCATTTCTCCGCGATCTTCGCGAGCAGCATCTCGGCGTTCTGGACGAAGTCGGGGCCGATGGCTCGGAGGCCGGGCAGGGCGGCTTTCAGCTCTCGCTCGGCGACCACGAAGTTTTCGAGGTGGAAGAAGCATTCCGCTCGGGCGGAACGAAAGGCCGGCGCCCAGAACCGTAGCCGCATGTCGGGCGATTGACGGGCCGCCGAGTAGAGCGCGTTCAACTCGGCGAGCGCCTCCTCGAACCGTTCCTGCGACGTCAACAGCCGCGCTCGGTTGTATCGAGCGTGTGATGTGAAGAAGTCGTCGGGACCGACGTCCTCGGTGTATCGGCGTACGACGTCTTCACTCAGGGCGACTGCTTCCTCGAGGTCCCCCTCAGCCTTTCGGAGCCCTAGCCCCACGACGAGGCTGTTCTTCGCGTTGATGATGTCCGCCCCGGTCAGCGTGCCAATACCCTCGAGAGCTTCGATCTGGGCTCGGAGCAACGGTACGGCCTCGTTCAAGTCCGATTGGACGCGAGACTTCTCTTCATCGGACATGCTCTCGCCAGCCAGGAGTGCCCTCTTCTTGCGGAGCGCTGCACGCCGAGCCAAGAGTGAGCCCAGGTTGCCCTCCGCCGAGGCCCGAATCTCATCGTAGATGCCCTCTCCGTAGCTTCTGATGCGCGCCGCGATGACCGAGCGGAACAAGGACTCGGCTTCGTCCCAATCATCCTGCGAGGTCGTCAGGTAGAGCCCGAGGTTGTTCCGAACGAGTTGAGTCAGGCGGTAATCCGGACCGAACGTGCTTGCGAGCTGCTCGATCAACTCTCGGAGATCGGGCCCGATCGTCGGATCCGCTGCCTGTCTCCGAATCTCGTAATAGAGAATCTTCGAGCCTACGGTCTTGGGATGGCCTCGGCCAAACTGACAGAT
>JAVJTD010000266.1:0-13590 GCA_040219065.1 Planctomycetota bacterium
GACGCGGCGGGCGTCGAGGCGATCTGGATCCCGATCGACATCACGATCTACGAGAACCTCGAGCTCGTTCGGAACGTCTCCGATCCGCTCGGGATCCCGCTCGTGTCTTCGTCGTTGCGCGGCGCCGAGGCGGGCGCGGTCGCGGGAGTGCTGGTCGACTATGCGCTGCTGGGCCAGAACGCGGTCGTCATCGCGCTCGACATCCTCGACGGTGTTCGAACGCCCGGCGAGATCCCGATCGGAACGATGCAGGGCTATCAGGTGATCGTCAACCTGACGGCGGCTCGCCGCTGCCGATACGAGCTGCCCCTCGCCGTCTTGGCCGTGGCCGACCGGCTCATCGAGCCGGAAGGGGAGGGCTTCCGATGACGGATGGGCGAGCCACTCGTGCGGTGTTGCCGTTGGCGCTCAAGCTCGCGCTGCTGCTCGCGGCCGTCGCCGCGGCGCTGGTCGTCTTGACGAGCACGTGGATATCCCCGGCCGCGAGCGAGCGATTCTCGAATGGGAGCCGCCGCCTGATCGAGCTCTCCCAGGAAGCGATGCGAGAGCTCTCCGAGCACAGCATCGAGGAGGACAGCGAGCTGCTCACCGAGCTGATTCGTCACACGACGGATTCGAGGCGCCGGCTCCTGTCCGATTTGCCGCTGCGGCTGTACGCGGGCGACATCGAGCGGCTCCGGCAGGCGATCGTCGGCTTCGATGCCACGCGGAGCGAGCAGCTCCTGAGCAACGTGGCGCTCCTGACTCGGGAGAAGGAAGAGCGCGCGCGCGCTGCCATCGAGCGGGCGATCGAGCGCTTCACCAAGGAGCAGACCGCTCTCGGCGAATCGTTCGCTGCACAGACCCGCTCCCAGCTCTTGTCCCTCACAGGCATCGTCTTCTTGGCTCTGATCGCACTACTCGGATTGGGCCTCTACCAGACCGTCGTCTCGCCGGTGCGCCGGCTACGGAGCGGAGCGCGCCGCGTCGCCGGTGGCGACCTGGACGTGGCCCTGGCCATTCGCAGCCGCGACGAGGTCGGCAGCCTGGCGGCGGATTTCGAGGAGATGGTCGAGCAGCTTCGCGAGTCGCGTGCGGCCATCCAGGAGAAGAACCGCCAACTCAGCGTCCTGAACCAGAACCTCGAGTCCGAGGTGCGCCGCAAGACCGAGCACCTCGAGCGGGCACTCGAGGACCTGCAAAGGGCGCAGCGCCAACTCATCCATGCCGAGAAGATGGCCTCGGTCGGCACGCTGGCGGGCGGCGTTGCTCACGAGTTCAACAACTTGATGGGGGGGATCCGCGGGTGCGCTGAAGCCGCGCTCGACGACGAGACGGATCCCGAAAGGCGAGAGCCACTGGAGGTGATCTGCCGCGCGGCGCGTCGCGCGGCCGAGATCACCGATCAGCTCCTCCGCTTCTCGCGTCAGCCCGAGCTGCGGCTCCGAATGACGTCAATCGAGGCGATCCTGTCGGAGGCACTCGAGTTGGTGTCGGCCGAAGCCGAGCGCCACGGCGTGGTCTTGAGGCGCGAGGTCTCCGACCTCCCCGAGATCCCGGCGGACGGCAGCGCGTTGCATCAAGTGTTCCTGAATCTGGCGACGAACGCGATCCAGGCGATGCCGAGCGGCGGCGAGCTGTACGTCTCGGCGGCGGTCTCGGAGCGCGAGGTGGTCATCCGGTTCCGGGACGATGGAGAGGGCATTCGGCCCGAGCATCTCGACCGCGTGTTCGAGCCATTCTTCACGACGAAGGATCGGGAAGGCGATCCCGGCCGACGAGGGACCGGACTCGGGCTGGCGGTGAGTTACACTTTGATCGAAGCGCACGGCGGTCGCCTGACTGTGACGAGCGAGCCGGGACATGGCGCTGAGTTTTCGATCCGCCTTCCGATCTCGGCACCTGCGGAGTGAGCACGATGAATGAGACTCGATCCGAATCCGAGCACCCGACCGACGCCGAGATGCGCGAGGTCCAGGTCCCGCAGGGTGCCGGACCGGTGCGCATCCTGATCGCCGACGACGAAGAGAGCATGCGCTTCTACCTGAAGCGCTCGCTGACGAGGCGCGGCTATGCGGTCGAGACCGTCGCCTCGGGCGACGAGGCCATTGCGGCCTACGAGGCGAGGCGCTTCGGCATGGCGCTGGTCGATCTGAAGATGCCGGGTGCCGACGGGCTGGAGGTCGTTCGACGGATCCGCAAGCTGGATCCCGAAGCGGCGGTCGTCGTGATGACGGGGCACGGCTCGATCCCGACCGCGGTCGAGGCGATGAGGCGCGGAGCGCTGGACTACCTCACCAAGCCCTTCGAGCTCGACGAGCTGCTCATCGTCATCGAGCGAGGGCTCGATCAGCAAGCGACGCGGCGCGAGAACCGCGAGCTCCGCAAGCTGGTCGACAATCGCTCGGTCTACGGTGCGTTGATCGGGCAAAGCCCGGCGATGCGCTCGGTCTACCAGTCGATCGACCTCCTCGAGCAGTCCGACGCGACGGTCCTGATCAGTGGCGAGTCGGGCACCGGCAAGGAGCTCGTCGCGCGCGCCATTCACCATCACTCCCCCAGGGCCTCCGGCAGCTTCGTGCCGCTCCATTGTGCTGCCCTGCCCGAAGGGCTGCTCGAGAACGAGCTGTTCGGACATGTCGCGGGGGCCTACACGGGTGCCGAGCAAGCCAAGCGCGGGCTGGTCGAGCGCGCCGACGGCGGGACACTGTTCCTCGACGAGGTCGGTGAGATCTCCTTGGCCTCGCAGGTCAAGCTCCTGCGCTTCCTCCAAGAGCACGAGTTCACGCCGCTGGGCGGCTCGGAGACCTGCACCGTCGACCTCCGCATCGTGGCCGCGACCAACCGGAACCTCGAGCAGGCCGTGGAGTCAGGGGAGCTTCGGGAGGACCTCTTCTGGCGCTTGAACGTCGTGCCGATCGTCTTGCCACCGCTCCGTGATCGGCGCGAAGACATCCCGGCATTGATCAGCCACTTCATCGAGCGCTACCAGGCCCGCGCTATCGAGACGGTGAGCCGTGTCAGCGTCGACGCCATGATTCGATTGGTGGGATACTCCTGGCCAGGCAACGTCCGCCAGCTCGAGAACGTCGTCGAGAGGCTGCTCGTACTCCACAGCCGCGAGGACGAGCTCCTCGTCGAGCATCTCCCGCCCGAGATTCGTGAGGAGAGGCAGTCGGTGACGGATACCGGAGACCCATCGGACGAGTCGTACCAGCAGGCGTTGGAGCGGTTCGAGCGGGAGTACCTCTCGCGGCTATTGGAGCAGACTGGCGGCAACGTGAGTGAGGCGGCTCGCCTCTCGGGTCTGTCACGGCCGAACGTCCACCGCAAAGCCAAGCAGCTCGGATTGGATCTCGACAGCTTTCGGTAAGCGAAGGGCCGTGCTCTCCCAGGCGGTCGGAGGCGGAGCCTCTCTCACCGGCGAGTCACGATCAGGATGCGGCCGGAGTAGCCGCAGGCGACGAGCTCTTTGCCGGGGAATTCGTCCAGGTCGGCGGCGACCAGGTGATGGAGGGCGTCGGTGTCCTGGGCGACCGTGTGCTCGTTCCACTCGAAGGAGCCTTCGCGGAAGACGATCAGCTTGTGGTCGTATCCGACCGTGGCCGCTTCCAGGCCGTTCGCCTCGGGGACGAGATCGGCGAGGACGGCTCCGCGAAGCTTGGCGGGTGAGCGATACAGGACGCGGCCTTCGCCGCCTTCGATCAGCGTGAAGGTCCCATCGTCATCAGCGGCGACGAAGCGCTGGCCATCGGTGCCGATGCGGCCGCGGGCGCCCTCTCGGCGATGCACGGACTTCGCTGCGTAGACATCATCCTTCCCCTGGACCTCGAGCACGTCGCCTTCGGTGCAGGCCAGAGCGATGCCCTTCGCGGTCGGAATCGCGTTCTTCGCGGCGCCGGGCAGCTCTTCGAGGACGATGGCCTTCTTCCACTCCGAGCCCGTCCAGTCGATCTTCAAGAGCCGCTGGCCGTAGCCGGCGGTGAAGACGCTGCCGTCCGAGACGCAGATCGCGTGGAGCAGAGCCGAGTCATTGGCGAGGTGCTCGGCCTTCCAGTCCTTCTCTCCGACGCGGAAGAGACACCAGGCCGCGCCTGGGCCTTCGCCGGTCTCGGGACCAAAGGCCATGCCGCAGACGACGATCTCGAGGCCCTCTCGATCCGGGCGGGCGTCTCCGACGGCGCACTGGATCATCTCACCCGGGCACCGGAAGACGCTTCGACCGCTCCAGCCTGATTTGGTGCGGTGGAGGACGTAGACGTCGCCGGTGACGCTGACAGCGACGATCTCGGGACCCTCATGGGCGGGATCGACGTCCCCGACGGCACATGCTCCCAGCTTGTCGGGAGCTTGAAAAGCGATCTCGACCGTCCAGTCGGAGAGGAAGGGCGAGGCTTCGAGGCACAGCAGAAGAGGAATCCACAACACGTTCTTTCTCCAGAAGGCGGGCAGCCCGCTGCATTGTGGAGTCCTCACTCGTCGCGAGCAAGCCGAACTCCATTCTCAGAAGCGATCGAAGGGGTTCGAAGGTCCTCGCCGCTCATACCGAGCGAATGGCGGCGGTCGGTAGATCTCGACCTTCGGTCTCTGGCGATGCTCTTAAGACTCGAAGAGCTTGATCAGGGCGAGGCCGGCGACGAAGCCGCCGATGTGAGCCCACCAGGCCACGCCGCCTCCTCCGAACAGGCCCAGGAACTGGTTCGCGAACCAGAGGAGCAGGAAGACCTTGGCCGGCAAGTGCGCGAGGTAGAGGAAGAAGAACGGGATGACGGTCAAGACGCGGGCGTGTGGATAGAGAAGGAGGTAGCCGCCCAAGACACCGCTGATGGCGCCGGACGCGCCGATCGTGGGAATCGGGCTACCGGCTTCCGAGAACACGTGAGCCAGCGTCGCGACGACCCCGGTCGCCAGATAGAAGAGGACGAAGCGCAGACGTCCGCAGGCATCCTCGATGTTGTTCCCGAAGATCCAGAGGAAGAGCATGTTGAAGAGCAAGTGCCCGAAGCCGCCGTGGAGGAACATGCTCGTCAGGATCGTCATCCAGGCCGGGATCGGCTGCTCATAGACTGTGACGCCGAGACTGGCCGGGATCTCCCGCGCGTCGGCCTCGGAGACGAACGGCGAGTAGGGCTTGTTCATTCGCACTGCGAGTTGGCTGGGCACCTCGACGTAGACGATCGGCGCTTTCTCGGAGCCGACGATGTTCGCCGGGACGGCGGCCAGCTCGAAGAGACGCCCCTGGAAGCTGTCGCCCGAGAGCTGCCAGAGGAAGGCCAGGACATTGAGCGCGATCAGGACGATCGTCACCACCGGTGGATGCTTGGTCGGAATGTCGTCCCGGATCGGGATCACGAGTCAGGTCTCCTTCAGAGCGTGCGAACGCGAGCATTCTAGCGCGCCAAGGTTCGATCGCTACCGAACGAACTCCGTTCCATTTGCCACGGACCCGAATCCCGATCCAGCACCCGGCGCGGGAGCATGCCGGAGATGGAGCTCAAAGTGATCCGGTCAATCAGAGATCCGATCCAGGCGTCCGGATTCTGTACGCACTGGGAATATGAGACGGCCTTCGACTGGAGCCTCGTGAGGATCTCGGCGCCGAGCGGTTTTGCAAGTGGTTCACCCATTGAATGTTGTGTGGGGGAGCTCTTTTTTTTCGATCTCAGCCATCACAACAGGCCCGGCCGTTGCTGATCGACTCGGACCGTCCGAGAAGAGACCTCGCTCCTGACGACACAGCCGTCTTCGAGCCCGACTGCGGTGCCCGACCAGACGACGGCTCGATGGCGTGAATGAGGTCACGGCGGAACCCCGTTCGATGGCCCGGCACGGCCTCGGCATTCCAACCCGGAGGATGCGCACCCAGCGCATTCGGGCACTGTGTCCGGAACCGTATGATCCCACGAGTCGATCTCCAGAACTTCGCCGGATTCGCGCACATCTACGCCGATGGCCGCCGCGAGCAAACACCGGTGATCCTGCCCTGGGGCGCCTGGCCGATACCGGCCGCTCTCCTCGGCAAGCGAGAGCTCGAGGATCCTCCTCGGAAGACGAGGGCACCCCTGAGGGATCGAAGCGCGAAGCCCGAGGGGTTATCGTTTTCGGAGATCCATCGATTGGTCGGCGGAATGATCGAGACGGAGCGAGAGCATCCCGAGAGCCAGGCAGGTGAAGTGAGCACGAATCCGGTGACCGTGCTTCCGAATCGCGCACCGCGTCTCGCGGCGTTGCTGGAGCAGCGAGGCCTCGAGTTCGAAGCCTACGTGGGAGCCGGCCGCTTCGGCCGCGTGTTACGGGCGCGGGACCCACGATCGGGTCGACGACTGGCCCTGAAGCTGGCGCGCGGCCGACGGGCGGCGCGGCTACTCGGTGAGATCGGCATTCTCGAGCAGCTCTCCCATCCGGGCGTCCTTCGCTACGTCTCGGGAGGGCAGTCCCAGAGCTTCGTCTACTCCCTGACCGAATGGTTCGAGGGGAAGCCCTGGACACGAGACTGGGCGAGGCGGAGCGATGCGACCCGAGTCGAGCTCGTGCGTCAGCTCCTGCGGGCGATTCACTTCGTCCATGAGCGCGGCTTCGTCCACGGGGACCTGAGTGCGGAGAATGTCCTCGCGAGCCAGCATGACGAGCCGCGACTACAAGTCCTCGACTTCGGGCTGGCCACTCCGATCTCGGGAGCGGATCGCTCGCTCCTGCAAGGCGCCACGCCCCGCTACGCAGCACCCGAGGTGCTGCGTGGTGCGCCGACCGATCGCCGCGCCGATCTGTTCGCTATCGGCGCGATGCTCCTCGAAGCTGCCGGTTGCCTCGAGGGAGAGCAGCTCGCCTCGACCCTCGTCGAGCGAGCGGGCGAGGGATGGATCGAGTCGGTGGTCGGTCGACTCCCGTCCGAGCTCGGAGCGATCCTGCCAAGGCTCGTCTCCGCCAGCGTCGAAGCGCGCTTCCCGACGGCCTGGCATGCGCTCGAAGCGATGTCGGAGGGAGCACCGCTCGAGACGAACACCGGTGCCATCGCCTACGCCGTGCCTCCCCGCAGCCTCTCGGCGACGGCATGTGAGGTGATGTCCGACTGGGCCCGCTCCTCGCGGGATGCGGCCCTGCCCGTTCTGCTGTTCCTCCGCGGCGAGCCCGGAATGGGAGAGTCGGAGCTCTTGTCCGCGGCCGAGCAAGGGGCCTGGGCCGCCGGCAAGAAGGTCTGGCGGATCGAAGCCCGGTCGGGAGACGCCCCGTTCGACCCGCTGCGTCGCCTCGGCCTTCCGATCACGACGACCGCCGACGCTGGCGGCCTCGAAGAGCGTCGCGAGCGCGCCGAAGCTTCTCGGGCTGCCGTCGTCGACGCACTGCTCCATGCCGGTGAGCGCGAAGCGCTCGTGATCTTCGAGAATCTCCACCTCGCCGACGGCGAGACGGTCGCCGTTTGTGCACAGCTCGTGCGCGGCCTGGTCCATGAGGACCCCAGGGAGCTCTGGCCCCGAGTGCGCCTGCTGCTGTCCGGAGCCGAGCTGCCCCTTCGCAACGAGGAGTGGGCCAACCTCGATCGGCGAGCCGGCGGGAGCGATTGGCGTCGCACCATCGAGCTGGAGCGCTTGACCCAACGCGAGGTCGAAGATTGGCTGCGAGAGTCCTTTGGCGCCGAAGGGGCCTCGGCGACACACTGGGCTGGCGAGCTCGACCGACTGACCGGTGGTCACCGCGAGAGCGTGCGTCGGCTGCTGGAAGGGGCGATCGAATCCGGGGCGCTCCGTCCGGCCGTCCCTCGTTGGGAGCTCTCGGGCGAGACGGCCCTCGCCGAGCTGACCAAGCGATCGCGAGATCTCTCGCCGGCCTTCGAGATGTCGTCCCCGGATCTTCAAGAGGCCCTCGGCCTCCTCGCCAGCTTCGGTCGCCCGTTGCTCGTCGATCTCCTCAGCGAGGCCGCCGAGTGGAGTGCGGCCGATCTGCAGCGAGTCACCCGAGAAGGGCTCGAGCGGCGATTGCTCACCGAGCGTCTCGAAGCCCGAGGTGTCCAGATCGGACTGGCTCGGCCCGAAGAAGGCCTCGCGATCGCAGAGGCGCAGAAGCCCCGCGATCGCAAGCGTCGGCAGCGTCGGCTGGCCGCCGTCTTCTCGCGTCATGGTCTCGTGGCAGAGGCGTCCGAGCTCTGGTTCGAGGCGGGCGAGACCGACCGCGCGCTCGAGTGCGTCGAGGAAGCGTTCGAAGCACTGGTCCGAGCCGGCGCCGGTCACCGGGCGTTCGATCTGGGGCGGCGTGCTTATCGACCTTTGCTGGCGCGAGCTCCGCACGAGGCGATCCGAATCGCCATTCGCCTGGCGGATCTGTCGCTCTGGCTCGGGGAGCCGAAGACTGCCCAGCGCTGGCTGGTGGGTGCGAGGAAGCGCCTGGATCCCTGTGATGTCTCCTCGAAGGCGGGCATCGAGAGGCGCCTTGCCGAGGTCGCGATCGAGCGGGGACGGTACGAGGAAGCCGCCGTAGCCTGCGAGCGAGCCCGGGAACAGGGACAGCCCTCATCCGTGGAAGGGCTGAGGCTGGCGCGTCTCGAGGCCTTCGCCCGCTCGATGCTCGGCGACTACCAGGCCACCGTCGACGTGTGCGACGTGGCGCTGAGGCTCGAGGTCGATGGCGGGGGAACCGAGCGGGCGGCACTGGCGAATACGCAAGCGCTTGGCCACCTGCGCTTGGGGCATTTCGATGCCGCCGCCGAGGTCGCTCGCCGTGGGCTCGAGCTTTCCGGCGAGGAAGAGAGCGCCTGGTGGACGGCCGCACTCCAGAACACCTTGGGTCTGCTCTCTCGTCAGCGCGGCGATCTCGACCAGGCCGGCCGATACTTCACGAGTGCTCTCGAGGGCTTCCGCGCGGTCAGTGCCCTGAAGAAGGTCGCACACTGCCGGAACAACTTGGGGATCACCAGTGCCGAGCTGGGCGATCTCGAGGCCGCCGAGCGCCATCACCGAGCGGCCCTCGCGATCTTCGAGCGTCTCGGGGATCCCTACGGAATGGCGTCATTCACGGGCAGCCTGGGAATCGACCGCCTCCGGCGCGGCTCCGCTCTGCTGGCGCGCGCTGATCTCGATGACGCCTTGCGGCTGCTCCGCGACGTCTCCGCGCCGCGCGAGGAGTCCCTGATGCGCATTCATCTCGCGACGGCTTGTGCCCGGGCAGGGGACCTGCACCGCGCCGAGCGCTCGCTGCAGCGAGCCGACGACTCGATCCGCGAGCACGGCCTCGACGCCGAGCGGCGTCATTGGCTCGCACCGGCTTTGGAGATCGCCGCATTGCAAGGCGACCGGGAGCGCTTCGAATCCGTCTGGGCCGAAGCCGAGGAAGGCGCGTCCGCGGACGTGTGGCTCTCGGCGGTCCGAGGACGACTGGCTCTGGGAGACCTCGAGGAGGCGGAGCGACTTCTCACCTCGGGCCTGCACCGCTCGAGCTCGGGTGCCCGGATCGTGGAGGCCTGGTCGCGGTACCTCGAGGCGAGGCTGCGCGAGTCGTCTCCCATGAGCGAGCGCATCGAGATCTTGGATCAAGTGTTGGCCAGGACCCAGGACGTATCGGTGCGAGCCGCGAGCTGCTTCGTGCTCGGCCGGATGTATCGGTCCGCGGGTCGATCGGCTCGCGCCGAAGATTGGGCGCAGAGAGGGCGGCGTGAGCTGGAGCTCGCGTGTGAGGGAGCGACGAACGAGGAAGTCGAAGGCGCGATCATGGCATTCAGGAAGTTAGCCGGATTGATGGGGCCGGAGTTCGATGTCGAGTTTGCGGGAACGGCGACACGAACTTCGGCTCCCCCTTCTCTCGAGGACCTGGAGAAGGTCTACGAGGTGACCCGGCGCCTCAACAGCGAGGACAATCCCAGGCGCCTGTTGACCTTCATCATCGACACGGCGGTCCGCCTGACCTTGGCCGAGCGCGGCTTCTTGATCTTGATGCGACGCAGCGGCCATCGCTTCGTGGTCGCGCGCAACGCACAAGAGGACGACATCGCTGCGCCCGAGGGCGAGGTCTCGCACTCGATCCTCCAAGACGTGCTGGAATCGGGGCGCTCAGTGGTGACGACCGATGCCGGCGGCGACGAGCGCTTTCAAGCGGCGGCCAGCGTCGAAGCCCTCGATCTGACGTCGGTCGTCTGCGTGCCTTTCCGAGTCGGGGAGCGGGTGCTCGGTGCGCTCTATCTGGACAACCCCTACCGCAAGGGGCTGTTCTCCGAGCGCGAGCTCCGGCTCGCCGAGGCGTTCTCCGACCAAGCCGGAATCGCCTATCGAAACTTGCGCGAGCGGCAGCGTATTCGGCGCCTGAATCGCGAGCTTCGCGATCGCGTCGTGCGTCAAGACCGCGAGCTGCGTCAGACGCGGCGCGAGCTCGCTGAGGGGCGAATCGGTCGTTATGGCTCGATCATCGGTGAGAGCGGGGCGATGCGTCAGGTCTTCCGCCTGATCGATCGTCTGGCCGGCACTCCATTGTCGGTCCTGATCGAAGGAGAGAGCGGGACCGGCAAGGAGCTCGTCGCCCGCGAGCTCCACCGGAGGAGCCAGCGCGCCGAGGGCCCGTTCCTCTCGGAGAACTGCTCGGCGATTCCGAGGGAGCTCCTCGAGAGCGAGTTCTTCGGGCACGTCAAAGGAGCCTTCACCGGTGCGACCGAGAATCGGGAGGGCCTGTTCGTCCTCGCCTCAGGCGGCACGCTCTTCCTTGACGAGATCGGGGACATGGATCTCGACCTCCAGAAGAAGCTGCTGCGCGTGCTCCAAGAGGGGGAGGTGCGACCGGTCGGCGGAAAGAAGGCCCGTCCGATCGACGTGCGCATCGTGGCCGCCACGCACCGCGACTTGCGGGCGATGATCGCTGACGGCGAGTTTCGCGAGGATCTCTTCTACCGGATCAACGTCGCGTCGATCCGGCTGCCGGCCTTGAGGGAGCGGCGGGAGGACATCCATATCCTCATCGATCACTTCCTGGACGAGCTCGGCAGCCGGTATGGCAACGAGAAGACGATTGCATCGACCCTACGCTCTCGCTTGGTCGCCTACTCTTGGCCCGGCAATGTTCGAGAGCTCGAGAACGAGATCGCGCGCCTCTATGCTTTGAGTGACCAGGAGATCGAGGACGTCTCTCTCCTGAGCGATCAGGTGCGAGGCCAGCTCGGTGAGCCGGTAGACGCGGTCGACGGCTCGGACCAGATGCCCTCCTTGGCGGACATCGAGCAGCGGGCCTTGGCCGAGACGCTCGCCGCCACGGGCTGGGACAAGGAAGAGACCGCGCGAATTCTGGGTATCTCCAGGACGTCGGTCTACGCCAAGATCAAGAAATACGACTTGCAACCCCCAACTGCAGAAGGTTGATCATGATATTCCCCATGACTCGGCTCGCCGGGATCGTGCTTCTCGCGCTTGCGAATCTCTCGCTCGCAGGCGTTCAGACTCCGACCGGAACAGCGACCGGCGCCCAAGGCACAAAGGCCTCGGTGCAGGGCCTGGACCGGGCTGTCGTCGGCGAGGACCTCGGGGCCTCCGAGCGGCTCACCACGCTGGCCTTGCCGAATGGTCAGGCGATTCCGAATGCGATTCAATCACCGGTCGTGCCGCTTCGGATCGGGATCTCCACCGGCTCACGCTGCCTACCCATCACCGACGGTCCGCGCATCGAGCCGTTCGGGGCTGGTGCAACGCGGCTCCTGATCCCGGGCTTCGGAGCGGTGTATCTCGTCCGCTTCACCGCGACGAGCGACTACGCCCTCATCCAAGTGGATGAGCTCGGTCGATCCGCAGTCCTCTTCCAGCACCCGATCGTAGAAGGGGCGAGCCCGATCGATCCGGTATTGGGCGCGTCACGCCACGGCTGGGTCGCCTTCGGTTGGGAAGGGCCGGATCTCGCGTTCCTCGGTGTGATCAACCTCTCGCCAAGAGCCCAAGATTCTCGAATGTTCGACAAGACGCCGGTCGGTCCCGGTTGGGACGAGGCGAATACCGACTCATTCGCTTTCGCGCACGGACGTCTCTATTTCGGGGACGAGACCGCGCCTCGGGGCTCCGAGCTCGACGGCCAAGTCCTCTACAGCACGCCGGCCGTCGGTCCCGAGCGGGCGGCCCCGGTGGCGTTGCCACCGACGAGCGGAGCCGCACCGAACCTGATCGATGGCGAGATCGCCATGTCTCCCGACGAGAGCACGATCGCGTTCCGCGCGAGCAGCATTCAATCGGGTGAGGACGTCTACGTCATCGATCCGAATGGCCAAGCGATCAACGTCACCAACAATCCGCAGCGGATCGCATCGCTCGAGGATGATGGCGTGCCCGGGGCAGCTCGCCTGGCGGTCTCGCGGTGCCGGGTCGCTTTCCTCGTGGTCTCGGACGTCCTCCCCGACGAAATGTTCACGCTGCGCTTCGACGCGGGTGTGCAGCCTCCGAAGCACGTGACGTCGTCGGTGTTCTTCGTCGACTCGATCGACACGCCCATCGGCATGGTCGCCGACGACGAAGGCGTCTCGTTCCATGCGGGGCAGACGCTGACCGCGCTCGATGTGTACCGCGCCACCGACTCGGGAGGTACTCTCGACGTTCAGAACCAGACCGCGACGTCGGGTGACGTCATCGCTCCTTTCGACAAAGGGGCGACGATGAACTTCGATCGATACTGGGTCTACTCGGGAGTGGAAGGACGCCTCGTCCAGCAGTCCACGATTCCCGGTCTCGGTGATGTCCTCACGGAGATCGACCGGCGCACCGGCGCGCTCCTGTCGGCATCACTCTACGCCTCCATCGGCGAATGGCGACCGATCTTGGGCTCAGAGGGGTACATGTTCACGGCACGCCCGATCGGGTCGACCGCCACGCAAGTGTATGGTCGCCTCGCCAATGCCCAAGGACCCTTCGTCTTGACCGGGAATGCTGCGGGGACCGACGTGCGTCAGCTCCGGCTCGATTCCGGCCGGCGATACGCCGCTTGGATCGTCGGAACCGGCGCGGGCGCTGAGCGCGTCGAGCGTCTCGAGATCCCGAGCCTCGTCCTGTCGGTGATCAGCTCGACCGGCTTCGTCGGGGACTCGCTGTCGATCACGGGTGCCGGGTCGTTGATCTATGCCCAGGGACCGGCGCTCGGCCAGACCGACTTCTTCGTGCAATCGAGAAGAGGTGGCCAACCGCGGCAGCTCTCGGCGGCCCCGGGCCTCCGCGTCTGGAATCCTTGAGGCGGTGTCGAAGAGCGGCGGAGAGTGTGACTCGACGTCCATGCTCCGCCGGTCCGCCGGCGGGGGCGCTGCTGATCTGAAACTAGATTGCCACGGCGAATGCCCCGACCTGACCAACGCGATTGCCCTGCATAGGGTTACGCCTCGGAGATGTCCAGTTTCTCCACTGTATGCTCCGGGCGCCGCGCCCGGGGGCGCCGCTGACTTGAAACTAGTCACGTCGTCGTTCGGACCGCCGGCTTCAGCCGGTCTCGGTGTCCTCCATCCAAGCGCCTCGGAGAGGACCCAAACCTAACATCCGAAGCTCCGTGGCTCGATGCTGACGGGTGCGATGTACCACGGGCCCATCAGAGTTGAGAGTTCAGCGTTGGGCGTTGAGCCGTTGGACGTTCTGCAAGGCCTGGCTCGCCGAGTGGCTGCACCGCTGGATACTTCAG
>JAVJTD010000270.1:0-4738 GCA_040219065.1 Planctomycetota bacterium
TGCGGCCCGTCCGTTCGCTGATCTGAAACTAGCGGGAGCGCCGAGCCAGGAGGGCCTCGACTGGCAGTGGGGTGAGAGCCGTGAGCGGAGCGATCGGTCCTCGCCGAGTCCGTTGAGGGCCCGTGCCGGTAGAGTCTCGGGGAGGGTTGTTTCGCTTCATCGCCGACTCGAGGAACTGCGAAGCGTGGCGTGCCTTTCGGCGAAGTCTCGCCTCGCTCGAAGGTTCTTTCAGTCGCGAGACGGGCTGGACCGTCGCCCTGGCGATCGCCGGAAGGGACCCTCTCCGAGCAGGGCGTGGACCGGTCGCTGCGCTCGCGGCTCTCCCCATTTCGTTTGTGACGGTCCTTCCCCGTTCCGACTTGAAACATGCCCCCAAACCAGAGCCCGCGCGACCGAAACGGGAAGCGATCACCGAGATGGATGTCGCTTCCTCGACGTCCCTGACGATCGAGCGGAGAGGTGCCGAGCAATGGGCGACTCGGAGCTGTCGTCGCACGGCCGCCCCGGCCCAAGCTCGCTTGCGCAGAGCCCTCGCCGACAGACTCGGTCTTTGACTCGCTCGACTTGGGCACTCCATCGCCCTCGGGCCCAGTTTCTCCACCTGTATGCTCCGCCGGTCCGCCGGCGGGGGCGCTGCTGATCTGAAAGCCGGGCTTCGCCCGGGGCTAATCCAGCGACGGCGCTCCGCGCCTCTCGACAGACGGAATCAGCGGAGACCCGAACTTGAAAGTTGTGAGTCGAGCGTTGAGCCGTTGGACGTTCTGCAAAGCCAGGCTCGCCGAGAGGCAGTACCGCTGGAGATCTGAAAGTCGAAGGTTGGACCGTTGAGCCGTTGAACGTTCGAAGAGGCCCAAGCTCGCTCGGGAGAGCCTCCACGGGCAAGCTCGGTCTTTGGCTCGCTCGACTTGGGCACTCCGACGGATTCTGGCGCCGCTGGGTCAGCCTCAATCCGGGTCGCCACTGAGGACCCAGGCTGCCCAATCGCGCGGACGGTACTTCGGTCGGCCCTCCGCGTCGACCGCGTTGCGCAGGAGCTGCTTCGCATTCCAGAGCGCGTCGGCTTTGGGCTCCTTCAGGACCCAGAGGCGCCGATAGAGCTCGGTCATCAGCTCGAGGGTCGGCGCGTCCGGGACCTTCCAGAGTGAGGTGATGGCGCTCCGCACGCCCGCCGTGTGCAGCGCCGACTGCAAAGAGGCGAGGCTCTGGCCACCGCGGCGTAGCCCGATGTTCGTCTCACAGGCGGACAAGACGGCGAGCTCGACGCCGCTCAGGTCGAGGAGGCGCAGCTCTTCAGCGGTCAAGATCCCCGGCGCGTGCCCGAGGCTGGTTTTCACGACATTGGCTCCGGCGAATGCCAATCCGCAGAGGATCGACGGCGCGAGCCCGCTGACTCTCTCTCGCTGGCTCGAGAACTCGCCGAAGCGCATTCGATGGTCGACCACTCGGGTGTCCGCTGTCGAGGTCACCGACTCGGGCGCGAACCAGCCGTGCGTCGCCACGTGCAGATACCGAAACTTCGGCGCGGATTCCTCGAACGTCGTCCGGCGTGCCTGAGCACCCGTCAACAAGGAGACGTGAGAGCCGTCGGGGTGAGTCTCTTCGAACAGGCGTGCAATCGTCGTCACCTCTTCTTCGGTCGATGCCAAACGCTCGAAACTGAAGCGGAACTTCGCTCCGCCTCGCAGTCCGAGAGAGGGTGCTCCTCGGAGTTCGTCCGTGGCCGGCACCTTCGCCGAGTATGAGATCCCACCCAGGGCCAAGAGCCCCTGGGTCTCTTCGCTCGTCTCCCTCGAAATGAAGGGCTCTGAGAGAAAGCTGCGATAGTGGATACGTCGGATGTCGCCGAGCAGGCGGCCTTCGTCCATCGGGAGCACCTCGAAGGGCAAGAGGCAGAGGGCATCGCCGGGCGCGAGCACCCAGCGATCGCAGTCTCCCGCGACCGCGTTCAACGGCGCGATCACCAGCCTCACGATCGTCTTGCCCAATCGTTCCCGGAGCATCGTGCTCGCCGGCGACGGTCGCTCCTCCAGCAGCATCGCGCGCCAGCTCTGAATGGCCTCCTCGATCGGCGCGGCCGGTCCGAGCTCGACGCGGGTGGGTACTTGTCCGGCCCGAAGGACCCATGCGCAGTAGCTCGGCACGGGCTGAGGCTCCGGCGTGCCCGGGTCCGTCAATGCGGTGCGATGGTAGCGCCAGATGCTCACTGCCGCTTCCTTGGGGCCCTGCTGCTCCGCCAGCTTCACTCCCATGTCCAGGGTCGGGCGAATCGGGACCTCCGACAGCTTGGCCAATTCGCGCTCGAGACGGTCGCGCTGCCGAACGGTCTCTGCGAACGTCTGACGATCCTCGGTCCTCGAGAGTTGCGTGAGCCGCGTGGCCATCATCCCGAGCTGACGTCGGAGCTCATCGAGCTCGCGGCTCTCGGCACTGGCGCGCAAGGTGCGCGCCGCGAGGCTCGGCGCCGAGCGGTTGGCTTCGATGATCTCGAAGAGGAGCGACTCGAGCCCCGCTCTGTGATCGGCAGGCCAGCTCGCGCTCGCGGACAGGATCTGGTTCAGCCAGATGGCGGCGTATGCGGATCGAGCCTCGAGCTCCCGAATCGAGTAGAAGGTCGTGCGAGACAGCTCCTCCGCCTCGTCCCGAACGAACTCCCGGATCAGCTCTTCGGCGCGGTCCCACTCGCCCTGGCGGGCGAGGACCCAGGCGAGGTGGATGCGATTGTCCTGGAGGATCGGGTGACCCGGGCTGACATGCCCCTCGCGAAAGCCGAGGTTTTCTTCGAGTAATTGGCGCGCACCATCGAGGTCTTGGGTACACACGAGCGCCGTCGCGAGGTGGTCCTGGGACTCGAGGCGATCCGGATTGGACTCCGAGGTAGCTCGCTGGCGCGCGGCGACGACGTTCTGCAGGATCTCTCGAGCTTCCTCGAACTCCCCGGCTACCAGTGCGAGCAGACCCAGGCTAGTGAGAGCATCGAGCGCGAGCTTCTGCTCCGTGTCGTGATTCTCCTCGGCGACCTCGAGCACGCGGAGGACGATCGTCTGGGCGGAGTCGAAGTCCTCGAGAGAGAACAAGCATTGCGCGAGGTTGAGGCGGGCCGATTGGAGCGCGGGATGCGAATCGGGCAAGGCGCGCGAGTAGCCGGCCAGCACTTGCTCGCACAGCACGCGAGCACCCTGGTAGTCTCCCGCTTCGTAGAGGATCGCTGAGAGATTGAGACGGCTCGCATGCGCGTAGGGGTGATCGCCTCCGAGGACGCGCACTCGCCGCTCGAGCACGTCCTCGGCGATCGCCTTCGCGTTGCTGAGGTCCCCCTCCTGGTAGTAGACGTCGGCCAGATTCGCTCGAGCGGACAGCACATCGGGATGATCGGGCGGATACGCCCGCTCATAACCCGCGGCGGCTTCTCGGCCGAGCGTCGCGGCGCGATCGTAGTCGCCCATCCTCGAGTAGAGCACCGAGGTATTGGTCAGTATCGCCAGGAGATCGGGATGATCGGCGGGCAGGATCCGAGACAAAGTGTCGAGCACAGGCTCTATCAATTCGAGGGCTTCTTCGAATCGACCGAGCTCTCCGAGAACGCTCGCCAGGTCCTGGCTGACCGCGAGAAGGTCGCGATCTTCGGGCGGGACACTCTGCGAGAGCAATTCGTGAATGTGCTGGAGGAGGTCGAGGGCCGCTTCGTTCTCACCGAGTGGCACCAAGACCGCGGCGAGGTAGCGATCCGTGATGAGGCGCTCGGGGTCATTCTCGGATAAGGTTGGCTCCTGAAGTGACGCGAGCTTCTCGAATCGGCTCCGTGCAAGCTGGAGGTCTCCGAGGTAGAAGGCGGTCGTGCCGGCGTTCAGCAGTGCGTCCCAAAGGTCCCGGCTCTCTCCGGGAAGGTCGCGGAGCCTCACGGCGACCACGATCTCGAACTGCTCTCGCGCGGATTCGATGTCACCCACACCGAACAGGCTGGCCCCCAGTGCCTGCCTTTGCGCCAAGACGGATCGGTGCTCGCGCGGTCTTTGGGCCAGCCGGATCTCGAGCAGGTGAGCCTGCACCTCAGCGGCGAGCTCGGGACGGTCTCGCTCCAGAAGAAGATCTTCCAAGTGAAGGAGTGCCGCCAAGAGCTCGGCGCTCCGCTCACCAACCTCGCATTCCAGGATCGCCTCCCAGATCTCGGAAAATGGCGCGTCGCTATTGCCATCGCTCAGCATCACCCCGCTTCGGATTCCCTCGTTCACCCGGGCGGAGAGGGATCGCGTCTCCTCGGTCTCCTTCATCTCGAAGACGTGCAGCCGGGCCAGGGCGGGCACCTCGAGGGACTTGGCTTCGATCTCGAGGTCGAGCTCGGCGGCCGCGGAGAACTGGAGCTCGAGGTAAGGTGAAGATCCCCCGCCCGAGTCGTCGTCTTCTTTCGCGAGTCCGGCATCGGATCGCACCCGAAGGATCAAGTCCGCATCGCTCTCGGCCCAAACGTGGAGCGTGGTGGCGGCCGTGACTCGATAGGTGGCGGATCGGACGGACGCTTCCGGCGTCAGCTCGACCGTCCAAGGCTCGGCATGACGGACCTCATCCCCGGCGAGAGTTGAGGCCACCAAGACCAAGAACCCCAGCATGTGCTCGTCTCCGTTGATACTCGGTAAGAGGTCAGTGGCGCCCCTGCCGGCGGACCGACGGAGCATACAGTAGTGAAACTGGGCCCCCCGAGGGAGATGGAGTGCCCAAGGGAGATGGAGTGCCCAAGTCGAGC
>JAVJTD010000224.1:0-4809 GCA_040219065.1 Planctomycetota bacterium
AGCGAGGACGCCGACCCCGCCTCAGGCCAGCGCTACTACCTCTTCACCGACCAGCGCGGCTGCCCCGAGAAGGTCGTCGACGACGCCGGCGACACCGTCTGGGAAGCCTACGTCGAGCCCTACGGCACCGCCCACGTCCTAAAGGGCCACGACTTCTACCAGCCCCTCCGCTTCCCCGGCCACTGGTGGGACCCCGAGCTCGGCCTCCACTACAACCGCTTCCGCTACTACTCCCCCTGGCTCGGCCGCTACCTCCAGGTCGACCGCATCGGCGAGCAAGGCGGGATGAACGTCTACGCCTACTGCGATGATTCACCGCTTGCCGCTGTAGACGTCCGCGGCCTCAACAAGACCCCATCGGAATGCGGCGGGGGTGGCGGTCAACCTGGCCCAGAGCGCGAGGACGGTGGTGACGCTGCCGGTCAACCCGACCCCACGGCCACCAGGACTGCCCGCCAGCGAGAGTTGCTCGAGCAACGGGCGCAGGCTCGACGGCGGCAGATCGAGGCAGCTGAGCTAGACTCTGTGTTCCAACGCAACCGCCGAGAGCGAGATAGTGGACAACTAGACAGATTTCTTGATCCTGCAGACCGCGCGTTCATATCAGATGATCGCCAGCTACGGCGCGCTTCAGATACCGATCGAGGGCTGCGCGGCAGGGGCCCTGGAAGCGCAGTGGATGAAGCCAGAGCCATGGATCATGCGGAGCGCACGGGACAGTTGGACCCACCAGTGGAACGGTCTGTCCGTCCCGGAGCGGATGTTCGAAGCGCCGCGGACACTCCCGACGAACGACACTGGTCCATGAAGGGAGTGGGCGAACCAAGTGCGGCAAGATCGAGAACTCGAGCGGCGGAGGAAGCGCAAGGACTTGCAAGTCTACGACGACGGGGAGATGAAACACCTGGCCTGCTCGTCGACCTCCGTCACTCGCAGGATCCGCGAGGCGATCGAGAGAGCATTCAGAGGCATGTCGACCAGCTCAACGCTGATCTTGCAGAGGATGGATATGCGCCCGTGGATCTTGCGTTCATCGAGCGCTAGGACGGCAACATGAACATTGAAGAAGCGCTAGAACGTCACTCCGAATGGACCTTGTCCGAAGCGGGCTCTCCCGAGGAGATCGACGGACAAACGATCTCCAACATCGATTTTAGCAAGTTCAACTTGAGAGGGCTCTCTGTTAAAGACTGCCGCCTCGTGGACTGCCGCTTTTCCGACGCGACCGCGGTCGACATGGTCGTCTCTCGGACGAGGTTCCACGACTGCTCGCTTGACGGGGCAGTGTTAGCGAGTCTCCAGGCACACGACACAAGGTTCGAGGGCTGCAACTTTGCCGGCGCCGACCTCTCCGCGGCTATCCTCAGCGATAGCAACTTCATAGCATCGAGCCTCGCGCGCTGTAACGTGACCAATGCGAGCTTCTATCGCTGCGGCCTGGAAGGAGCGGACCTCACGGGTGCAAGCGCGAAGAAGACCTATTGGGACAGCTGTGACCTGCGGCAAGTGCGCTACGCCGGCGCCCTCCTCTCTTCAGCCCGTTTCGTAGCCTGCGACCTAAGAAGCGCTTCATTCAAAGGGGCGCAGTTCGAACGCACGAGCTTTCGCTCCTGCTACGTCTACGACGTATCGGGGCCGGTTCAGCTTTCGAGAGAGGCGGGAACCGCCGTCATGGCCGAGATGTGTGACTTGTCAAGCGCCGCAGACGGGAGCGAGCCAGCCTCCGAGGCGAGCGTAGTGGCGCTGTTGACCCGCTACGAATGAGTGCTCGCGGGGCGGAGCAGCCCCGCCCCGTTCATCTGGGCGACGACCGCGGACCAGATCATCGACGCCGTCGCCCGCCACTGTCAGGGCCACTCAACTTGCACGCATCCAACGCCGATACGATCGACGCCGCGGATTCGGGACTCCACGAAGCAGGTGCAAACCATCGAGAGAGCGTATTCTTGATCTCAGCTGCATACGACGCTCGCGCAACTAGCTTTGCTACCATATACTACGGAAGCACGCTAGTCGCTACGTCGATCCAGGGAGAACTCTATCTGGATTTGCGGTCGGAATTCCGGTCGATTTCCGGTCGCTCGCAGTTTTCTTGGAACGGGCAGAATGGCTCCACCTTCACGTTCAGAACGTCGTCGATCGGCCGGAGAGCGAACTCCACTCCAACAGCAAGGAGAAACCCATGACTCCAAATAGATCAGAGCATGAACAACTCCTTCGCGCCAAGTACCCTCACATCCTTCAGCTTCTGGAGAATGAAGGGTGGTCACCTCAACGACAGGCTGAGTTGCCCAGCGAAGAGGAGACGCTCGGTTTCGTGCTACACGCTGCAGCCGAGGAGTTCCTCTCCTCTTTCTCAGGTCTCTCCCTCACCGTACGCAGTTCCTCCAGCCCCCCGCTGATCAGTCGCGTGCGATTCGGCGTCCACGAACCGCTCAAGCGCATGGACCCCGCACACGCTTCGTTCTATGTGGACAAGATCGCCGGCACATCGTTTGTGTTTCCAGTCAGCTCGTCTGGAAGCAGTGTGGGATTCATGCTGGAGGACGGCCGCCTCCTCTCGATAGATGAGACGTGGCGCGGGTGCTCCTGGAACGCCGACATGTTTGCGTATGTGCACTGGCGACTGTTCTTGAAGAGACTTCCCGGAACCACGGTTCGAACGCTCGACAGCTCTGAGCGGCCGGTCGAGTGTCAGTGGGACTAGCGCTAGAACACCCCTCCACCAGCAATATAACGATGACGCACTCCACCTCTTTTTTCGAGCAACTTCTCCGGTTACAGTACCCCCAGGTCTTACGGGCACTCGCGAGCGCTGGCTGGACAGCTGATCACGAAACCGATCTACCTGACGAGGAAGATACACTGGGGTTTGTGCTCCACGACCTCGCGGAGCAGTTTCTGCGAAGATTTTCGAATATCAAGCTACGAGCTCCGAACAAGTCAAACGCGGCCTTGACCAACCAAGTATGGCTAGGAATCCATGAACCGCTGGGACGCATGGACCCAGCTCATTCGGCGTACTACGTACACACAATCGCCGAAACGTCCTTCGTGTTTCCTGTCTGCACCACGGGAAACAGCGTTGGGTTCCTACTAGAGGACGGCAGACTTCTTTCCATCGACGAGACGTGGCGCGGCTGTTCTTGGAGTCGCGACGTCTTCGCTTTCACGCACTGGCGCCTATTCTCGGAGAGGCTTCCGGGGACCACAACTCGTCCGCTCACTCATGCTGAAAGGCCCGTCGAGTACAGGTGGGACTAGCGCTTCAGCGATATGAGGTCATCGAGCCCCCGGATTGAGTGCTGTCGCGGTACCGGACCTTGGGGGCCCTGCACCTGCGCCGGAAGTGTTCTCGCGTACGCTTTGAGGAGCGAGAGACCGAATGACCTGGACCGATACCCTGATCGCTCGCATCGCGCGGCATGACCCGGGCTTCTCGGCCCGCTGCTGCGGCAGCGTCGAATCCGACATCTTGCGATACGAGGAGCGTATGCCGGTGTGCCTGTCACCGCCTCACCGGGAGTTCCTCCTCGCATTCGGGCAGAACGACGGGGGGCTGTTCGAGGCCGATGGATTCGATACGAGTCTGCAAGCGGTGCAGGCCTACTCCCGCGACTACCTGCAAGACTACGGAGCCGACTTCTTGGCGCGTTTCGACGTGTTCGCTTCGAGTCCCGCCGTGGAGGCCGTCGCGATCGAGCGAATCGGGGACGGCCAAGAGCCGGTCGTGTTCATGGAGAACGACCAGCGACATCCATCGTGGTCGCCGCTGGCTGACTCGCTGCTTACCCTGTGTTTCGGCACCGCATTCATTCGGGAGATGAAGATTCGCTTCGGACGATGCCTGCTGACTCGTGGCCCGGCCTCCAGCACAGCGGACCTCAGAGAGCACTTGCGGTCTGCAGGCGTGGTGGAGGAGCCGTTCACTGACTCGGTCTCGTGGTACGGGCGCTTGGAAGAGGGGACGTTGGTGGCCGCGGTTCGCGAGACCGCGTCGCCACACACGTCGGTCTACCTGTGTGGAGCATCCGCGTCCTCGCTGGCTCGCGGGCTCGTGCGGGATCTCCAACTCGACGAGCCCCGCGTCTCGCCGTTTGCGTGAGGGTGCTACGTGAGCTCCGCGACCCAGGCAGCGATGGTGTTCTGGCGGTGGTTCGCCGCGAAGGCAGAGCAGCTGCGCTCGGCGTACGGCGCTGACGACCTCGCGCCCTTCGTCGCGGAGGTAGAGGCGGGTCTGGCTCGGCTCGGACGTGGGGTGCGCTGGGAGGTCGGCCCCCACGACGAGGCGGGGGAGATGTTGTTCTTCGCGTTGGGGGCAGCGGGTGACCGGGACCAGCTGCGGCGCAATCGAGAGGTCGTCGCCGGCGCGCCGGACGTGCCCGGCTGGGTGTTCCTCGCCGCCAAGCCGGCCAAGAGGTGGCGGCGGCGGCGGGCGCAGATCCGGTACGCGGGGGAGAGGCGATGGGTCGACTTCGACCGCTGGGGGTTCTCGGCCAGGCCGACGAGAGCGGGCGCGGTGGTGCGCTTCGTCGCGCGAGACGTCGCCGCGTGCGAGGCGTCGACGCTCGAGGGTCTCGGCTGGCTGCTGCTGGACTGGGAGCTCGGCGAGGAGCGCGCGATGGACGAGGTCGCCGATGTCGTGATGGTCGACGCGCTCGAGGACGAGTGTTGCCACGCACGGCATTCGAGGGAGCGTCGGGCGGGCTACGTGATGGGCATCTCCGACGCGGCGGGGCTGGGCCGCGCGTGATGGGCATCGGGGGCGGCGGGGGACGGACGGAGATGAGGGCCACCGCGTAGCCCGGC
>JAVJTD010000280.1:0-12983 GCA_040219065.1 Planctomycetota bacterium
TCGGGGCGGCGATCGGCGAGTGTCCCGTCGATTGCCTGGTGGCAGCTCGCGCAAGTGGATTCCTGATGCCGGCCACGCAGAGGAAAGCGATCGGGGTGCCGGGTCACCTCGAAGTGGACGTCCTGGAAGCGCGTCGCCCGATGGCAGCTCTCGCAATCGTCACCGTAGCTGAGCTCGTTGGGAGAGGTGTGCGGGCTCTCGTGACAGCTCTTGCAGTCGTCACCCTTCACCGACCCGAAGGTCAGCCGCTGCGCGTCACGATCGATCGCGTGGCACGCCTCGCAGGTCAGCTCCGCATGAGAGTCGACCAATGGGAACGAGTCGATGTGATCGAAGCCCGGCGCGGGACGGAAGGCCTCCTGCGTATGGCAATCCGTGCACTGCTCGCCGAGGTCCCCGGCGTGGGGATCGGCGTGGCAGCGGGCGCAGGCTTGGCTCAATCCGAGATACGAATGCTCCCGAGCCTCGGGCCAACCGGCTCCCGCCCACTCCCTCCGATGACAGTCGCCGCAGGCGAGGGCATCGTGTGCGCCATGCAGGTCGAACGCGATGTGCCCGTGATCGAAGCCGTCCTTCGAGCCGCTCGGCCACGCCCGATCGGGCACCAGGTCGTACCTCGCTCCCCAATGCTCGCCGTGGCAAGTCGCGCAGCGAGCTTCGCCGCCGCCGGTGAGCACATCGTGATAGCCCCGGCTCTCCTGGATCTGGCGGGCGATCGGCTCGTGGCACTCGAGGCAGCCGGAGCGGAACCCGTCGCCGCGGTGGCAGCTCTCACACCCATCGGGTGCCGCGAGCTCGGGCACGTTGGCATGAGGACCGGCCAGCTCACCCGGTAAAGGCGCTTCGAAGGCGAGCCAGGCCGACATCGCCAGGATCATCGCCGCCCCGAGCGTCATCACGATCGTGGTGGCGCGCATCAGGGGCGGATCCCGAACCAGGTCAGCTCGCCCCAGCGCACGGCGAGGAGGATGTGGAAGAAGACGGTCCCGAGCATCACCAGCGCAAGCCATCGATGGAGGAAGCGCCACGTCGTCATGAGCGCCTGCATCTCGCGCAGGCTGGCGAGGAAGCGACCTTTACGGCGCAAATCGCCGAGTGCCTCCAGGTGGGAGTCCCGTCCGGGCAGGTCCGGCGCCTCCAAGAGACTGCGCCGAGCGGAGGTGATCGTTCGGTTCCACTGCGGGTCGCCGACCCAGAGGGCTCGGAGAAGACGCATCAGGCTGGGGCGCCTCCGAGTCATCATCTCCGGAAGCTCGAGCGTGATGCCGGCCTGTCGGAGGTCGGCCGTGAGATCTTGAAGGCGCTCCTGGCCTTCGGAGAGCTCGAGCTCTCGGCCTTCGATGGTGCGAGGCACGAGTGAGTAGAAGTAGCGACCGATCATGCCCGAGAGGACGACGATCCCGAGGGCGATGGCGGCCATCGTGCCCGAGGCGCTGCGCACGCCCGCCGCGGAGTGCAGGAGTACGAAGCCCGCGCCGAGCAGGCCTGTCGTCACATGAAACGCGAGCCAGGTCCGCAGCGATCCGACTCGCCAGCTCAAGAAGCGCCGGCGCACCAGGTAGCTCAGGTTCGTGAGGAACAGGGCGATGGCCGTCACGCCCAGCCCCAGCCCGAGCGCGCCGGAGGAGCGCAACGCGGAGTGCTCGGCGTGATCAGCCTGCTCGTGAGCGGGGAGCAGGTAGTAGGACGCGTGCTGCGCGAACCAGATCCCTTGCAGGATCAAGCCGAAGAGCAACACGACCATCCAGAGTCGTGACCAGGTGGAGGGCGTCATCTCGATCGTTCAGTCAGGGCAATCGGGTCTTCGTCTCGAGGGTGCGCGGTCGAGTGTGCCAGGTCGAAGGGCCGCCGGGCTCGGTTCCAGAAGATACGAAACGCAACTGCAGGTCCACCCGCAGAGTACGCCAGGACCCGACCAGTCGAAATCGCTTTAGCCTCAAGGTGCAAAGGAGTTTGCAAGCCGACGAAAGGCTGGCTCTGGCTGCGGGCAGCTCCGAGGGAAACGGCGACCAGTTCAGAATCCGGACGAGGATGAACCGTCTGCGTTCACGATCGGGATCGACGAAGTCGATCGCCGCAGAACGCTGCAAAGGTGCCGCTTCGCAGAATCAGTCGCTTGCGATCATCGTCCATCGGGAGATGAGGCTGAAGTGAAAAACCCGAGCCGCGCGACCGTCAAACCCGAGCCCGCGCGACTGAGAACGAGAAGAGGTCATCGCAGGAGCGGGCTTCCTCGACATCGCTGATGACCGAGCCAGGAGGCGGCGAGCAAGCGGCTGGTCTCGATGCCTGCCGCATTCAGCGCGGCTGCGCCCTGGAGTACTTCACGTCACGCGGCTGGCCTTCTTCGATTTCGATCGGTAGAACGACCTGGGACCTGGCAGGCAACCGAAAGCGAGCTTCGTCATGAAGATCCTCATCATCGAAGACGAGCCCAAGACCGCCGCGTTCCTCGAGAAGGGGCTGCGAGAGAACGGCTTCGTGGTCGACCTCGCGCCCGATGGCGAGGAGGGAGCGCATCTCGCGAGCTCTTCCGGCTACGATTTCATCGTCTTGGACATCTTGCTGCCCAAGCGCGATGGTTGGTCGGTGTTGAAGGAGATTCGGGAGGCGGGCAACGAGACGCCAGTCTTGATCCTGAGTGCCTGCGACTCGACGGAGGAGCGCGTTCGAGGGCTCGAGCTCGGAGCCGACGATTACCTGGCGAAGCCCTTCGCGTTTTCCGAGCTGCTGGCGCGCGTTCGAACGGTCTTGCGTAGAGCGCCCGAGCGACGCCCCGAGACCTTGAAGGTCGATGACCTCGAGCTGGACTTCGTGCGCCAGAAAGCCGTGCGGGCTGGTCAGCGACTCGATCTCACTCCGAAGGAGCTCGCCCTGCTCGGATTCCTGATGCGGCACGTCGGACAGGTCGTGTCACGGACCCTCATCTCGGAGAAGGTCTGGGACATGAACTTCGACAGCCTCACCAACGTCGTGGACGTTCACGTGCGCCGACTCCGCTCGAAGATCGACGATCCCTTCGAGCGAAAGCTGATCCACACGGTCCGGGGAGTCGGGTATGTCCTCGATCCGAGCTTCTGAGATCGGGCGAGGATCGACTTTGCGAGGAGGTCGCCCGGGGGCAGCGCTCTTCAGCCTGTGCCTCGGTGTCGCGATGATCGCTTGCGGGGCGCCTCGGCGAGCAAGGCTCGTCGATGGCTCGCAGGTGCCGGGACCGGATCGGGTCGAGATCATCGCGCACCGCGGCGCCCATGATCGCCGCCCCGAGAACAGCTTGCCGGCCATCGAGAGAGCCATCGCGCTCGGCTTGGACTGGGTGGAGATCGATGTGCGCCAGAGCCGGGACGGGACCTGTTTTCTCCTGCACGACGGTGACGTCGGCGCGACTACCGAGGGCTCGGGCGAGATCCGAGATCTCCGAGATCATGAGGTGCGCCGACTCCACGCCGGAGCGGGATGGGGAGAGCCGTGGGAGAGCGCCCTCCTGCCGACATTGGACGAGGCCCTCGCCCTCATGGAGGGGCGCATCGGCGGGTACGTCGATCTCAAGGACGCCGATGCGGAGGCGGTCGTGGCCCGGCTGGTCCACCATGGAATGATCGACGATGCATTGATCTACACCGCCGACGCCGACGCGCTACATCGCGCCGATCCCAGAGCACGGGCACTCCCCGAGTATCCCGGAGCTCCGGAGCTGTTGCCCGAGCTGGTCGCACGGACGAAAGCGGACACGATCGCGATCTCTCGCATAGCCCGCTTGACACCCGAAGCCGTCGCGGCTGCCCATGCGCTCGGTGTGCGTGTCTTCGTCGACCTGATGAAGGACGACACGCCGGAAGGCGTCGCGTACGTCGTCGCGTGCGGCGTCGACGGTATCCAGACCGACGACCCCGTCATGGTGCACTCCGTCTTGCGGCGCCTCGGCAAGCGCTGACCGGAAACATCATTCGGACCGCCGGTTTCAGCCGGTCCCTGTGTTCTCCTTCGTGGCGCCTCGGAGAGACCCCAGACCTCGGATCCGAGACTATGTGGCTCGATGCACGCTGAAACCAGAGCCCGCACGGGTCCCTGACACGAAGCCGTTGCCTTTGGGACGGCGAGGTTCACGGCGAGGGCCTTATCCGTCTGGCGATGAGTAAGGGACGATCCGACATGCTCGTCGGTCAGGGCGTCGGAACGATCCCTCACTTTCGTGTGCGGCATCCGTTCCCGTCGTCCCTCACGAGGCCCCTCTGAATCGGTGGTGAGCTCCGTGCGCGCGAGCGTGTTCCCAACCCCGTGCCAGGGACCTGTTCAGGCTCCGATCGTTTCACTGCAGGCTTGCTCCGAACTCCGCGCGGGGGCGCCGCCGCCTGTTTCCCTCAACCTCGCCCGGCGGTGACCACCTTGGCTCGCGCCGATCCTGGCGCCGACGACCCGGATGCTCGAGACATGGGCCATGTCATGGTGACGCGCGTGCCCGTGCCCGGTTGGCTTTGGATCTCGACGCTTCCGCCGTGAAGCCGGAGGATGGTCTGGACGATCGTCAAGCCCAGCCCGATCCCGCCGGCGCGCACCGAGCGAGACGGCTCCCCCCGGAACAAAGGGTCGAAGACACGGTCCAGGATCGATCGCTCGATACCGCTGCCCGTGTCGATCACTTCGATCGTCACCAGCTCGGCGTGTGCTCTCGCCGTGACTCGGATGACGCCTCCCTCGGGCGTGTAGCGAAGGCTGTTCTCGAGGAGGTTTCCAATCGCCCTCTGAAAAAGAGGAGGATCCGCGAAGATGCATGGATCGCCGTGGCAATCGAGCTCCAGCCGGACGCCTCCCTCATTGGCCGCGGTCCGGTAGAAGTCCGCGAGACTCTCGAGCTGAGGGCGAACCGCCATCGAGACGCCCTCGATCTGGGCCTGAGGGTGCTCGGATCTTGCGATGAACAGCAGGCTCTCGATGAGGTGTGCGAGCCTCTGACACTCTTCGGCGCAGGACTCGAGCGTCCCTCGGTACTCTTCGGCCGTCCTGGTTCTCGAGAGATTCACCTCGATCGTCCCGAGGAGGTTGTTGACCGGAGTCCGAAGCTCGTGCGCGATACCGCTCGAGAACTGTGAGAGTCGGTCGAACGAGTCGGCGAGGCGGTCGAGCATCGAGTTGAAGGTCGTGGCGAGCTCGGCGGTCTCTTTCGGTGCGCCATGGATCTCGAGTCGCCGCGTCAGCCGAGTGGCCCGCATGTCACGCGCCAGCGCCGAGACCTCGCGAATCGAGCGCAATCCACGGCGTGAGAGCCAATACACGATCATGCTCGAGAAGAGCAGGAACAGGGCGCCACCCAGAAGGAGCTGCCGCCGGTAGCGGGACAGAACGCGGTGCTGGTGTAGGTGATCCAGAGCGATCTGAATCGTGTACTTCTCACCCGATTGCCCCAGGATGGCACGGGCCGCCATGAGTCGGTAGGTCTGGTCTCCGAGATTCGTCTCGACGCCACGTGACGGAAGGCGATCCGCCGCGACGGGATCGGGAAACACGATCGGGGTCAACCGCGCTGGCATCCGACTCGTCTCGAGCACGACTTCGCCGCTGGAGTCCATCACCCTCACGAACACCGATGAGTGTCGCCGCGCCGAGACCTCCCACTCGGCCTCTTGGACGAGCGCTTGGCGATCGTCGGGATGCTCCTCCAGCACCATCCGAATCACGTGCACCTGGTCGGCGAGGAAGCGATCGTCCTCTGCGTCGACGTTGTTCTGCACCGCCCAGAAGGCGATCCAGATCACGATGCTCACGAGCACGGCGGAAGCCAGCACGTAGCTGAGCGTCAAGCGTCCGGCGAGGGTCCTGGGCCATCGCGAGCCTCGATCGAGCTGGACTGGCCTGGTGTTCTCGGACATGAGGGCTCTCGGTGAATCGGGCGGCGAGGACTTCTGGATCGCAAAGTCTCCCGATCATGGAGCCTTGTCTCCCGCGTGAAAAGTGCCTGCCTCGAAACGGGTCTGCGGATTCGGACGGCGACACTCCTCGGCGGAAGGTCAATTCGAGCGCTTCTTTTGAACAGATGACAAAACTGTAATCCGGCTGTCATCTCGAGTTCATGTCGGCCCGCTAGTTTGTCCCGCGTCGAACCGCGACGTTCGGTTCTTTCCTGGGGTCCAGACCTGAGGGCGTGAATGGGCGGCACCGTCAGCGAAGGTGGCGAGACGCCACGTGAGCCTTCGCTCGCACAGGATCGCGTCGGGCCACGATGGGGGCTCCTCGTGTGCGTGGCGATCGTCGTCGCCTACGGTTGGGGCATCTTCGAGCGCGACCTGTGGATCCCCGACGAGATTCGCGTCGGCGAGATCGCCCGCGAGATGTACGTGAACCACGCGTACACGATCCCGACCCTCGCCGGGCAGCCGTTCCTCGAGAAGCCGCCGCTCTATCATTGGGCCACCTGCCTGAGCTTTGCGACGCTGGGAGTCACGGACGGTGCGGTCCGTCTCCCGGCGGCGCTCTTCGGACTCATCGGACTGCTCTTCTCGTTCCGTATCGCTCGCCGGCTAGGGGGACCACGCGTCGGTTGGATCGCGGTCGCCGTCCTCTCGAGCAGCTACGCCTTCGTCTATCACTCCCACCAGGCCCTGGTCGATCCCGCGCTCGCGGCGGGCGTGGCGATGTGTCTCGACGCGTTCCTCGCCATCGAGGCGTTGCCGCGTGGCGAGAGAGCACGCGGTCGGATCGTCTGGGCGGGCGTCACGCTCGCGGTCGGGTTCTATGCGAAAGGCGTGATCGGTCTCGTCCTGCCGCTGGCGATCCTCGGTGTGTGGGCTCTGCTGCAGCGCCGACTCGACCTGATCTGGAAGGCGATGCCCGCCGCGCTGGCCATCGCGATCGCGCTGCTCGTGCCCTGGTTCATCTCTCTGTCACGGGTCGGAGGCTCCGAAGCACTCGAGCTGGTGCTCTGGGACAACACGCTCCAACGCCTCTTGCCATTCCTCGGCGGCGACTACTCCGGTGGGCATTCGAGGCCGTTTTGGTACTACTTCGAGCAGCTCCCGGGCGTGCTCGTGCCCTGGAGCCTCCTGCCGATCGCGGCGGTTCTGGAGCATTGGCGCGGGCGGCGAAGCGGCGGGACGGTGTCTCGCGCTCGAAGCCTCGGCGCCGTCTGGTTCCTCGTCGGATTCGGGCTGCTCTCCGCCGCGGGGACGAAGAGGGCGCTGTACCTACTGCCCCTCCTCGGCGGTTCCGCGCTCTACCTCGCGGGCTGGCTCGAGCCGATCCTCGTGGGTCGCCGCGCACCCGATCGGCTCGAGACCTGGCTGCTGCGCGCGACGGTGCTCGCGTTGCCGATCGTGATCGTCGCCTACGGCGTACATTCGTGGACGCAGTTCGGGACGATCCCGGCGGCAGGAGTACTCGCGAGCCTCGCCATCTTGGGAGCGGGCCTGGCGCTGGCGACTTTCGGCCGCAGCGTCGCCTGGGGACGCGTGGCCGCATGCACCTTCGGACTTTGCCTCGCGATCTGGGCGACGAGCGGCACGGCGCTCTTGCCGGCCCAGAACGGCGTCGAGTCGGCTCGGCCCTTCGCTGAGGCCATCGAGCGGATCGTTCCGAAGGACGCCCCTCTGATCAGCTTTGCGCCGACCGAGGCGATGCTCGCGATCGTGCCGTTCTACACGGGACGCCTGCCCGAGGTGGTCTTCGACATCGGCGAGATGCAGTCGCGGCTGAATGGGCCGGGCCCGGTCTGGTTCGTCGGCATCGAGCGGCTTCGCGATGAGCGAGCGCCCTACCTCTTGGACTGGCTGGCCCCGGCCCGCGCCTGGATCGTCGAGAAGCGCTGGGTGAACGCAGGAACCTACCGGCTGCTCCTCCTGCGGGGCGGAGCGAATCAGGAGCCCGCCCTGAGAACGGCTCCCGAAGACGAGACGGACTCGGCATCCCACGGACCGTCCGACGGTCCATCCCGATGAGGAGTAAGAGGCGATGAAGCCCGAAACGATGTCCCCGGCCGTGCGGACGGATCCCTTGCCGTTCTGTCGTCCTTCGCTAGATGAGCGGGAGGCGGAGGCCGTGCTCGAGGTCCTGCACTCCGGATGGCTCACGAGCGGTCCTCAGGTCAAATGGCTCGAGCAGGAGTTCGCCGAGTACGTCGGCGCGGCCGAAGCTCTCGCCGTGACGTCTTGCACCGCTGCCCAGCATCTCGTGATGCATGCGCTCGATCTGAAGCCGGGCGACGAGGTGATCGTTCCCTCTTTGACCTGGCCGTCGACCGTGAACACGATCGTCTTGGCCGGCGGGCGTCCGGTCTTCGCCGATGTCGATCCGGTGACGGCCAACCTGGATCCCGCGTCGGTCGAGGAGCGCGTCACCGAGCGCACGCGGGCGATCGTGCCGGTTCACTTTGCCGGACGAGCTGCCGACCTGCCTGCGCTGCAAGCGCTGGCCGAGGCGGCGCGCGTTCCGCTGATCCATGACGCGGCGCATGCGGCGGGGACCGAGCTCTTGGGCGAGCGGATCGGCTCGGGAGTCGGGCCGACGGTCTTCAGCTTCCATCCGATCAAGAACATGACGACCGGCGAAGGGGGCATGATCACGACGGATGACGGAGAGCTCGCCGCGCGTCTCAGGCGGCTACGCTTTCACGGCATCGAGCGCGACGCCTGGTCGCGCTATCGCGGGAAGGGCGCGGCGCAGTACGCCGTCATCGAGCCGGGCTTCAAATACAACTTGCCTGACATCCTGGCCGCTATCGGTCGCGTGCAGCTCGCCAAGCTCGACGCCTTGATCGCCAAGCGAACGCGGCTCGCGCATCACTACGACCGAGCCCTCGCCGCGCTCGACGATGTGCTCGTGCGCCCTCCGATCGAGACGGCGGTCGGCGAGCGTCACGCCTGGCATCTCTATACCGTGCAGCTCCGGTTGGAGCGGATCGGCCTCGATCGAGACGCGGTGATGTCCGGTCTCCAAGAGCTCGGCATCTCGACCGGGCTCCACTTCAATGCCGTGCACCTGCATCCTTACTACATCGAGCGATTCGGGATGGCGCCCGGTGACCTGCCCATCACCGAGTCCATCGCCGAGCGGATCGTTTCCCTGCCGCTGTTCCCCGAGATGAGCGAATCGGACGTCGAGGACGTCGTGACCGCCCTGAAGCAGGTGACCCATGGCGACCATTGAGCACTGCCTCGAGACTCGGATCAGCCAGCGCCAGGAGCTCGGCTTCGTCTCCGTCGTCGTACCCGTCTACAACGAGGAGGCGAATATCGAGGAGCTGGTGCGGCGTATCCGAAGCGCTTTGGAGGCGCGTGTCGGCCGTTTCGAGATCGTGCTCGTCGATGATGGCAGCCGCGATCGGAGCCTCGAGCTGATGCACCGTCTGGCCGATCGGTACGGTGAGATCGTTGCGGTCGAGCTCCAGAGGAACTTCGGCCAGCACGCGGCGATCCTGGCAGGTCTGGAGCATTGCCGAGGCGATGTCGTCGTCACGCTCGATGCCGATCTGCAGAACCCGCCCGAGGAGATCCCCAAGCTCCTGGACAAGGTCGCCGAAGGGTACGACGTCGTCGGCGGCTGGCGAGCGTTGCGTCAGGACTCGCGGGTCCGGCTCCTCGCCTCGCGCCTCATCAATCGCGTGACGTCCCGGATGGTGGGGGTCGACATGCGCGACTACGGCTGCATGCTGCGCGCCTACACCCGGCCGATCGTGGACAGGCTGCGCGAGGGGCACGAGCGCTCGACCTTCATTCCGGCACTCGCCACGCTGTTCACCAAGAAGGTCATCGAGATCCCGGTCGCCCACGACGCCCGCACCGACGGTCCGTCTCGCTACTCGCTGGGCCGGTTGATCCGTCTCCAGTTCGACCTCGTGACGGCCTTCTCGCCATCACCCCTGAAGCTGATCAGCCTCGCCGGCGCCCTGATCGCGGTCTTGGGGCTCGTGTTCGCCGTGTTCTTGGCGATCCGCCGCCTCGTCGTCGGTCCTGAGGTCGAGGGTGTCTTCACGCTCTTCGGCATCCTGTTCTTCTTCATCGGCGTACAGCTCTTGGCGATCGGCATCCTCGGCGAGTACGTGGCCCGAATCTACATCCAGGTGCTGAATCGGCCGCGCTTTCTGGTGCGGGCGGTTCACCGGCGGCAGGACGAGCGATGAAGATCGTCTTCTTCGGGTATCACGACTTCGGCGTCGAGGCCCTCGACTCTCTCATCGAGACTGGCGACGAGATCGCTGCGGTGATCACGCATCGGGACGACCCGGACGAGAACCGCTACTTTCGCTCGGTCGCTGACCTGGCGAAGCGAAACGGAGTGCCCGTCGAGTACCGCGAGGATCAGGAGAAGGGACGCTTGCGACGCCTTCTCGAAGAGACGGAAGCGGACTTGATCGTCTCGGCGTACTACCGCCGGATGATCCCGGAGGCGCTTCTCGGCCTCGCGCGCCACGGCGGCGTGAACCTGCACGGCTCCTTGCTGCCGAAGTACCGGGGACGTTGCCCGCTCAACTGGGCGCTCATCCACGACGAGCGGGAGACCGGGCTGACCCTGCATCGCATGGTGGCGCGCGCGGATGCAGGCGAGATCCTCGGCGCGCGGGCCGTCGCGATCGAAGACCGGGAGACGGCACACACCTTGGCGCAGAAGCTGGTCGCCGAGGTGAAGCCCCTGATGGCGGAGGTCTTTCCCAGGCTGCGCCGGGGCGACTTCGCGGGTGTCCCTCAGGTCGAGAGCGAGGCGACGACCTTCGGCGGGCGACGGCCCGAGGACGGGCGAATCGACTGGTCGAAGACCGCGCGGCAAGTGGATTGCCTGGTGCGCGCGGTGACGCGTCCCTATCCCGGCGCGTTCACCGAGATCGATGGAAGACGCCTGCGCGTTTGGTCGGGGCACGCGTGCTCGACCACGGGGGACGCCCGGCTACCCGGGCGAATCCTCGAGTGCGAGCGAGGACGGATCAAGGTGCAGTGCGGCGAGGGCGCGTACTGCATCGAGGACTGCGAATGGTGGGAGGCGGGCGGCATCTCGACCTCCGTGGATTGGAGCGCGCTGCTACCGGGTCGACTCCTGGTGGCTCCGGCGCGTGCGGCCGAGTGACATCGGCCCGGGTGATTCGAATTTACGGAGATGAACGAATGAAGGTCTTGATCACGGGCGGTGCCGGCTTCTTGGGCTCGCACCTCGCCGATGCATTCCTCGCCCGCGGGGACGAGGTGACGGTGCTCGACATCGGGAGCGATGCCAAGGTTCGCCACAACCTCAAGAACCCGCGCTTCCGATTGGTCCAGAACTCGATCTTCGATGTGGAGATGCTCGAGAACCTCGTGCGGCGCTGCGACCTGGTCTACCACCTGGCCGCCGTCGTCGGGGTCGAGCACTACGTCGCCGATCCTTACCACGTCCTCAACGTCAACGTGAACGGCACGCAAAACATCCTGCGCGCGGCGCACCGCTACGACCGTAAGATCGTCATCGCCTCGACCAGCGAGGTGTACGGGCGAAACACCAAGGTCCCATACGCCGAGAACGACGACCGTGTGCTGGGATCGACCGGGATCGATCGCTGGTGCTACTCGACCTCGAAGGCCGTCGGTGAGCACTTCGCCTTCGCCTACGGCAAGCTCGGGCTGCCGATCGTGATCGTCCGCTACTTCAACGTGTACGGACCTCGCCTCGACGCACTCGATGTCGGCCGCGTCATCTCGATCTTCGCGGGCCAGCTCCTGAATGGAGAGCCGTTGACGGTCGTCGGCGATGGCAGCCAGACACGCTGCTTCACCTACGTCGACGACGCGGTCCGCGCGACGATGGCGGCCGGTCTGAAAGACGAAGCGGTCGGTGGCATTTTCAACATCGGCACCGATCGGGAGACTTCCGTCCTCGAGCTCGCCCAGCTCTTCTTGCGATTGCGCAACACGGGCTCGACGATCCAGTTCGTGCCCCAGCAGAGCATCTATGGCGAGAGCTACGAGGACGTACTGCGCCGCGTGCCCGTCGTCGACCGGATGCACGACATCCTCGGCGTCCAGGCCAAGGTCTCGCTGGAAAAGGGCATGTCGGACACCCTGGACTGGTTCGAGAAGATCCGGCCTGCCAAGAGAGTCCTTTCCGTCGGAGCGGAGCACGGTGGTTGATCGATTGGCGTTGAAAGTCGACGTCGACACGCTCGAGGGGCTGCAGAAGGGCGTTCCGGCGCTCCTGCCACTCTTCGAGCGGCAAGGCGTGCAAGCGACCTTCTTCCTCTCGTTCGGGCCCGATCAGTCCGGCCGCGCCGTTCGGCGGGTGCTTCGACCGGGCTTCCTGAAGAAGATGGTGCGGACAAGAGCGGTGCAGATGTACGGGCTGCAGACGATGCTACGCGGCACTCTGCTGCCATCGCGGCGCATCGCGGCGGATTCTCCCGAGCTCGTTCGGGAGATCGAAGCCGCCGGGCACGAGGTCGGGATACACGCCTGGAACCATGCCCTCTGGCAGGATCGGCTCCCGCGCATGACACGGTCACAAATCGAGAGCGAGCTCGCCCAGGCGATCGATGCGTTCGAGGCGTGCCTCGGCCACTCGGCGCACGCCTGCGCCGCGCCTGCCTGGATGGTCACGAAGGACAGCCTGTCGGTACAGGACGACCTCGCGCTCGACTACTGCAGCGACACGCGGGGGGCAGTCCCATTCCTGCCGAAGGTGGGGGACAGGGTCTTCCGGACGATGCAGATCCCGACGACGCTCCCGACGCTCGACGAGGTGCTCGGCCGAGGTGGTGTCGACCGAACGCGATACAATGAGTATCTGATGGAGCGGATGCAGGCGCCCGTCGAGGTCCACACCATCCACGCCGAGGCCGAAGGCCGTGCCTACCTGGACCTCCTGGACGACTTGCTCGAGAGGCTCCGGGCCAAGGGGCGGAAAGTAATCCCGCTCGCGAGCCTGGCGATGTCGGTACGAAGAGAGGAGTTGGCCGTCCATGAGCTCGTCCTCGAGGAGATCCCGGGCCGAGCCGGTGCGGTCTCCCTGCAAGGAGCCGGCGTCGCGGTCGGTTG
>JAVJTD010000285.1:0-14849 GCA_040219065.1 Planctomycetota bacterium
CGATGCCGAGTTGGTGCTCGATCTCTTGAGCCGGGAGCGTGAGGGGCGGGTGCAGGAGCGTCTCGTCTGGGCGCTCGCCCGTCTCGGGGACGTTGCCGCCGAGATGGCGGCGCGCTTCGAGTCCGGGGCGCTCTCTGCCGAGCTCTTCGAGCTCTATCAGAGGGAGCGGCTGCTGCAGTTACTCCAGCGGACGCTGCGGGACGGCACGATTCCCGGCTTCTACGACGGCCAGTTCGACGCGCTGTCTCCGTTGCAGCCCGGTCTGGTCGATCAGCTCCTCTTCATCGGAGCGCATCCCAGTCTCAATGCGAGTCTGCGTGGAATGGCGGTCGCGGCGATCGGAAGTCACGGTGATCGAGAGGACGTGTCTCGGCTGCAAGAGGTCTTCATGGTCGACCCGAGGACCGAGATCGAGCATTTGGTGGAGTCGACCGAGGAAACCGAGGAGCGAGCGCGCGCACAGCTCAGCCAGTATGCGAGGTGGTCGGCGTGGCGCCTCGGCGACAAGGTCTTGCCGCTCGAGCCGATCAACGAGCTCCAGAGGCGCCACGATCAGATCCAGAGCAAGTACCATCCAAGGGCGCCGGAGTACCTGTTCCAGATCGGATACGGCTACCTGAGGCTCCGTCTCCTCGATAAGGCGGAGCAGAGCTTCTCGAGGTTCGTCGACGAGTACGAAGGCACGACCATCCAACGGTTTCTCTCGAGCGTCCACTACAACCTCGCCTGCATCCACGCGCTGCGCTCCGAGGTCGGGCCGGCGATCCAAGAGCTCCGTCTGGCGCGTGAGAACGGCTTCACCGACATAGGGTGGCTGCTCGAGGACCGGGATCTCGAGAAGATTCGGGACGATCCTCGCTTCCGGGCCTTTCTCGAGGAGAAGTGAGTGGCTCTCGGCGCGTTCCACCGTGCCACCGGCCTTTTCTTTTTCTTCTTCTCTCAAAGGGCGAAGAGCGCGCCGAAGTACGCGAAGTAGAAGCTCAGGATGCTGTAGACCACGTACAGGACGACGAGCGTGTAGATCGCCTTCTGGCTGACGGACGCCAAGCGGTCGGCCAGCAGCTCGGTGCTGGCCTGCTGCTGGGTGCAGAGCTGCAACAGGGACTCCTCGAGTCGTCCCGAGATCTCGCCGGTCCGCACCTGGGCGGTGATCGAGGTCGGCCAGCCCGATGTGGCGAACGCCTCGGTGACATCACCTCCGCGATCCAGTGCCTGAGCTCCGAGGTCCAGCCCGCGGCGGATGTCACCTTCGGGGACCGTCCTGGCCGCGCGGTCCCACGCGGTTCGCATTCCGACGCCTGCGCCGTAGAGAGCGCCCAGCGCCTCGAGGAAATCACCCTGGCACCGGCTGGCGCGGAGAGTGCTCCAAAACGGGAGTCGCTCGTCGATCCAGGTGCGATGCCGGCTGTCTCGAATCCTTCTCCAGGCGAATACCGCGAGTCCGATCACCGCGTAGAGGACGAGCAGGTCGAGCGCCATCGCCGCGAACATCGACGTCAGTCCGTCTCGGATCTGGAAGGTGTTCGTGGCGAGGATTGCGACGTGGACGAGGAGCGCGGGGTAGGCGAGCTTGGTGAGGAGGGTGCGGCGTCTTCGGGCTGCACTCAGGAGCTGCTCGGAGGCCCGATCGAGGATCGGCTCCATGCGTCCCGAGGCCTCTCCGGCGCGGACGAGCTCGGCGAGGGGCGGAGGGAAGAGGCCGGGCGCGGCCTCGATTTCCTCCGAAAAAGCGGCTCCGTTCCGAACTCGCTCGGCCGACTCGTAGGCCCAAGTCGCCAGTGGCCGCTTGGGTAACGGAGATGCCGCCAGCTCGATGGCTTGCGCCAGTGGCAAGCCCGCCCGTAGCATGGCGGCGCATTCCGAGAGGAACGCGGCGAGCTGGTTCTGGTGGCCGCCGAGCAGGCGGTCCCGCCAGAGGGGGTGGAACGAGGTCTCTTTCTCTTGTCGGGTGCTCTGCATCTGGCGAATGCTGGTTCCGGGCTGTCTCAACGGTGCGGCACCTCGGTCGAATCGCTCGTTCAGGACAACCATGAAGGATCGCATGAGATGAGCGCGAATCAAGGGCGGGTCGGGTTGTCGCCGGCGGACTGCTCGCTCGAAGTCGACGTCGACGGCAACAAACAGGTGGTGACGCTCTCCCGAGAAGTGACGGTCCTCGGGTCCGGCGAGCGCTGCCATATCCGAGTGGCGGAAGTCTCGGAGCGGCAGGCCGAGTTCCGGGTCCAGCCGCACGGAATCGTGATCGCGAATGTGGGAGATCCTCAATCCGTGTCGGTGAACGGCCGATCGGTGCTCACCGAAGTGCCTCTCCAGAGCGGGGATCGGATCCGTTGCGGCCGATACGTCTTCGCGCTTCGAATCGCTTCGGGGGCCCCATCTTCGGTAGCCGCCATCGCGGAGTCGCCCTCGGCGGCGACCGCTGCCGAGTCCACTGGCTTGTCGGCGACGGGGCGAGTGTTGGCGTCGCTGGTGGTCATCGACCTGGATCTGCTTCCCAAGCGCCGACAGGCGGAGATCCTGGATCGTACTCGTCGCGAGCGGTGGAGCGGCGGCGAGCTCGTCGACGAGATCCTGGAGGCCTACGGGTGGGACGAGCGGCGAGAGCAGAGCCTGATTCAGAAGTGCTACCGTCGTCTGGGCGGGCGCCTGGCGGAGTCGGTGGAGGGGGAGGCTTGGCTCTATCGAGTGAAGCTCTTTTTTGCCAGGAGCTTGGGGCGAGCGATCTTCGTCCTCATCGTGATCGTGCTGTTGCTGGCGAGCCTGGTCTACCTGGAGAGGACTGTGGGCTGGAACGTGTACGAGAGCTTCGAGACGCTGCTCGACTCTCTGTGACGTTCATTTTTTTGAACGCGACTTTCTGCAACGTTCATTTTTTTGAACTAAACGACGTAAGTCGTTTTTATTTTTGATATTGCTGATCTTTGGTTGACTCCATCCACGTCGAATCTCAGATGGAGTGTTGAAAAAAATGGACATCGACGAGCGTGTCGAATCGCTTGCCTCGTGGCGATTCACGAGCCTTAGATCCGGCTGGGTTTCGAGATACGATCTCTGGAGAAATTTGAGGGATTAGTGGTCCCACCTTTGCTCTCGGCCCAGCAGATTAGACATGACGATCAGATCCGCATCGCGGATCTCGACCATAAGAATTCTCTCGGATCGAGAGCAAGAGGGCTCAGAGACAAATTCCCCTCCCCAACCGCCCTCTCTAGGCTGCTCGGCTCATGATCTTGTGAGAAGAAATAACAATCTCCCCTCGGGGAGATTGTTATTTTTTTTGCCCGAGAGAGCGTGTCGAGGAGCACTCGCCGAGTTCTGTCGGGTGGTGATGAGGGACTTTCGCCAGCTTCTGCGTCTCCCCTCGGGCTCACGACCGAAGGCTGCCGGGAAAGTGGTGTCCCAGGCGCTGGTCAAGAGCTGCCGACTCGCACTAGGATGGCCGGTGGATTTCAGCTACGGCGCGGATCCGGTCGATCCTGAAGTCGATGTGGCATCGGTCGACCTTCGTCAGGACAAGAGGTGAGAGCTCGAGCATGGATGGTGAACGCGCGTCGTCTCCTGGGGTGGGGATGCCCCTGCTGAACTACTCCCAGTTCCTCCACCTGCTGAAAGTCGAGTTCGACCGCGCCAAGCGATACGAGACCCCGCTGTCCTGCCTCCGCCTCGAGATCGACCGTCTCGACCACCTGGCCGACATTCACGGCTTGGGCGCTCGCCGGTTCCTGTTCGACAGCGTCGTACAGCTCTTGGGCGTCGAGACGAGGTCCTGCGACTTCATCGGACGGTACGACGATCTCGGGATCGCCATCCTGCTTCCGCAGACCGATGTGCGCGGCGCCGAGACCTTGGCCCGGCGGATCCAGGAGCGGGTGACGAACTACGAGTTCGACATCCAGGGCACGCCGATCCAGATCTCGTTCAGCATCGGAGTCGCCAGCTACTACCGGAAGAGCAGCCTCTTCCACGACGCGGTGCTGAAAGCGGCCGATCAGGCAGCGCGCGACGCCAGGCGCTCGGGCGGTCGGACGATCGCGGTGGACGAGAAGTCCCGCGAGCTGACCGACGACCGCGGAGCCGAGAGCGGGCGAGAGTCCTGAGGCACCGCGCTCGCTCGGATCATCCTGAACCAAAGCAAACACGGGAGGAAACTGAGGGGATCAGTTTCCTCCCGTGTTTGCTTCCGGGAAGGAGGATGAGCCAAGGAAACTCTTCTGGCAGAATGGAATAGGAGAAAAAAGGGGAAAAGATGGAACTTGATGTGAGAAGAGTTTTACACCCCTGGAGGTAACCTTGGCTTATTCCGTGGAAGGCCTCATGGAACCTGCATCCGCCGGGAGGCGGCCGGCCTACCACTGTCAGGTAGGACGGGGAGGATTTCCGATTTGTTCCCAGATGATTCTCTGTTTCGAGTGTCGCCCTGCGGGCGGTGTCACTTTCTTGCGCGTGTGAGTCGTCATACCGAACGAGGCTCGGTATCTTTCACGGACGCCATGAAGGCAACGTTTGCGATCAGATGAAGTTTCTTCTCGGGGTCGCCGTTTCAGGGCGAGCCCTGGTCGCGTCAGTCGCCGCTCCCGAGACTACCCGAGGAACGATGTTTGCGCTCCCGGCCCGCCAACCCGGTCACCGGGTGAGTTGTCTTTCGAAGAGGACACTCGAGCAACGAACCGAGACACCGAAGAGAGGGGGCGCAACGACGTGGCCGGACAGCACAGCGTGCCTCGCCTCTCTCATCGGCGCCATCTGAGACGGGATCTCCGGGCGGTTCTTGTCCTTTTTTTGATCGTCGTGCCGGTCTCTCTCGTCAGGCCGCCCCGGGCATTGGCTCAAGAAGAGCAGCCAGAGACCCCGGAGGCCCCGACTCACACCGGCGGCCGGCGCCTGACGCCTCCCTCGGGTGAAGGGCCGCCCACGTCTGGCTCCGACCAGCAGCGCCGGGTGACGCCGGGGAACGGACCCTTGCCCGCGGTGGTGCTCGAGCGAAGGATCCCTTTGCACTACGGCCACTCCGCAGGTCAAGTGGCGCTCCCCCAAGCGTTGGCCGTGGCCAGCGTGCCTCGGCAGCACCTCGTCGCCGACGGAGCATCGGGTGCGAACAAGGTGCTCGTCATCGAGCGCAGCGGCGATCGGATCGCGACCTTTGGTGATTTGAGGTTTCCGGGCGGGATCGCCGTGAATGACCAGCGGGTCCTCATCGCCGATACCGGGCAGTCGCGCATCGTCGAGCTCGATCGCCAAGGATCCTTCATTCGTTCATGGGGCCGCGGTGCCCTGCATTCGCCCCGCGATGTCGCCTTGATGGATGACGGGTCGATCCTCGTCGCCGACTCGCGAGCGCAGAGCGTCTCGAGGATCGGTGTCCAAGGCGGTGTGACGACGCTGATCGGGACGAGCGCGACCGACGGTCAATTGGGAGAGGCATTAGCCGTCGCCGCCGGACCACAAGGGCGTATTGCCGCCTACTTCCGAGACAAAGGGCTGTACCTGATCGGGCCCGAGGAGCCTCCGGCCCGCATTCCGCGAGAGCGATTCGAGGGTGGCTCGCCGCGAGAGATCGAGGGCCTCGTCTTCGATCCCGCCGGTAATCTCTACGCGGCCGACTCGAAGCAGGGCGAAGTGCTCGTCCTCGATGCCGAGGGCAACCTGCGCCAGGTATTACCGAATGAGCGCCGCGGCGGCCGGCTCTCCAAGCCCGTCGACGTCGACTTCGTCGGCGGCCGCCTGTTCATCCTCGACGCTCAGGCCCTTGCGATCTGGACCTTCCGCATCGAGGGCTGAGAGGACTTCACGGCGTTCGCAGGGCCGTATTCGGACCGCCGGCTTCAGCCGGTCTCGGTGTCCTCCCTCCGAGCGCCTTGGAGAGGGCCCAGACCTCACATCTGAAGCTCCGTGGCTCGATGCTGCCTGGGGGCGATGTACCTCGGGCCCATCATGTTTGGGAGTCGGACGTTGAGCCGTTGAACGTTCTGCAAAGGCTGGCTCGCCGAGAGGCAGCTCCGCTCGAGTCTTGGACGTTGAGCCGCTGAACGTTCGAGGCAGCCCAAGCTCGCTTGCGAGAGCCCTCACCCAAAGACTCGGTCTTTGACTCGCTCGACTTGGGCACTCCATCGGGAAGCCGTTGGACGTTCGAAGAAGCCCAAGCTCGCTCGTGAGAGCCCTCACCGACAGACTCTCTCTGTGGCTCGCTCGACTCGGGCACTCCATCTCGGTCGGCGTGAGCGGTCCCGGTCGCTGCGCTCGCGGCTTACACCCTCAGTTCCATCCCGTTCGATTGGCTGATGCCAATCAGCGCGGCGAGCGCGGAGCGCGATACGCCTTCTGCTCTTTGGGGTCGTTCTTCAGGTCGAAGAAGATCTCGGCGGCGTCGCCGAGCGTACTGTCGTCCACTTCGACGTTCCCGATGTACCCCAGTTTGGCGAGCTCCGCGAGCATGCGCGGATCCGCATCGACTCGCCGTCCTTCACTCGACTGCGCCAATTGGGCTCGGACTTCGTTCTCGAACTTGTCCGAGCGCTCGAAGGCCTCACGGGCTCCGAGCAGCTCCGGGTCGGTCGTGACGGGGAGTCCGTCGGTGGGCACAGACGGACGGCTAGAGAGGTACTTCGAGCCTTCGAGTCGCATCGAGTTCCAGTACTGGGTTCCCGGCCAGACCAGGCGAGACGCAGCCGGGATCGACGCGAGGTTCACTCCATCGAGGATCGCCGGTTTGAGATCTTTCCCCATGACACCCTCGGGGGCACGAATGCCCAGTAAGGAGAGGATCGTGGGCATGATCTCGACTTGGCGGACCTGATTCGCATGCCGCCGACCGGCCGGGATGTGGCCCTTCCAGCGAAAGATGAGCGGCACCTTCAAGACTTCATCGAACAAGGTGTAACGGTGTGCCTTGCCACCATGCTCGAGGAACTCTTCGCCGTGGTCCGAGGTGATCACGATCAGGGTGTCTTCCTCGAGGCCGAGCTCTTCGAGCTTGGCGAACAGCCTTTGCAGGTGGCGATCGACGAAGTGGATCTCGCCATCGTAGAGCGCGAGGATGTGCTCGTAGTCGTCGCGATTCATGCCCGGCCTGAACTTCTCGTTGAACCAGAAGTTCTTTCCGTCGAGTTTGCCCTGGTAGTCCGGATCGAAGAGCCGCCAGTCCTCTTCGGGCGGGATGTAATCCGAATGCACATCGAAGAGATGGAGGAAGGCGAAGAAGCGCTCGTCCTTGTTCTGCTCGATGAAGCCGATCGTCCGGTCGACGATCTCGGGGGTCGTGACCGTGCGGTGGGAGCCATGGTCCTGCTCTCCCAGCTTCTGCTTCATCTCGTCGGTGAGGTCTTTGAGCTCGAATTCGGGATTGTCGTAGGCCTGGAAGTCGACGACGCTCTCGTAGCTGTCGAAGCCTTGACCGAAGCCGAACATCGGATGCAGGTACGGTGCACTGTAGAGGCCGAAGGTCTCATAGCCTCGCTCCTGCAAGACCTCGGCGAGCGTCTCCCGCTCAGGGTCGAGCCCGAACGCATCGTAGAGCACCCCATGCACCTTGCTCGTCAGGCCGGTCATCATCGTCATGTGTGTCGGGAGCGTCCAAGAGCTCTCGGCGATGACGGTCTCGAAGAGCGCCCCTTCACCCGCCAAGTGATCGATGTTGGGCGTCGTCGGCTTCTCGTAGCCATACGCGCCGACGTGATCGGCACGGAGCGTGTCGATCGAGATGAAGATGACATTGGCGGCACCGCCTTCTTCTTTGCTGCACCCGTAGAGGGCGAAGGCCGCGAAGCAGGAGATGGCGAGCGACGTCAGACGACGCAGTGTGGAGCGGCGAGCAGGCCAGTTCATTCGGGGGATGTCCTCGAGTCTCGGGCAAGGCGGCGAGCCGATGTCCTCGGCTCACGAATCGCCAGATCGTAACACAAGCCGACCCGGCCGGGCGCAGCAGCGGCACGGCGGGCGGACGCCGGATGGCGGGGGTGTGTCGTGACGGGATTCGTTTTCGGGAGGCGAGGGCGCCGGTAGAATGACAGGCTCTTGGGTCAAGAAAGAGCATACGGCACCCACGCGGGGAAACCAAATTGAACGGCACGAAAATCGGCCTCGGTCTCGTCCTGATCCTGACCTCGAGCCTCGCGGCGCTGGCGCAGGAGCCCCCGGATCGCGGCTTCGCGCTGTTCCCCGGCGGAGAGTACCGGGACGGCATCCCGCGTCCTTCCGAGTTCTATGGCCAGGAGCTGGGCAGCCGCTTCACCCCGCACCATGAGGTGCTCCGCTACGTCGACGCGGTGGCCGAGGCGGCACCCGATCGCGTGCGATCCGAGGAGTACGGCCGAACCGCCGAAGGTCGGCCGCTGCGCCTCCTCACGGTCACCGCGCCAGAGAACCTCGAGCGGTTGGCCGAGATCCGAGCGGCGCTCGACAAGATCGCCGACCCTAGGAAGCTCGGCGAATCCGAGGATGCCGAGGCGCTCATCGAATCGATCCCCGCCATCGTGTGGCTGTCCTTCAACGTGCATGGCAACGAGCCGTCGCCGACCGAAGCGGCGCTCGCGACGCTCTACCAGCTCGCCGCGGGCATCGATGCGCGCACGCAGTCGATGCTCGAGGAGACGATCGTCCTGATCGATCCCGTGCTCAATCCCGATGGGCGCGAGCGGTACGTGAGCTGGTTCAGCTCGGTCGCCGCGCCGGGTGGCAATCCCGATCCCAACGCGACCGAGCACGACGAGCCGTGGCCGGGCGGGCGCACCAATCACTTCTACTTCGACCTCAATCGCGATTGGGCCTGGCTCACCCAAGACGAGACGCGCGCTCGCCTGCCGCACTTCCTCGCCTGGCATCCCCAGGTACACGTGGACTTCCACGAGATGGGCCACAACAGCACCTACTTCTTCTTCCCGGCCGAGGCTCCGATCAATCAGAACTTCCCGCCGATGATCACCGAGTGGGGGCAGCGCTTCGGTCAAGGGAACGCCACCGCCTTCGATGCCTTCGGCTGGCCTTACTACACGGCCGAGTCCTTCGATCTGTATTACCCCGGCTACGGCGACTCCTATCCTTCGCTGCACGGGGCGATCGGCATGACCTACGAGCAAGCCGGACACTCGGCGGGCGGCGTGGTCATCGAGCGCGAGGACGGCTCGCTGCTCACGCTGAGGGATCGCTTGCATCATCACTTCATCGCCGCGATGGCGACGGTCGAGACGGCGGCGACGGGTCGGCGCGAGCTGCTGACGGATTACGCGGACTTTCGAAGGCAGTCGATTTACGAAGGTCGGTGGGGACGCTTGAAGGAGTTCGTGCTCGAGGCCTCGGCCGATCCGCACAACACCGCCGAGCTGATCGGGCTGCTCCTCGATCATGGCGTCGAGATCGAGCGCGCGACCGAGGCCTTCGAGGTCGGCGGCGTGCACAGCCATGACGACAAGAGCGGCCCGCCCGAGACGCGCTCCTTCCAAAAGGGCACCTACCTCGTCTCGATGGCCCAGCCTAGCCGCACGCTGGCAATGGCGCTCCTCGAGCCGCACTCGGCGATCTCGAAGCTCACCTTCTACGACATCTCGGCGTGGTCGCTGCCCTTCGCCTTCGGCGTGAAGGCTCACTGGAGCGAAGAGCGAGCGGATGTCCCGCGGGAGCCCGTTCGGGCGAAGCCCGAGCCCGTTGGCGGCGTCGAAGGCCCCGAGGCGAAGGTCGGATACCTGCTGCCTTGGACGAGCACACGGTCGGCCTTGGCACTGAATGCCCTCCTCGCGCTCGGCTATCGGGCGGGCTGCGCACAAGAGGCCTTCGAGCTGCGAGGGAGGCGCTATCCGCGCGGGACGATCGTGATCCCGACCGCCGGAGCCGAGGACTTGAAGAACGCCACCTGGGACGTGGCCATGCAGATCGGAGTGACGTTCGAAGGGGCGCCGACGGCCTTCACCGAGAAGGGCATCGACCTCGGCTCTAGCCAGATTCAGCGTCTGGAGCGCCCGGTGATCGCGGTCGCGAGTGGACCGGGGGTCAGCGCGAACAGTTACGGCGCCGTGCGCTTCCTGATGGAGCGCCAGTACGGCTTCGACTTCACGACGATCCCGCTCGATCGCCTGACGCGCGTCGACCTCACCCGCTACAACGTGTTGGTCCTGCCCGACGGCTACGGATACGAAGGGGACATCGAAGCGCTGAAGCGTTGGATCCGCGACGGCGGCGTGCTCATCGCGATCGGTGGGGCAGCGTCCTGGGCTTCGAAGGAGGGGAGTGGCCTGACCGCAGTCAGCACCCGTGTGCCCCGAGACGACGGGGAAGCCGAGGACGACGACGGCTGGGTGCGTCTCGACGAGCAGCGCGAGCGGCGACGCCGCGAGTCGACGCCCGGCGCTATCGTCGCGGTCGACCTCGAGCCGGCTCACCCTCTCGCGTTCGGCTACGACTCGGAGCGGCTCCATGCGCTCGTCTCGTCGCGCCGCTCGTTCGGCCTCGATGTCGGCATTCCCGTGGCGGTCTTCCCTGAGGACGCGAGCGTCGCGGGCTTCCTCCCCGAGCCGCGCGAAGCGGCCATCGCCGGGCGTGCTTACCTCGTCGACGTGCCGATGGGGCGCGGCCACGTCGTGCTCTTCGCCGAGGATCCCAACTTCCGGCTCTTCTGGAACGGCCTCACTCGGCTCTTCCTCAACAGCCTGCTCCTCCTCGACAAGCAGCCCGTCTACCGGAGCCGTTGAGCGATAAGTTGCATACGCTTTACCGTCATCGGCGCAAGACGTCCTTATAATTGGGCGAAGAGGGCGGAGGACCCGACCCCGAAGCGCAAGACCCAGGAGCGTCACCCAGCCATGGCTCAGGAATCGGTACTGGTCGTCGAAGACGAGGAAGTCATCGCCCGAGGCATCGCTGACGCCTTGCGCTTCAACGAGCTTCGCCCGGAGCTGGTCTCGGATGGCGAGGCCGCCTACGAGCTGGCGAGGACCGCGCGCTTCGATGTGATCATCCTCGACGTGATGCTCCCCGGCTTGAGCGGGCTGGACGTCTTGCGACGCATCCGGACCGAGCAGGTCGACACGCCGGTCATCATCCTGACCGCCCGTGGCGGAGAAGATCAGAGGGTCGAGGGGCTCGAGCTCGGCGCCGACGACTACGTCACCAAGCCATTCTCGATCAAGGAGCTGATCGCCCGGGTGCGGGCCCAGCTCCGGCGCCGCTCGCTCGACTCGGGCGAGATCCCCGATGAGCTCTCGATCGACGGCCTGTCGATCGACTTCCGGAGGCTCGAGTGCATGCGCGGGGATCAGCACGAGCTGCTCACGCGGCGAGAGGCCGATATCTTCCTCTACTTGTTCGAGCACAAGGATCGCGTCGTCACGCGCGACGAGCTGCTCTTGAAGGTATGGCGTTACCCGACGGCGAACGTCGAGACACGCACGGTCGACAATCACATCGTGAAGCTCCGGCAGAAGGTCGAGGCGGATCCGGCCAACCCTCTCTTGGTCCGTACCGTCCGCGGCCAGGGCTACAAGTTCGGAGCTTGATCGTGCGCCGTGACCGAGCCGCTCTCCTTCTCTACCTCAGCTTCCTCGGGCTGTCCTTCGCGGCGATCGCCGTCGTGGGATACCAGGCCGTCGAGTCGCGGAGAGCCGTGCTGGAGGGGGAGCTCGAGTCGGCGGCGCGACGCGGTCTCGACGTCGCGGTCACGCACCTCTCGCGCGTCCTGTCCGAGCGCGAGGCGATCGAGCGGCAACGTCCCTACTACGAGTACAACTCGCTCTACTACGAGCCGGGGACCTACAGCAACCAGATCGCTCTGACGAACACGCCGCTTTGGAAGCCCGAGACTCCCTTGATCGAAGGGTACACTCAGCTCGAGCGCGCGGCGGTCAACGAGAAGGAGATCGTGAGCTGCTCGATCCCCCAGCCTCCGGCTCAGGACGATCTGCAGGTCGTCCCGCCGGTCGGGCTGGAGAGCAAAGAGGCCAAAGAGCTCTTGGGAGTGCTCCTGGGGAAGAGGATCCTCGCCGATTTCGGTGAGCCGGTGATTCGTCCGGTCGCGCAGGACGTCTGGATGTACAACTGTGACACCGAGGAGATCGCGACCAACATCGCCTTGGCCAATCGCAACGATGCCCGAAGCCAGACCCAGCTCATCGAGCAAGGGATCGAGAGCTGGAATACGCGCGCCGGGAACCGGCCACGCCTCGAGGTCCCGGTCTCCTACACGGGGTTCTGCTACTTCGGACAGATGGTCGATGGCCAGCCCGAGCTCGTCGCGCTGCGCAGCGTGACCGTGAGCCCACCGAATCCGCTCCCGGGCAAGCCGGGTCGGACGGTGCTCCAGGGCTACTTCATCGATGCCGCGCGTCTGCTCCGGGACGAGCTCGACTTGGTGCGGAGCCAAATGGCGGCCCAGCATCTGACGCTGGGCTTCTGCGGACCCGTCGAGCCCGAAGGTCCGAGCTGGTCGGTACCACTCGGCCAAGCGGTGCCGATCCGGGGTGAGCTGGCCAAGTGCCTGCTCGTGGCCACACCGCTGGGTCTGGACTGGATCGGTGAGGAGATGCAATCGGAGAAGCTCCGCTTCTTCGCGGTGCTGGGCATGATCTTCCTCGTGATCGCGCTCGCCGGGTACTTCGTCGCTCGCCTGGTCCGGGCCGAGCTCGAGCTGGCTCGGAAGAAGAGCGACTTCGTCGCGGCCGTCAGCCACGAGCTGAAGACGCCCCTGACCGGCATCCGGCTGTGCGCCGATCTGCTCGAGCAGGGCTGGGTCGACGACCCGGCGAAGCGCCGCGAGTACGTGGCCTCGATCGCCGGCGAAGGTGAGCGTCTGAGCCGTCTCATCGACAACGTCCTCAGCTTCGCCCGGTTGGAGGGCGGCAGGAGCTATCGTCTCGAGCTGATCGAAGGGGATGTGCGGCCGCTGGTGCGAGAGGTCGTCGAGTCCTGGCGAGATCGCTTCGAGCGCGACGGATTTTCGCTCGTGCTGAGCTTGCCGGACACCGTGCCGCCGATCGTCCATGACCCAGACGCCTTCACCCAGATCCTGAGCAACCTCCTCGACAATGCGTTGAAGTACGGCCGGCTGGGAGAAGGCCCGCGCGAGATCGCCGTGAGCCTCGAGGCCGATGGCGGCAAGGTCCGTCTGACCGTCGCCGATCGTGGTCCCGGCTTCGCCCCAGGTGTCGCTGAGCGCTGCTTCGAGCCGTTCTATCGCCTCGACGACGAGATGACCCGCAAGACCAAAGGCACGGGCATCGGCCTGGCCCTCGTCCGATCCCTCGCCGAAGCCCAAGGCGCGAGCGTGATCGCCAAGCGCCGGACCGAAGGTGGCGCGGCCATGACCGTGACTTATCGCGTCAAGTCGCAGCGGCCCTGAAGAGCGGGGCCGCCCGCGTGAGCGTGCCTTGCCGCGAAGGCACCCCGCCCGCCCGAGCGTCCGGTGCTTTGGTGTCGAAGGAAGTCGGAAGAGCGTGTGAAAGCTCTCGTCGCCAGCGGAACCCGAGCAAGGGTCCTTGGTGGATCGTTGCCGCCTTGACTGGCCGCTCTCATTGCTCGAGTCGCGTCTCGCGCGATGATCGGTGGTCCGGCGCGCCGGTATCCCCGGAGGATCGCCGTTCGGGCCGTGCGCCTTGGGTCTCGCACCGTCCAGCAGCCTTGACTGGAGGGCGCCTTGAGCTTAAGAAGGACGACCTACGGCGGGGATCGGCCATCCCCGCCCTCTTTTTTTTGGCGATCCTTGATTCTTCGCGGAGACTAGCCGGGATGAGCGCCCCGAAGCAGCCGCAGGGAGCGGAGGAAGCAGACTTGCTCTCGAACCACTCCGAGGAACACTTCGACGATGAGCTTGGCAGCTCGGAGCTGAGCGATCCCGGTGACGCGAGGTCTTCGCGAGACGAGCCTCTGATCCAGATCGAAGAGCCGCCGGCCGATCAAGCGCCGCGCCGCGGGCTGCTCTTCTTGCAGATGATCGTCTTCCCGCTCCTGATCGTCGGGGTGTGCGTCTCGATCGTGCTGCTGATCGGATACCTCGTCAATGAGAGCCGGGACCCTTCCGAGCTCTTGAACGAGATCCGGTCGGGTTGGGGCAAGAAGCGGATGCAGGCCGCCTACGAGTTCCAGATGCGTCTTCGCGAGAACGAAGAGCTCCGTAAAGACGAAGCCCTGGCGGGCGAAGTGATCGCCTTGCTCGGCCAGCAGCGCATCTGGGAAGAGGAGGACGTGCGTCGCTTCCTGGTGCTCTCGTTGCAGAACTTCGATACGCCCCAGACGCTGCCGGCGCTGATTCGGGCGGCTGGCCACGAAGACGGGGACACGGTCCTCTACGCCCTTTTCGGGATGCTCAACGGCACGGCCACACCCGAGTGGCAGTCGGAGGCCCGGGCCGCTCTGCCCATGCTCGAAGAGCATCTGCAATCCAACGACGCGGGCATTCGGCTGTCTGCCGCCAAGGTCGTCGGCAAGATCGGCGACCCCGAAGGCGCCGAGATGTTGCGCCCGCTCCTCGAGGATCCCGACACCTTCGTGCAGATCAACGCGACCTTCGCGTTGGCCGCGTTGGGCCAAGGGGACTGGGTCTGCGATCGGCTCTTGGCCATCGTACGGCCCGGGTGGGAGAGCTCGATCGAGTGGGCCGCCCAGAAGACTGCCGACGAGCGACTGAGCCCGGTGCAGATCGCGATCGCGTCATTGAAGCAGCTCGACTGTCCCGGATGGCGAGAGGCGGTGAAGACCCTCGCCGAGGAGACGGACAACGTGCGGCTGAAGACCTTTGCGCGCGAGGCGCTTCCACCCGAGTAAGGGACGGAGCGCAACTCGCGGGAATCCGCATGGTGGGCCGAATTCGACGCCTCCTCGGAGAGCTTGGCCCCACTCGAAGCCAAGCGCCGACGTACTGCAGGATGGCGCCG
>JAVJTD010000290.1:0-12215 GCA_040219065.1 Planctomycetota bacterium
GTGTCTACGACGAGGCCAAGCGCTTCGTCGAAGCCATGACGATGGCCTACCACAGGTATCACGGTGTCCAGACGCGCATCGTGCGCATCTTCAACACCTACGGCCCGCGCATGCGGCTCGACGACGGCCGCGCGCTGCCGAACTTCATGACGCAGGCGCTCAAGGGCGAGAACATCACCGTCTACGGAGACGGCTCCCAGACCCGGTCGTTCTGCTACGTCGCCGATCTGATCGCGGGTATCTTCAAGCTCATGATGTCCGATCGCGTCATGCCGACCAACATCGGCAACCCGGCCGAGATGACGCTCCTCGACTTCGCCAAGAAGATCGCCGAGATCACCGGCTCGAAGAGCCAGCTCGTGTTCAAGGAGCTGCCGGTCGACGATCCCAAGGTCCGTCAGCCCGACATCACTCGGGCGAAGAAAGAGCTCGGTTGGGAGCCCAAGGTCTCCCTCGACGAAGGTCTCTCCAAGACGCTCGACTACTTCCGTTCGCGGATGAGCGTCGCGGCGACCGGTAAGTAGGCGAAACCCCGATGTGCGGAATCTTCGGTTGCGTCTCGCGTGAGGACGTCGTCCCCCGGATCCTTCAAGGGCTCAAGCGGCTCGAGTACCGAGGCTACGACTCGGCCGGTGTCGCTTGCGTCGATGACCGGGGCGCGCTCTCGCTCACGAGGCGGGTCGGCAAGCTCGACAACTTGCTGACCGCGCTCAAGGACCATCCCGTGCATGGGCGCACGGGCATCGGTCACACGCGCTGGGCGACCCACGGGGCGCCCTCGGAGTCCAACGCCCATCCGCACACCGGGACGTCCGGTACTCTGGCGGTCGTCCACAACGGCATCATCGAGAACCACGACATCCTCCGAGCCGAGCTCAAAGCTGCCGGCTGTGTCTTCCGCTCCGAGACCGACTCCGAGGTGATCGCCCATCTGGTCGAGCACCACTACCGGGGCGATCTCGTCGCAGCCGTACGGGCAGCGGTCGGGCGCCTCGAAGGCTCGTACGCCATCGTCGCGGTCGACAGCCGTCACCCCGACGTGCTCGTGGCGGCGCGGCAGGACAGCCCGCTCGTCGTCGGGCTCGGCCAGCCCGAGCTCTACCTCTCCTCCGACATCCCGGCGCTGCTCGAGTTCACGCGCGACGTGATGTTCATCGAGGACCAAGAGGTCGTCTGCTTCCAGAACGGCGCCGTGACGATCTTCGGTCCCGAGGGCGAGGAGAAGAACCGCGCGGTCCAGCACATCGACTGGGGCGGGGACTCCGAAGAGGAGCTCCAACACGAGCACTTCATGCTCAAGGAGATCGAGGAGCAGCCGCGCAAGGTCCGGAGCAACATCGCGCTCCGCGTTCCGCCGCAGCGCGTCTCGGGCACAGCGCCCCTCGCCGCCGACCATCTGCCGCCCGACCTCCTGAGTGGCATCGACTCGATCACGATCATCGCCTGCGGCACGTCCTGGCATGCCGGGCTGGTCGCCAAGTTCTGGATCGAGTCGTGGGCGAGGGTGCCGGTCGAGGTCGATCTCTCGAGCGAGTTCCGCTACCGCGACCTCTTGATCGACGATCGCCACTTGATCGTGCCCATCTCCCAGTCGGGCGAGACGGCCGATACCTTAGCCGCACTGCGCGAGTCGAAGCGGTTGGGCGCGCGATCCTTGGCGGTGTGCAACGTCGTCGGTAGCACGATGAGCCGCGAGGCGGGCGGTGTGCTCTACACGCACGCCGGCCCCGAGATCGGCGTGGCCTCGACCAAGGCGTTCACGACCCAGCTCGTCGCATTGCGATTGCTCGCGCTCGAGCTCGCGGCCCAGCGCGGCACGCGCTCTTCGGCCGAGATCGATGCGGCGCTCACCGAGCTGACGCTCTTGCCCGATCAGCTCGAAGCCACCTTGACCGAGACGGAGAAGGTCCGCGAGATCGCGTCCCGCTACGCCGGAGCGAGCGACTTCCTCTTCCTCGGCCGCGGCGTCAACTATCCGATCGCGCTCGAGGGCGCATTGAAGCTGAAAGAGATCTCCTACATCCACGCCGAGGGCTATCCCGCCGGTGAGATGAAGCATGGCCCCATCGCGCTCATCGACGACGACTTGCCGGTGGTGGTCATCGCAACGCCCGGGCGGGTCTACGAGAAGGTGCTCTCGAACATCGAGGAGTCCCGCGCCCGTGGCGGCAAGGTGATCGCCGTCGCGCTGCCCGACGATCGCCGCGTGGCGGCTCTGGCCGATGCAGTCTTGCCGGTCGCGGAAGTGAGCGAAGAGGTCTCGCCGATCGTCAACGTCCTGCCGCTCCAGCTACTCGCCTACCACATCGCGCATCAGCTCGGTCGGGACATCGACAAGCCGAGGAATCTCGCCAAGAGCGTGACGGTCGAATGAGCGGGAGTGGATCGATGCCCAGGACACAGGAGACCGATAGCGCCTCGGGAATCAAGGCGACCCTCCTCGAGAAGATCCGTAGCCGTGAGGCTCGGGTCGCCGTCATCGGCGCGGGCTACGTCGGCCTACCGCTCGCGGTCGAGTTCGCGCGCGCCGGGTTCCGGGTGCTCGCGATCGAGCTCGATGCGAAGAAGGTCGAGGCGATCAACCGCGGCGAGAGCTACATCCGCGACGTCTCCTCCGAGGACGTGAAGAAGCTCGTCGAGAAGAAGAGGCTTCGCGCGGTCACCGACTTCGACCACCTCGCCGAAGCGGACACGATCAGCATCTGTGTGCCGACGCCGCTCGGTAAGAGCAAGGACCCCGACATCTCCTACATCGCGGCCGCGACCGAGCAGATCGCGCAGCGCCTGCATCGAGGACAGCTCGTCGTCCTCGAGAGCACGACCTATCCCGGCACGACGTCGGAGATCATCCAGCCGCGCCTGGAAGAGAGCGGCCTGAAGGTCGGTGAGGACATTTGGCTCGCCTTTTCGCCCGAGCGCGTCGATCCGGGCAACCGCGAGTATGGCGTGCGCAACACCCCCAAGGTCGTCGGCGGCATCACCCCCGAGTGCACCGACCTCGCCGTCGCGCTGTACAACTCGACCGTGCGGCAGGTGGTCGCGGTGTCGTCCGCGGCCGCGGCCGAGATGGTCAAGCTCCTCGAGAACACGTTTCGCAGCGTGAACATCGGCCTCGTCAACGAGATCGCCATCATGTGCGACAAGCTCGGCATCGAGGTCTGGGAGGTCATCGACGCTGCGGCGACCAAGCCCTTCGGCTTCATGCCGTTCTACCCGGGCCCCGGTCTGGGGGGGCACTGCATCCCCGTCGACCCGCACTACCTCTCGTGGAAGCTCAAGACGCTGAACTACACGGCGCGCTTCATCGAGCTGGCCGGCGAGGTCAACAGCCAGATGCCCGAGTACGTGGTCGGCAAGGTGATCCACGCGCTCAACGATTTCGGGCGCGCGGTCAAGGGATCGAAGATCCTCATCCTCGGGGTGGCCTACAAGCGCGACATCAGTGACATCCGCGAGAGCCCGGCGCTCGACATCCTCAAGCTGCTCCAGAGCCGAGGCGGTTTGATCGACTACGCCGACCCCTACGTCGCCGAGCTGAAGCTCGATGGGATCGCTCTCACCGCCGTCGATCCGACGCCTGAAGTCGTCGCGCAGTACGACTGCGTCGTCATCACCGCAGATCATTCCTGCTTCGATTGGGAGCGCATCGTCGAGGCGGCGCCTTGCATCGTCGACACACGCAACGCCACCCGCGCCATCGAGTGCCCGGAGAAAGTCTACAAGCTGTGAGCTCTGAGTCCGTCCGCATCGCGTGCATCGTCGGAGCCCGCCCCAACTTCATGAAGGCCGCGCCGCTCGTGTCCGAGCTGCGGAGCCGCGGCGGGTTCGAGGTCAGCCTGATCCACACCGGACAGCACTACGACGAGCGCATGAGCCAGCTTTTCTTCGAGGAGCTGGGCATTCCCGAGCCCGACGTGAACCTGGGCGTCGGCTCGGGCAGCGCCGCCGAGCAGCTCGGCCAGATGATCCCCAAGCTCGCCGGCGAGCTCCAGCAGCGCGAGCCGCATCTGGTCATCGTCGTCGGCGACGTCAACTCGACACTCGCCGCCAGCCTCGCCGCCTCCAAGCTCGACCTGCCGCTCGCGCACGTCGAGGCCGGCCTCCGCAGCTTCGATCGCGGCATGCCCGAGGAGATCAACCGTGTCCTGACCGATGCGGCCTCCGACTATCTGTTCATCTCCGAGCCGAGCGGCGAGGTGAACCTCTTGCGCGAAGGCTTCCCTGAGGATTGCCTGCACTTGGTCGGCAACGTGATGATCGATACCCTGCTCGAGCATCGTGAGCGGGCGAAGAACTCGAAGGTGCTGGCCGAGCTCGGCCTCGAGCCGAGACAGTTCGCGGTCACCACGCTCCACCGTCCAGCGAACGTCGATGACGAGAGCTGTCTGGCGGGTCTCTTGGACAGCCTGGTCCGGATCTCCGAGCGCTTGCCGATCGCGTGGCCGCTGCATCCGCGCACGCGCGCGCGGCTCGAGACCTTCGGGTTGATGGAGAAGGTGGAGAGCGCGAGCGGGCTGCGGATCATCCCTCCGGTCGGTTACCTCGACTTCCTTCATTTGATGGATTCGGCCCGCCTGATCCTGACCGACAGCGGTGGCATTCAAGAGGAGTCCTCGCTCCTCGGTGTGCCGTGCCTGACGCTGCGGAACAACACCGAGCGTCCCTTGACGCTCGAGTGCGGTACCAATCGGCTGGTGGGCACGAGCCCCGAAGCGATCCTGTCGGCGGCGAAGGAGCTGCTGGACGCACCGTTCGAGCAGCCCGAGCTCGAGCACGCGCTGTGGGACGGGCGAGCGGCGGCTCGTGTCGTCGATGTCCTCGAGGCGCACCGGGCGGCTCTCTTGTCGCGCCAGCGCCGCGGAGTGGATACCGGAGGTTCCAAATGCCTCGTTTCCTAGTCACGGGCGGCGCCGGCTTCGTCGGCTCGCATCTGGTCGAGGCGCTGGTCGCTCGCGGTGAGTCGGTTCGCGTGGTCGACGACTTCAGCTCGGGCAAGCGGGAGAACCTGCCTCAGAGCTCGTCGTCCCTGGAGATCGTCGAAGCCGACATACGCGACCTCGATGCGGTCCGCGCCGTCGTCGACGGATGCGAGGTGATCTTCCACGAAGCGGGCCGGCCGTCGGTGTCTCGCTCGATCCAAGATCCCTTGACCAGTCACGAGGTCAATGCGACCGGGACGTTGAACCTACTCGTCGCCGGGCAGGACGCCGGAGTCCGTCGCCTCGTCTATGCGGGCTCCTCGTCGGCGTATGGTGGAAGCGAGCTCCTGCCCAAGTCCGAGGCACATCGCGAGTCGCCGCTCTCGCCGTACGCGGTGAGCAAGCTCGCCGGCGAGCATTACTGCCGCGTCGCCGCGCATCTCGGTCAGATCGAGACCGTGATCCTGCGATACTTCAACATCTTCGGCCCGCGCCAGGACGCGTCGTCGCCCTATTCGGGCGTGATCTCCTTGTTCGCGACGTCGTTGCTCCGCGGCGAGGCTCCCAAGATCCTCGGTGACGGCGACCAGACGCGCGATTTCACCTACATCGAGAACGTGGTCTCCGCGAACTTGGCGGCGGCGGAGCGGCCGGTCGAGCCCGGTGTGATCATCAATGTCGGCTGCGGTGAGCGAACCAGCATCAACGAGCTCTGCCGGGTCTTGCAGGAGATCATCGGGCAGGAGGTCGAAGCGGAGTACGGTCCCGCCCGGGCCGGCGATCCGAGGGACTCGCTCGCGGACATCACTCGCCTGCTCAACGTGCTGGGCGTGGAGCCGAAGATCCAGCTCGAGGAAGGCCTGCGTCGCACGGTCGCCTGGTACAAGGAGCAAGCGGCGCTGCAGCTCGGTTGAGAATCAAGGACAGCTCTCGAGACGACTCGGGAGACGAGACGGAACACGATCGAAACGAGAAGCGACGACGGTCGCTTCCCGAGAAGGAGTGGAGCGATGAAGGGCGTCATCTTGGCCGGAGGCTTGGGGACTCGCTTGAATCCCCTGACGAGCATCACGAACAAGCACCTCTTGCCGGTCTATGACAAGCCGATGATCTACTACCCGATCGAGGCGCTGGTGCGCGCCGGGATCGACGACATCTTGCTCGTCACGGGTGGCAACAATGCCGGAGACTTCCTGCGCCTCTTGGGCAATGGCTCCGAGTTCGGGCTGAAGCACCTGAACTACACGTATCAGCACGGCGAGGGAGGCATCGCCGATGCGTTGAGCCTCGCGCAGCACTTCGCGGATCAGCAGAAGCTGGTCGTGATCCTCGGTGACAACATCATCGAGAACAACATCATCAAGGCGGTCCGGGACTTCGAGAAGCAGGAGAAGGGCGCGAAGATCTTGCTCAAGGAAGTGCACGACCCCGAGCGCTTCGGCGTCGCCGAGGTCGATGGCGGCAAGGTCATCGGCATCGAGGAGAAGCCTGAGAAGCCCAAGTCCAACCTCGCGGTGATCGGCATCTACTTCTACGATGCGCAGGTCTTCGAGCTCATCCAGGGCCTCGAGCCGAGCGCGCGCGGTGAGCTCGAGATCACCGACGTGAACAACATGTACATCGAGCGCGGCCAGATGACCTACGAGGTGCTCGAAGGCTGGTGGACCGACGCGGGGACCTTCGAGTCGCTGCACCGCGCCAGCAACCTCGTCGCCCAAGGCGGTGCGAACAAGGTCGACTGATGCACGTCGTCATCACCGGGGCGGGAGGAATGCTCGCCCGCGAGCTGACCTCCGCCTTCGAGGACGGTTGGAAGATCACCACTCTCTCGCGCGCCGATCTGGATGTGTCGATCTGGGGTGATGTCTTCGACCGCTTCGAGACGCTGAATCCCGACGTCGTCATCAACGCCGCGGCGTACACCGACGTCGATGGCTGCGAGACGAACGTCGATCACGCGATGCGCGTCAACGCGATCGGCGCCAAGAACGTCGCAGCCGCCAGTGAGATCATCCAGGCCCAGTGCGTCCAGGTCAGCACCGACTTCGTCTTCAAGGGCGACCAGACCACGCCCTACTGCGAGAACGACCCGGTCGCGCCCGAGGGCGTCTATGCGCGCTCGAAGCACTGGGGAGAAGTCCTTTGCCGGGAGGTGAGCCCACACGTCACCATCGTCCGGACGCAGTGGCTGTATGGTCACGGCGGCAAGAACTTCGTCGAGACGATCTTGAAGCTCGCGAGTGAGCGCGACGAGCTGAGCATCGTCGAGGATCAGGTGGGGTGTCCGACATTCTGCCGCGACCTGGCGCGAGGCATCCGCCGCCTGGTCGAGGAAGCGACACCGGGCACCTACCACCTCTCGGCCAAGGGGAGCTGCTCCTGGTACGAGTTTGCGAAAGTCATCCTCGAGATGGCCGGCGTGAAGGGCTGCACCGTCAAGCCGACCACGGCGGCCGCATTCGGCAGACCCGCACCCAGGCCGGCCTACTCGGTCCTCCGCAACTACCACCTCGAGCTCACCCTCGGCGACTTCGTCCGCGACTGGCGAGAGATGTTGCAGGAGTACCTCAGCGAGCGGTGAGGCTGAGGTACCGATCGCCAACCATCGTCTGACATCGCTCAGACGGTCCAGCCTCGCTGAAGCCTTCCTTGGACGACCGTGGGTTAGAGGTCCCTTGCGTCGTAGCTCGACGGTGATATTCTTACTTGTTGGTAAGGAATCGTCCTAGGAGTCAAGTCGATGGCGACGTCCCGATTGTCCGTCAAGGGTCAACTCGTGATTCCGAAAGAGATTCGCGAGCATCTCGGGCTTCGTCCTGGAGATCGCCTCGCCTTCGTGATCTTGGATGATGGTGAGGTCGTGATCCGACCCGCGGTCGTGGATGTCCGGGATCTCAAAGGCATCGTCGAGCGTCCGGGCCGGAAGAGTGTCTCGATCCGGGCGATGAATGAGGCCATTCGCCGCCGCGCCGGTGGGCGAAGTTGATCGGACTCGATACGAATGTTCTGGTGAGATACCTCACGCAGGATGACCTCCGGCAAGCGAAGGCAGCCACCGAGCTGATCGAATCCGCGAGCTCGGAGGAGACCTTCTTCGTATCGACGGTCGTTCTCTGCGAGTTGGTCTGGGTGCTCGAGGTCGCTTATGAGGTGCCTAGGGCCGACATCCACGCCATCTTGGAGAAAGTCCTGCGAACCGCCCAGTTTCGGTTCGAGAGCTCGGACGTGCTTTGGCAGGCCCTCGGGGACTATGCTGCGGGGCGAGCGGACTTCGCCGACTACGTCATTGCCCGGGTCTGCGCGACCTACGGATGCCAGCAGGTGGTCACGTTCGACAAGGCCCTGAAGAATCGACCGGCGTTTCGCGTTTTGTGAAGTCGAAAGCTGAGTGCGCGGGGGTTCACGGAACACAGGCGGTCGGTTTGCGCTCCAAGTGACGGCTGTCGGGTTCCAAAGGGGACTGGCAAGATCGAGGATCTCGATCTGCGCCGGCCGCGCGTGGCAACCACTTCGAGCTTGATCGTCTGCCGGACCGACGAGAGCACCCAAGCTGGCAGGTGAGGAGGTAGACCTTGGAGTTCTTCCGCAAGCTGTTCGACACCGGTGACTTCCCCGCCCGCTGGAACTGCGGCCTGTGGACCGAGGGGCACGGCTGGCTGCACATCCTCTCCGATCTGGCAATCTGGGCGGCTTACTTCGCCATCCCGATCGCGCTCAGTTACTTTCTATGGCGCCGCAAGGACATCCCGTTCCGCTCCATCTTCCTGCTCTTCGTCGCCTTCATCGTGTCCTGCGGCACCACGCACCTGATCGAAGCGGCCATCTTCTGGTGGCCGGTTTATCGATTGGCCGGCGTGGTGAAGCTCGCCACCGCCGTCGTCTCGTGGGTGACCGTCTTCGCCCTCATTCGCACCGCGCCCGCCATCCTGTCGATGCGATCCGCCAAGGAGCTGGATCGCCTGGTCGAGGCCAGGACGCGGGAGCTGGTGGCCACGTCGTCGAAGCTGCGCGCCGAGCGGGAGCTGCTTCAGACCACGTTGACCAGCATCGGCGACGCCGTCATCACGACCGACGAGGAAGGCCGCATCACGAACATGAACGTGGTGGCCGAGTCCTGGACGGGATGGAGCGCCGAAGACTCGCTGGGTCAACCGCTCGATCGGGTCTTCCAGATCGTCAACGAGATGACGCGGAGCACGGTCGAGAATCCGGCGACGCGCGTCTTGCGCGAGGGGCAGAGCGTCGGCCTGGCCAACCACACGGTCCTGATCTCCAAGGATGGCACCGAGCGTCCCATCGAGGACAGCGCGGCGCCGATCCGCTCCAAGCACGGCCAGCTCGTCGGCTGTGTGCTGGTATTCCGGGACACGACCGAGCGTCGTCGCGCCGAGGAGCGGCTGCGCCTGAGCGAGGAGCGACACCGGGCACTGATCCGGGCGACCGCCCAGGTCGTCTGGACCACTGACTCCGAAGGGCGGGTCGTCGATGACTCACCGTCGTGGCGTGAATTCACCGGGCAGACGCTCGAGGAGTGGAAGGGATGGGGGTGGCTCGATGCCCTCCATCCCGACGACCGGGAGTCGGCGAGGAAGGTCTGGATCCAGGCGGTCGAGAGCCGGACGATCTACTCGATCGAGTATCGCCTGCGACGGCATGACGGCGAGTACCGCTGGACGGCTGCACGGTCCGTGCCGGTGTTGGACCCGAGCGGCGAAGTCCGCGAGTGGGTCGGGATGAACACCGATGTCACCGATCGCAAGCAATCCGAGCGCGCGCTGCAGGAGAGCGAGCTCCGCTATCGCCTGGTCGGGGAGGTCGCCAACGACGCCATCTGGGACTGGGATCTGGCGACGAACCAGGTGACCTGGAACGACGGCGTGCGCCGAGCCTTCGGCTACTCGCCCGAAGCGGTCGACTCCGATGTGAGCTGGTGGAAGGAGCGCATCCACCCCGAGGACCGAGAGCGAGTCGCTGGCGACATCCGAGCCATCATCGAAGGCTCGGAGGAGCTCTGGAGCGACGAGTATCGCTTTCTGTGCGCCGATGGCAGCTACGCCACCGTGATCGATCGCGGGCGCGTCGTGCGCCATGGCGGGCGTGCCGAGCGGATGGTCGGCTCGATGCTGGATCTGACCGAGCGCAAGCAGATGGAAGATCAGCTTCGGCATCTTGCCGCGGAGCTGTCGGAGGCCAACCGGCGGAAGGACGAGTTCCTGGCAACACTGGCTCACGAGCTTCGCAATCCGTTGGCTCCCATTCGAACCGGACTGGAGCTGATGAAGCTCTCGGGAGACGATCCCGCGGTGTTCGAGCAGTGCCGCGCCATGATGGAGAGGCAGCTCGAGCAGATGGTGAGGATCATCGACGATCTGATGGACGTCTCGAGGATCACCAGCGGCCGGTTCGAATTGAGGAAGCAGCCGCATCGGCTCACCGAGGCGTTGGACAGTGCCATCGAGTCCACGCGCCCCTTGTTCGACGCGGCCGACCACGAGCTGACGGTTCAGCAGCCGTCATCGCAGCTCGTTCTGCATGCCGATCCGATCCGCATCTCCCAGGTCTTCGCCAACCTCTTGAGCAACGCGGCCAAGTACACCGACCGCGGCGGCCGGATCCATGTCGCCGTCGAGCGGCGTGGTGACGAGGTGGAGGTGTCGGTCCGAGACAACGGCATCGGCATCCCGTCCGACAAGCTGGAGGGGATCTTCGAGATGTTCAGCCAGGTGGACGCCTCGTTGGAGCGGTCGCAGAGTGGCCTGGGCATCGGGCTGACCCTGGTGCGACGACTCGTGGAAATGCACGGCGGTACGATCGAAGCCAAGAGCGATGGGCCCGGGCGAGGCGCAGAGCTCGTGGTCCGCCTGCCGCTCATGCAGGAGCCGTCGGTCCCCGTGGTGGACGAGCCCGAGGTGCGTGAGTCGCCGAGCAGCGCACTCTCCATCCTCGTCGTGGACGACAATCGCGACGGAGCCGACAGCTTGAGCACGATGCTCCGAATGATGGGCAACCTAACGGACACGGCCTACAACGGCTTGGCAGCCGTGGAGGCCGCCGACAGACTGCGCCCCGACATCGTTCTGCTCGACATCGGCCTTCCCGGTCTCAATGGCTACGAGGTGGCTCGTCGTATCCGAGAGCGGCCTTGGGGCAAGAGCGTCGTGCTGGTTGCGGTGACCGGTTGGGGACAAGAAGCGGACCGGAGACGCGCCCAGGCGTCGGGCTTCGACCACCACATGGTCAAGCCGATCGACCCGGATGCCCTGATGAAGCTCCTATCCGAGCTGAACGAGCCGTGATGCGAGGCCGACGCACCGAAACCACTGGGAACGCGGGCGTCCCGCCCGCTTGGATCGCGGAACAGACTCGCTGCTCCAGTAGGTTCACGGCGAGCCCCCGGCCCAAGCTCGCTCGTGGATGCCCTCCCTGACAGACTCGGTCTTTGGCTCACTCGACTTGGGCACTCCAAGGCAGTCTGTGCCAGCGAGGCGCGAACGGACCGAACGAACTCGGGCGCCAGAGCCTCTAGTATGGGTGACTGGCCGGCCCTGGGGGCGCCGGCCTCTTCGACACACCCGGAGTCACCTGCATGTTGCCTCGAGTCCGCGCCTGGCATTCGATTCTCGTTCTCGTCCTCGCCGCGCCATCGATGGCACAAAGCCAAGAGCCCGGTGCGGCAGAGGGCTCGCCGAGCGATCCTTCAACCCAGGAGCCGACCGAGCAGGACCGGGTGAATCTCGCCCAGCTCGAGGCGCTGATGGCGAACGTCGAGCTCTTCGCCCAGGTCGAGGTCTCGGTGGTGAATGGCATCGTCAAGCTTCGTGGCTCGGTGAAAACACCCTCGCAGAAGGAGGAGATCGGCAAGATCTCACGATCGCTGCCGGGCGTGGTCTACGTCGACAACCGCATCGAGCTGCCTCCGCCTCCCGAGGAGCCTTCTGCCGAGGACGAGGCCGAGCGTACACCGGGGGTGCTGACCGTCGAGGATGAGCAGATCACCGAGAAGCTGCGGGCGAGCTACGCGCGGATCCCTGGCCTGGGCGAAGTCCAGGTCGAGGTCTTCGCCGGAATCGTTCACTTGCGGGGCGAAGTTCCCTCGGGTGAGGCTCAAGAGCAGGCCATCACCCTCGCCGAGAAGCTCGACGGCGTCCTGTTCGTCAGTGACGAGACGAAGGAGACCGTCAACGTCATCGACCGCTTGATCCCGAGCGCCGATCGGCTCTTCGAGTACGCCCGGGACATCGTGGCCGCGCTGCCGCTCGTGGTCGTGGGTGTGCTGATCATCATCGGGTTCTGGAT
>JAVJTD010000302.1:0-10953 GCA_040219065.1 Planctomycetota bacterium
CTTCACCAGCTCCGCGGCGGCCTTCTGCTCGCAAGCGCTCTTGGCGGAGTCGCACGTGCCGCAGGTCTTCACCAACTCGGCGGCGGCCTTCTGCTCGCAAGCGCCCTTGGCGGAGTCGCACGTGCCGCTGGTCTTCACCAACTGCGCAGCCGCAGTCTTCTCGCACGTCGACTTCTTCTCATCACACGTCGTCGTGCTCACCAGCTGCGCAGCCGCAGTCTTCTCGCACGTCGACTTCTTCTCATCACACGTCGTCGTGCTCACGAGCTGCGCAGCCGCAGTCTTCTCGCACGTCGACTTCTTCTCGTCACAGCTCTGGGTGCTCACGAGCTGAGCAGCCGCTGCGGGCTTCGAGCAGGTGCCCTTGCTCTTCACGAGCTCGGCGGCCTGCTTGGCGCAGCAACCGGACTTGCTCTTCACCAGCTCGGCGGCGGCCTTCGAGCACTTACCTTTGTCATCCTCTTGCGACATGGCCACGGCGCCACAGATGGCGACGAGACCGAGCGCGGCAAACACGAGGGAAAAACGTTTCATCGAAGCGTGTCCTCCTGAGTCAAACTCTTGCTACGCGATCCCATGGATCAACGAATACACCGGCAGGACCACGTGACCGCCTCTACGGGAAGGTCGGCGAAGATGCGGGGAAAACTTCCCGGCTTTCGCGCCATTGTGGACCAGGACGGTGATTCGATCAAGGTGCAGGGGCGGCCGCCCAACGGTTTGCGACCCGAAGTTCTTCCCGCACGCTCGGAGAATTCGTTCGCCCGAGACCGACACATCCTGGGCAACTCCAAATAAGAAGCGGCTCGAGTCTGTCGACTCGAGCCGCTGAGTACCGCTCCCTGGGGTTGGGAAAATGGGTAAAGGGGGTTGGGAAAGGAGAGAGGGAGCGGGTTTCCGCGTCGACCCGAGGAGAAGGGGAATGGGCTCGCCGGAGGGGGGCGACGAGCGGGTCGACGGTGTTCTGGGTGTGGGCTGGCAAGAGGAGAGGAGGCGCCGCCCACGGCGGGAGAAGGATTCGGGAGAGGGGTCTTCGATTCGGGCCTTCGGGGGAGCGCCGTCTCGAGGAGTCGTCCAGGGAGATCGCACGCGGCGATCCAATCACCACGGCCGTTGACCTTTTCTGCGACCAAAGACACAAGTGATAACAAATAAAAGGTTTACGGCACAAACTCCTCGACCTCCGGAATCGTCCGACCGCGCGAGGCCACGTCTCAGATCGAGACCTTGCCCCCGAACGCCCCAGATCGAGACAACGCGAGAGCGAAGGTCCGGGCTCTTCACGGTCGATGACCCAGAGGTGAACGGGCGATGGGCCCTCAGATCCGCCGTCGCCCCGAGCGATCCCTGCGATTAGACTGGCGCCTCAACGTGCAAGACCTCGAACGCCCCCTAGCCCGAAAGAACCGCAGCATGTCGGCCGACTCGAAGCCGAGAGAACTCGCCGAGCCCAGCGAGCTGGCCCTCGGTGTCGAGAGCTACGAGCAGGCCGGATTTTGGCGGCCAGGCGAATCGATGTCCGATCATGAGCGCGGCCGGGTCGTCCAGACGCTCTCCCATCTCCCGAAGGACATCGACTCCTTGCTCGATATCGGATGCGGTGACGGCAAGATCGCCCACGTACTCTCGGAGTTGGGACGAGGCCCCAGCCCCGTGCAGCTCGACTTCAGCCAAAAGGCGCTCGAATTGTGTCGCGGACCACGAGTTCGAGCACAGGTCGACCGGCTGCCTTTCGCGGACCGGGCCTTCGACGCCTGCATCGCCGCCGAGGTCCTCGAGCATCTCCCGACCGACATCCTGGAGCGGACCGCAAAGGAGATGTGCCGCGTCGCACGCCGCTACGTCTTCGTGACCGTGCCCTACCTCGAGTTCCTTCCTGAGCACGACGTTCGCTGCGAGCATTGCAGCCAGATCTTCAACGCGTGGGGACACCTCCACTCCTTCGACGAAGCCCGGCTCCTCGGTCTCTTCGAGGGCCTCAGGCCTCGCCGCGTCGAGGCGTTCGGCCCCGACCGGACCGACTACCCCGGCGCGCTCCTCTACCTGCGGCAACGCCTCGGAGGTCAATGGCTGCGTTGGGATCTCTCGTTCTGCCCGGCTTGTCGTCAGCAAGTGAAGAGCTCAGGCGAAGGCAACCTCGTCGCACGCGGCTGCGACTTCCTCTACCACCGGATGCAACGCTGGCTGAAGGCCAAGCCGACTTGGTTGATGGGGCTCTTCGAGAGGCCTCAGAGCTGATTTCCGAGTCGCCGAACGCTTTCGGTGCGGCTCCGAAGATCTGACAAGTCTCCAACCTCACTCCTGACAATCCGTTTCGCGATTCGTACACTGATTCGTGGAACTTGCTTCGCCTTCGACCGGGGAATCACGGAGGGCGACGAAGCACTCTGGAGAGCTTGGGGAACGGCACGAGCCGATGACAGAAACAAGCCCCGCACATGCCGACGACTTCGAGCGTTGGCAAAAGAGCTGGACGGTCGAAGCGCCCGATCGCCTCGATCGATTCATCGCACACCACCTGCCGGTCAGTCGCCGCGTCTTGCGCACCTGGATCGAGCAGGAGCGCGTGCTCGTCAACGATCGCCCGGCTCCCAAAGGTCGCCACTTGATCCCCGAGGATCGCGTCCGCATCGTCTTGCCCGGGGATCCCGAGCGCCCGCTCGTCGCAGAGTCGAAGCGACCCGTCGTCCTGGCGCAGACAGAGGAATGGGTCGCGATCGACAAGCCACCCGGACTGCCCAGCCATCCCAAGCTCCCCTTCGAGACCGGGACCGCCCTCACCCAGATGCTGGCGATCGACCCCGAGATCGGCCTCACCGGCGACGACTCCCTCCAAGGCGGACTCGTCCACCGACTCGATCCCGGCACCTCCGGGGTCCTCATCGCTGCGCGCAATCGGGAGAGCTGGGACAGGCTCCGTAGACTCTTCTCCAGCGGTAAGATCGACAAGCTCTACCTCGCCAGGATCCGCCTGCCGGCCGGCCGCGAGGTGCCGCTCGTGATCGACCGTCCGCTCGCACCGTTCCGGGGTGACGACACGCGAGTTGCCTGGAATTCCCGCGAGATGGCCTCCTCGGCTCGCCAGGTCCGAACCGAATGCCGAATCCTTCGAGACCGCTGGGTCATGGTGCGCATCCGGACAGGACACCGCCATCAGATCCGGGCCCACCTGGCCAGCTTCGGCCTACCAATCGACGGAGACGAGACTTACGGTGGCAACAAGGCTTCCAGGCTGTTCCTGCACGCCTGGGCCCTCGACATGCCGGGTCACGGCTGGGTCGTGTCTCCGCCGCCCGAGACCTGGCGCCTCCCCGAGCCCCTCGACCCCGATCAAGCCCAACGACGCCTGAACACCCGGCCCGCCCCGGCCCGCTCCCGGAACAGCCGCGGAGGGAACGGGACGGGATTCGGCGGGAGGAGCGGTCCATCCGGTCCCGGAGGCCGCGGCCGTAGGCCCTCGGGCAACACGAAGCCAGGCGGGCGACCCCAGGGTGGTCAAGGCGGGGCCCGTCCCGGCGGCGGCAACAGCCGTCCCGGCGGATCCCGTCCGGGCGGACGCAGCGGCAACTCAGGAGGCTCCAAGCCCCCTGCAGGTCCTCGCCGTGGCCCCGAGCGCGATCGTCGCTGAGAGCTCTCTCCGACCGATGTCTCGACGGAGGTCCGATCGCTCTTCATCGCCCCATTCGGCCGTGTTCCGCGCGTTGCGCCGATCAACGCGCCTGTGCTAGGCTGCGCGGCTTCACCCAGGACAGCGAGACGGCGGACAACCCACACGATCGGAGGATCGGATGCCTTTTTGGTCGGGCTTTGCAGCGGAGACGGCAACGGCGAAGGAGTACGAACAAGAGGAGCTGTCCACCGAGAGCTTCCTCGATGGTGAAGGGCCTCTCCGAGGCAGCCTGCTGCTGCCCGCGGGCAAGGAGAAGCTGCCTTGGGTCGTTCTGCTGGCGGAGCACGAGGACTCGCGGGAGGCGTTGCTTCCGACTGCGCGTCGCCTGACGGAGAAGGGTGTGGGCGCCTTGGTGGTCGACCCGCGCGGCAGTGGGGACTCGGGCGGCCGCGGGGACGCGGGTGGCCGAGAAGTCGGTGATGTTCTGGACCTGATCCGCACTGCCGAAGAGGAGCAGTTCGACCGTCTCGACCCCGATCGCCTCGGCATCCTCGGATATGGAGTTCATGGAGGAGCCACCGCGCTCGCCACCGCCGTCCGGGCGCCGATGAAATTCCGATCGATCGCCGTATTCAGCGGCGTCCACGACCTCGCCGCCTGGGCACGCAAGGACCCGAGCGCCGGATCCTGGGTCGACGAGGCCATGGGCCCAGACGGGGTGCCGGCCGTCCGAAGCACGCGCTCGGCGATCGGCAACGTGCGCCAGACCAAGATCCACTTGTTTTGGGATGCTGACCTCGAAAGCCCCTTGCCCGACATGAATCGCGACTTCCTTCGGGCAGCCGAGAAGCGGGTGATGCCGAACATCGAGGGTCACGAGAGCCGTCCCGGTGGCCTGATTCGCTGGGGTGCCGGCTATCCCGAGAACGTGCCCGCCCTGGCGACGGCCGAGGACTTCGTGCTCGGTGAGGTCATCTCGGACGCCCCGGGTCCGAAGCTCCCGGTCAAAGGTCGGCTCAAGGTCCCGGGCTTCGTGATCACCCCGGTGTTCACGGTCGTGCCGGGTCAGGGAGATCGCGAGGTGCTCGATCTCGGCTACGCCATCGAGCCGGGTCGACTCGACTTCGACTTCGGCCAAACCGATCGGGACGTGCGCGGCTGGATCGAGATCGACGCGGATGGCTTCGACTTTCCGGTCACGATCCTCCAGAGTGATCAGGAGATCGCCAAGTTCGAGAAGCCGGCGGCCCGGATTCGCCTCGAGGATCAGAGACTCTCGGGCAAGATCTCGTTCCGCTCTTCGACCTGAGAGCAGCTCCGACGATGCTGCAAGATTCTGGCGATCCCGCTTCGGTCCCCGAGACCTCGACCACGGTCGAGGAGCCGATTGCGCCAAAGCCGCCCGAGGGGCTCGATCTGGGCACCGCCACCGGCGTCACGCTCGGGCTGGGTCTCTTCTGGGCCATCGCGATGAAATGGTCGCGGCCTCACTGGCGAGCGGGTGCTGCTCGGGAGTCGGCAATCGGAACCGACTCCTGGACGCTGCCGGATCTTCTGGCGGCCTTCCTGGTCTTCTTCTTCGGTCAGATCATCGGCGCGGCCGTCATTTCGCCGATCACCGAGTTGAGATACTGGCAGGTGTTGTCGGCGATGCTCTTCGGCGGGGTACTCTCGGCCGGGTTCATCGGTCTGGTGGTGCGCCGAAAGTACCTCGCGAGCTGGGCCGAGCTGGGGATCGATCGGGCGAAGCGCCCTTTCCGAGACCTGACGCTCTGCCTGACGGTCAGCATCGGGTTGATGCTCTTCTTCATTCCCGGGCTGGTCGTGTTCTGCGAGTGGCTCTTGGAGCTGGTCGTTGACGACGGCCAGTCCGACATTCGTGGCTGGTTGATCCGGCAAGACTCCATCCCCGGGATCCCGAGCGGATCGGAAGGCTGGGCGCTTCGCATCTCGGCCATCGTCCTGGCGCCGATCTTCGAGGAGCTCTTGTTCCGAGGCTTTGCGATCGAGGTCCTGGGACGCCGCTTCGGTCCTTGGCCAGCCCTGTGGATCTCCTCGGCGGTCTTCGCATTCGTGCACGGCGAAGCGTTCATCCCGCTGTTCGCGCTCGGGCTCGCCTTTGGCTGGCTGTACATCTGGCGCGGCAACCTGCTGCTGCCGATCGCCGCGCACTTCTTCAACAACTTCCTGACCATCACGCTCCTCGCGGAGCAATGACGTCGCGGAATCTCAGTCCGCCTTCGACTTCAGCTCGCGATAGGTCGTGCCCGGCGAAGCCTCTTCTTCGATGGGCAGGCCGGACTCTTCCCAGCCGGCTTGGATGGTCGTGCCACGATCATCGCGAACGCCGCCGTAGCCTCCGAGCATGTTGACGACGTTGGCGTATCCGGCATCGACCAGCATCTGAGCGGCTCGCGCGGAGCGGCCGCCCTTCTGGCAGCCGAGGACGAGCGAGGAGTCCTTGGCGAAGTGGGCCTCGACGACGCGGACGAAGTCCGGGTTGGGGCTCATCTGCTGGGTCATGGGGTCGAGATGGAAGATCGGGATGTTGACCGCTCCGGCCGGGTGGCCTCCCTCGAACTCGGGCTCCGATCGAACGTCGATGTAGGCCCACTTCGAAGCGCTGTCTTCGAGTCGGTCGTGGGCTTCCTGGGGAGTGATCTCTTCGAAGCTCATGGTGCGATTCCTCGAGGTGCCGGAACGTCGGAAAGCCGAGAAGGCGACGGCAGGGCATCTCGGCGGCAAGCCGCTCGTCCGGATCCCTCGTGTGCCACATCCGGTCGAGTCGCGCCCCGCTTTCTATCAGCGCACCTCGGGCCGTGCAACTGCTCGCGGTGGCGAGGTGGCGAGGTGGCGAAGTGGCGGTGCCGGTGCCGAGCGTGTCCTGGCCTCGGCGAGAGGGACGCTCGGCGGAAGTCGACCGTGCCGTCAGAAGTTGACCGCGATGATGTGATGAGCCGGACTCGCGAAGCCGGTGAACGGGGGCAGGAAGCCCGAGGTCTTCGAGAAGTTGCTGGCGAGGTCGAGCATGAACGGCGTCTGCCAAGGGCGGAGTGGCTCGGCGATGACGCTGAATCCGTCGGCCGTCTGCACGCCGTAGTCGAAGTCGATGCTCGCCTTCGAGCTGCAGCCGTCCTGGTAGAGGTAGAAGCCCTCGCACACCCAGAGATCCTCATCGCCGGGATACGGCGTGCCCGGGCCGCTGCCCGTCCAGTGACCGAGGCTGACGGTGACGGTGTGCGGCCAGACGAGCGGTAGCGACGTGAGGATCGAGTTGAAGCCCGAGCCGCACGACAGGCCGTTGGCCTTGAGCTGCTGGGCGTAGTACTGCGGTGGGCCGCTCGTGCTGAACGGGCTCGCGCAGGCCTGGCCGAGCGTGAACATGTTGTTGCCGGGCACGAGAGGCACCAGCTCTTCCGCGGTGCATTGTCCCGAAGACGTGAACGTATTGCGCACGGCACCTTGGACGTAGCCCTGGAGCGGCGGCTGATTGACGGGGACGAAGGGGTTGGCCGCCGTGTCAGGTCCGACGATGCCGAAGGAGAGGCCGGGGTGGTAGGCCCCGGGAAACGCGGAGGCGACGTTGTTATGGACGATCGGGTCGCAGGAATGGAACAGGGACAGCGACTGCTCCACGTGTCCCTGGAAGCAGTTGAACGCGTAGTCGAGGTGCCCATAGAAGAAGGACTGCGGCTCCCCCGGCGGCACCGGACAGCCGGGCACTCCGGTCGAAGCCAGGTCGCCCCGCACGACGAAGCGCCAGACCTGGAGGTCGTCCCCGTCGTCGCTGACCTCCCGCCACGTGCGCGTGTAGTCCATCAAGAGCGGCCCAGTGAGCAGCGGGACGCCGCTGCTGTCGTACACCGTGACCTTGGTCGTGAAGAAGCCGCATTGCACCTGAGCCGGCGGATCCACGGTGACCGAGGTGACGACCTGGGTCGCTGAGCACCCGGTCCAGCACAATCCGGCTGTCGGCATCGAAAAGCCGGGGAAGTTGAACGGGAAGGTGATACTGACGCTCGTGCAACAGGGCCCTTGCAGCCCATCGCCTCCGAGACAGAGCTGCGCCGAAGCCCGCGCAGCGAGACCGAGGCTCGTGATCAGGACCAGACTCGCGAACAGAAGGCACCGGTTCGTGCTCATGCCGAGCTCCTCGAGACTTCCTCTCCACAGAAGGAAGGCCGCCAGCCGATGACGTTCGGCCAGTCAGCTCCCTCTCTGCGAATAGAGAAGAACGTCCGGCATTCTCCGCTCGGAAAATCAAGGTGAGGCGGGCGCCTCGTGCGCACTGGCGGGCGACAGTTGTGTGCCGAGGCACCTAGCCGAGAAGATCACTGACTCGAGTCACCGTTCTCGGGACGCTTGGGAACGAGCGGCGGCATCGTGAGGACCTCGCGGCGACCGTCGACCTCGAAGATCGCGGTCCGGGTCTGAAGGCCACGGAGGATGGCGGTCTTCCCACCGGCGAGCCGGATCTCGTCGTCGAGATGGATCATCCGCGGCTCGCGGCCGTCACGGAACTTGACGAACGCGCCCGGCTCCTCGCTCGAGCTCGCCGACGGCATGAAGATCGCCACGATTGCGACGTCATGGGCGACGATATCCAGGCCGTCTTGAGCGTCCTCCATCAGGTCTCCGGCTTCCTTGACTGGAGCCGCGACCTGCTTCTTGCCGGCATCGACGCAGCCGGAGACGAGAAGGAACATCGAGACGAGACCCATGAGAAGCGACGTTTTGGTCATCGTTACGAAATCCCGCGCTTCAACCGGCCGTGAGCCGGTCGGAAAGAAAGATCAGTGCCATGCCCAGCATTGCGATGATGGTACCGGTCACTGCGGACGCTCGCAACCGCTCCCCGAGGAACCAGACGCCCAGCGGCAACAGAAAGAGCGGCGTCGTCGAGCTGAGCGCCGCGACGATGCCGCTCGGCGCGAAGACCAGCCCCAGCATCACCATCATCAAGCCCAAGTAGGTTCCGATGAACGAGGGCAAGGCCAACGCTCGCCAAGGCAGCCTTCGACGCGCGATCCCCGCCCGCTCTTCCGCCCGTCTCCGGTAACGAGCCAAGAAGAGGAGCACGACGACGGCCGCTGCCAGCCGGACCGAGACCGCCCAGGCGGTGCCGGCGAGCTGATCCCGGAGCTCGGGAGCGCTCCTCACCAGAACGAGGGCGTGACGGCTCATGACGATGCCGAGTGCGTTGAAGGTCGCTGACGTCAATCCGCACAGCACGCCCCGCATCACCAGAGGCTCCGCCGGCCCTCCCCGAGGTCGACCGATGACCCAGGCGACGCCGACCATCGTGATCAGGATTCCCACACCTTGAATGACGCCGAGCGCCTCTCCCGGCCAGACGACCGCGACCAGCGTCGCGATGACAGGACTGGTCGCCTGGAGCAGCATCGTGCGCTGAGCCCCGAGGTCACGCAGCGCGGTGAAGAGAAACGTGTCCCCGGCCGCCAGCCCGGCGATGCCGCTCAGGGTCAACCACAGGATGGCCGAGCCCCCGAGCGAGACCGTGCTCGGCGTGCTCAGGAGCCAGCCGGTCGCGAGGAACAGCGGTAGCGCAAATGATGTTTTGAAGAGATTGACCTGAGTCGGCGAGATGGCGTGGAGCTGCTTTTTGATCAGGACCGTGCCGATCGCCCAAGAGAGCGCGGCGAGGAGGGAGAGCGTTCCACCGACGGTGACCGGATCCATGGGCGTCCCGCGGAGGCGCTCAGCGCGCCGACCAGCGGCCTCCTCGCTCGAGCACGAGATCGCCGCCGTCTTCGAAGCTCGCGTCGCGGAACGTCTCTGCGACCCGCTCGATGCCCGGCCAGGTCACCTCGATCGACCAGGCCGGCTCCTCGCCCAGCCCGAACGTCACGGTCCGCTCGTTCGCGCTGAGGTACGAGCCACCGCGACCCACCAGCCGAGTCTGAACGCCCGAGGGCTGACGCAAGCGCACGAAGGCCCCGATCCCGTCGAGGTTCGCGCTGCCCGGCTGCCGCAGTCGAACGCGCAGCGACCGGCCGCCCTCGAGGTCGTTCCGCAGCAGCACCAGCCCGCCGCCGTTCGACGACATCACGACATCGAGATCGCCGTCGCCGTCCAGGTCACCGCTTGCGAGACCTCGCCCGACGATGGCCCTTTTCGTGAGATCGCCGGAGCCTTCCGATACGTCACAGAACAGCCGGCCGCAGGCGAGGAAGAGCTGCGCCTTCTGCTCGTAGCGCACGCCCAGACCGACCCGGCCGATGTCGGGGTCGATGTGCCCGTTGACGAGGAAGAGGTCGAGCGCGCCGTCGAGATTCGCGTCGAGCAACGTCAGGCCGAACGTCAACGGCAACAGGCTAGGCTGATTGAGCCCGGCCGCGGTCGAGCGATCCGAAAAGCTCCAGGACTCGCCGTCGCGCCGGAACGTGTACAGCGAGAGGGCCTCCTGCGAGAAGTTCCCGATCGCCACCACCGGGTCCTCACCGGCTCTCGGGACGCCGATGTCGATCCCCATGCCTGCACGCGCCTTGCCGTCCAAGTCGTAGGCGATGCCCGCCTCGGCACCGATCTCCTCGAAGCGGCCTTCGCCCAGATTGCGGAACAGCGCGTTGGGGTGCGTGTCGTTCGAGACGACGAGCTCGAGCCGGCCGTCACCGTCGAAGTCCCAAACCGCGACACCGAGCGACTTGCCCGCGACCCAAAGCCCTGACGCCTGCGTCGCGTCCTCGAACCGGCCGCCCTCTCCTTGCAGGTACAACCTCCCGGCTTCACTCGGATAGAGGTCGGGTGTCGTGAACGCCTTCTCGCCGGGCAAGAGGCTGGCGAAGATGTCGGTCTCCTCGCTCCAGCGGATGTAGCTCGCGACGTAGAGATCGAGGTCGCCGTCCTGATCCGCGTCGAAGAAGATCGCCCCGCTCGACCACACAGGCTCCTGGATGCCGCCCGGGCGCGTCCAGGTCGGGGACGCCAATCCCGAGGCTTCGGTCACGTCCTGAAAGGACCAGCCTCCGTCGTTCCGCAGCAGGCGATTCCCGTCGACCGCAGTGATGAAGATGTCCTCATCACCGTCGGCGTCGTAGTCGGCGATCGCGCACCCCATCTCGAACCGCGGCTCGTCCACCGTAGACGGGACACGCTCGAACCTGCCGTCGCCGAGGTTGCGGAAGAAGACGTGCCCCTCTTTGCCTTCGAGCTCCCCATACTCCGACTCGTGGCCGGGCCAGCGTCGACCACTCAGAGCGACGATGTCGAGCGCACCGTCGCCGTCGAGATCGGCGAGCCCGACACCCGAGCCCATCGTCTCGGGCATCAGCTTCTGGCCGAAGGAGCCGTTCACATGCCGAAAGCCCGAGACACCCGCTTCC
>JAVJTD010000229.1:0-20318 GCA_040219065.1 Planctomycetota bacterium
GTCGGCGTAGTCCTCGAGCAGGGCCGCCCCGCGCGAGCCCAACGCACCGTCCGCGTACAGCTTGATCGAGCGCACGGTCAGAAGGCCGGCGCCCCGTCCGACGATCGGCCCGTGATCGAAGTACCGCTCGAGCAGTGCCGAGCTCGACCCGGCGAGCATCGCGTAGATGCGGATCGGCAGCCATCCCTCCTCGATGGCGCGTTCAAAGAGCTCGATGTCGCGCTGCGACACCCCCGCGTCGTGGAACGAGGTAATGCCCAGCCGGAGGCACTCCTGCACCGCGGCGCGGAGGTCGCGCTCGCGATCGGACTCGGTGTCGTCGGGGACGAACCGCGAGACGAGCGAGATCGCATGGTCGATCAGCACACCGCTCGGTCGGCCCTCCGCGCCGCGCAGGATCTCGCCGCCCGAAGGGTCCACCGTCTCTCGGCTGAGGCGAGCGCGCTCCAAGGCCTTGCGATTGACCCAGGCCGCATGACCATCGATGCGGGTGAGCAGCGCCGGATGTCCCAGGCTGGCCTGCTCGAGCTGGTCCGCGGTGGGAAACTCCTTCGAGGGCCAATCGTTCTGATCCCAGCCGCGACCGAGGATCCACTCCCCCTCCTCGAGCGACTCTGCCTTCCCGCGAACGAGCTCCAACACCTGCTCGACGCTCTCGGTCCCCACCAGATCGAGCGTACGGCTCGAGCGACCGATGCTGAGGAGGTGCGCGTGTGACTCGATGAAGCCCGGCATCACGAACTGACCGCTCGCATCGATCACTCGAGTGTCCGGCCCGATTCGAGGGGCGATCTCCTCCTCCGTCCCCAAGGCCACGATGCGGTCACCGTCGATGGCGACCGCCTCCGGCGCCGGCCCGGGCGTCCCGGTGTAGATCTCCCCGCCGCGAATGACCAGATCGGCTGGATCTTGAAAGGCCAGGGCAGAGCCGGCGAAAGACCCCAAACAGAGGACGAGCTCGAGCATCGTTACCGTTCTCCTCACAGTGAAAGGTTCACCGTCGCCGATGCGAGGGCTGGCGCTCATCTTACCAAGGCAGAACGTCGTCGCGGCCCGCCTCGTCACCGGACTCGTTCCGCCATCGGTTTCCCGGGCGTTGGGTTATAATCGCCGGCCGAACACGACGCCGACGCCACCAGGAGTGAACCCAAGACCCATGATTCGACTGATCGACGAGGATCGGCAGAAAATCATCGAAGAGCAGCGCGAGGTCCTCGAGTCGCTTCGGGACATCGCGGCCGACCTCGAGCCAGAGGGCCCGAACGTCCAGCACGTGCGCAAGCTTCTCTCGCACCTCGACGAGACCTTTCTCCTCGTCGTCGTCGGTGAGGTCAAGAGTGGCAAGTCGGCCTTCATCAATGCACTGCTCGGCGAGTCGGTGTGTGCCGAAGGCCCGACGCCGCTGACCGACCGGATCCACATCCTCAAGTACGGCGCCGAATCGAAGGACGAGGTCATCGACGACTTCGTTCTCGAGCGCTCGGTTCCCAAAGAGGTGCTGCGCAACCTCAACATCGTCGACACGCCGGGCACGAACGCGATCATCCTCGAGCATCAACAGATCACCGAGAGCTTCCTGCCCAAGAGCGACCTGATCCTCTTCGTCACCTCGATCGATCGGCCGTTCACCGAGAGCGAGCATCGCTTCCTCCAGACCATCCGCGACAACTGGAAGAAGCGGATCATCTTCATCCTCTCCAAGATCGACACCAAGGAAGAGGACGAGATCGATCAGGTGATCGACTACCTCAAAGAGACCTGCCGCGCCAAGCTCTCGATCGATCCGGCCGTCTTCCCCGTCTCCAGCAAGTTGGCGCGTAAGGGCCGGGAGACCGGCGACGACGATCTGCTCGAGAAGAGCCGCATCCGCGACGTCGAAGCGCGCATCCTGGCCGAGCTCTCTGAGACCGAGAAGCTGACGCTCAAGCTCGAGGCTCCCACCGACGCGGCGCTGATCTTGACCCAGAAGCTCCAATCCGAGATCCAGGATTCCCTGCGCGTGCTGCATCGCGATTTCGAGTTCCTGCGCGATCTCTCGGGGCAGCTCGAGCGCCGGCAGGACGATCTCAAGGAGCGCTACTTCAAGCACATCACCCTCGTCTACGACCTGCTCCGAGAGTTCGAAGTGCAGGGCCGCGAGTTCCTCGAGAAGACGCTGACCCTGGGACAGATGGCGGTCTGGCGAGACCGGGACCGCCTCACCCAGGAGTTCGAGCGGCAGGTCATCTCGGACTTGAAGCTGCGGCTCGAAGAGCGGCTGAACTTCGCGGCCGACTGGCTCACCAACGAGAACCTCAAGACCTGGCAATCGAGCCTCGACTTCCTCGAGCGTCACACTTCGCGCGAGAAGTACCAGGATCGACTCCTCGGCTCGGCGAGCAGCCAGTTCACCTACAACCGCGATCGTCTCTACAAGACCGTCCGCGAGAAGATGGCGCACGAGATCAAGCGCTTCGATGCGTCGGGCGAGTGCGAGCGGATCTCGCAGGAGCTGACGCGCGGGTTGTACGGCTTCGTCGGAGTGGAGCTCGGTGCGGTCGCGCTCGGCGCGGTGCTCGTGATGCTCTTCCATCTGCCGCTGCTCGACGTCACCGGCGTCGCACTCGCCGGCGTGGTCGCCCTGACCGGCTTCGCAATCTTGCCGAACCGCCGCTCGAAGGCGATCCACGAGTTCTCCGCCTCGGTCGAGAAGCTCCGCGGCACGATCAAGGACATGCTCCAAGAGCAGTTCGATCGCGAGATCGACGTCTTCATCGACAACGTGCGCTCGTCCTACGAGCCCTTCCGGCACTTCTTCGAGGCCGAGAGCGCGAAGCTCGAGGGCCAGCTCGCGACGATCGAGGCGCTTCGCAAGCGGCTGTTCGCGATCAAGACCAAGCTGATCCCCGAGTCGAAGAGCAAGTCGGGCTCTCGTTGACGCCCGGACAGTGAAAAGACGCACGGCGCTCTCTTGGAGGAAGAAGCTCGCCTTCGTGCTCGTGATACCGATCGCGCTGCTGATCGGGATCGAAGGCGCGGCACGTCTGGTGACGTCCTGGCTCGGCATGACCTCCGATCAGCTGGACCGCGCGCTCGTGCTCTCCGACCGCTCGCCGCATTTCGCGCCCTACCCGCACAGCGTCTTTCGTCTCAGGCCCGGCGGTCACGTCAACGAGCTCGGGTTCGGAAAGGCTCCTCGACGAGAACCCCGAGCTCGAGCGGCACTTCATCGGCTGGTTGCAGCGTTGACTGGAAACCAGAGCCCGCGCGACCGAAACGGGGAGCGGTCCACGAGCGATCAGCCGCTTCCTCGACGATGCTGACGATCGAGCCTGGAGGCGCCGAGCAAGGGTGCATTCGGAGAGCGCTGTCTTGGCGGCACGGTGCGCCCCGGCCCAAGCTCGCTCGGGAAGGCTCTCACCGGCAGACTCGGTCACCGCCTCGCTCGGCTTGGGCACTCCGGCTTGGGCGCTCCGACTCGGGCACTCCAACCCGGGCACTGCTGGGCCGTGGCTGCGTGATCTCACGAAAAAGGCCGGCCCCGCACGTGGCGGGGCCGGCCGGATGGAATCGGGATCTCGAATCTCTGCCGTCTCGCGATCAGGGCACGACCGTGATGACGATCGGCTCGGAGGCGTAGCTGAACGGCGCGCCGGCGGCGTACGCGAAGTACGTGTTGAAGCCGACGAGGACGTGGCCGACACCCGGCGGAAGGAAGAGCGGCACGGTCTTCTGACCGGACGCGTCGAGCAGGCCGGAGTTGCCTGGGAAGAAGGCCGGGTTCAGCATCAAGTTCGTGAAGAACGGGTCGAACACGACCGGCACGACCACGCTACCGAGCGGGATGCCCGGGCTGGTGCCGAACAGAGACGACAAGATGATGTAGGGCTTGTCGGCGTTGGCCAGCCCCGCATCGAGAGAGAGGCTCGCCGTACCACCGAAGGTCGCCGACAGCGCCATCTTATCGACGCCGAAGTCGAACTGCGGGTAGCTGACGAACACGCCACCGGCATCGGCCGTCACGCCCGAGGCGGCACCGGGCATTCCGACCGCGAGGTCGTCGGCCTGGTCGGCGTTGACGAGACCGAGGGCGATCGCCGTACCGAAGCGGGCATCGGCCTCGGGCGTCGGCTGGGTGATCGGCGAGTTGGTCGCGAGGTCCGGGCCGTGGAAGGCCACGACCAGACCGGCGTCGAGCTCACCACCGCTACCGTTGTCGAGCGGCGCACCGACGAGGAGATCGAGGTTGCCATCGTTGTCCACGTCGCCCAGCGCGAGGGAGCGACCGAAGTCGGCACCGATCTCGGGCGTGGGCGCCGTCAGGATCGAGCCGTTGACGAAGTCGGGACCTTCGAGCACGAACACCTCACCGGCATCCGACACGCCCGACGGATTGGCGAGCGGCACCCCGATGACGAGCTCATCGTAGCCGTCACCGTTCAATTCACCGATGGCCAGGCTGGCACCAAAGGCGCCGAAGTCCTGGGCGACGACCGGACGAATGACGCTGACGAAGTTGAACGACGGGCCGAGGAACAGGAACGCCTCTCCCACATCGGCCGTCCCGTCGAGCGCGTCCGAGGTCGGAGCACCGACGCCGAGGTCCGGGCTGCCGTTGCCATCGATGTCCCCCGCCGCGAGCGCGGCACCGAAGCGAGCCCCGGCCTCGGGGTTGAGGTCCTTGACCGTGATCGAGGCCGAGAAGTTGGGACCGAAGAACACGACGACCTCACCCGCGGCGGCACCGGCGATTGCGTCGCTTCCGTCGGGGACGCCGACCGCGAGGTCGTTCACGCCATCGAGGTCGAAGTCGGCGATCGTCAATGCGGTACCGAAGTGAGCGTTCGTCTCGGGGACGGGCTCGGTCAAGACGCTATGCAGCGCGAGGGCCGGCCCTGCGTAGACGAACACCTCGCCGGCACCGGCGAAGGCTCCCGCCGAAGCGAACGGAGCGGCCACGACCAGGTCGAGGTTGCCGTCCCCGGTCACGTCACCGATGGCGACTTGCTGCCCGTAGCGGGCACCCGCCTGGGGAGTCGGCTCGGTGAAGACGATCGGGTTACCCGCCGCCGGTCCCTTGAAGAGGAACACCTCACCGGCATCCACGATCCCGAAAGGATCGGCGTCGGGAGCACCGGTGACGACGTCGCCCAGCTTGTTCTTCGTCACGTCCGCGACGGCGAGGCTGGAGCCGAAAGCACCGGCGACCTCGGGCGCGCTCGGACCGAGCAGGTCCTGAATCGTGTTGTGGCCGGGTCCCTTGAAGACCAGGCAGCGCCCGGCTGCCGCAGAGCCGTTCTGGGTCGCGACCGGCGCACCGACCACGATCTCTGGATCGGTGTCACGGGTGAGCTGACCGACGGCGATCGACCGCCCGAAGAAGGCTCCCGCTTCCGGCGTGTCGGCGAAGAGCTCGCTTTGGCTACCCGAAGCGATGGCGACCTTGCCGGCCTGGGCTTGCCCGGAGACCGTCGCCTTGGGAGCGCCGATCAGGATGTCGATCTGTCCGTTGAAGTCGACGTCGCCGAGGGCAACGGTGCGGCCGTACTCGGAGCCGGCCTCTGGGTTGGGATCACTGGCAGGAAAGCTGGTGGCGAAGTTGGGGCCGAGGTACACGGTCACGTCACCCGCGTCGACCAAGGCTCCGGGATTGGCGAGCGGGGATCCGACGAGGAGGTCGTCGAAGCCGTCGATCACGCTGTTGATGTTCCCCATGGCGAGGGACGCGCCGAATTGGGCGCCGCTCTCGTTCACGTGCGGCACGGGAGCGGAGAAGCTGAGCAGCGGGCCCTGGAACACGAAGACCTCGCCGGCGTCGACGACACCGCTGGGGTCTGCAAGCGGCACACCGACGGCGACGTCGGCGAAGCCGCTGTTGTCGACATCACCGACGGCGACGGCGGTGCCGAAGCGCGCATCGGTCTCGAGCACGACCTCGGTCAGCGTCTGGACGGTCAGGAGACCCGGCGCGGTGTAGACGTAGACGGCACCGGCTCCGACGACGCCCGAAGGCTGTGAGCGCGGAGCTCCGATGACGACCTCATCTCCGGGATTACCGTCGATGTTACCGGTCGCGAGCGAGAACCCGTACTGCGAGCCCGCCTGAGGCGTCGGCTCAGTGAGCTGTTGCGAGGTCTGGAGGAAGGGACCGAAGAAGACCCAGACCTCACCGGCGGCGGGATTGCCACCGACGTTGGAGAAGGGAGCGCCCACGATGACGTCATCTCGGCCGTCGTCATTGACGTCACCGATGGTGACGGCGGCACCGAAGCCACCCGAAACCGTGTTCGAAGGATTCGAGATGGTGAGCGAGGCGGTCGTAAGTGAAGGACCGAAGAAGACCCGGATCGATCCGGTGTCGATCGCGGTGGCCGAGTCGTCGGTCGGCGAGCCGACGACAGTGTCGTCGATCCCGTCGCCGTTGATGTCCCCAATGGCCACGGTCGCGCCGAACGAAGCACCGACTTCCAATGTCGGCGTCGTGTCGTGCAGCTCGGCTTCGAAGTCGTTGAGTTGGCCGAAGGCGGGCGCCCCGGCCAGGAGGAGGAGTCCGATGGCCGGACCCAGTTTTTGAAGCATCATCCAAGCGGCTCCTTTGGATCATGGCTCCGTGTCCGAGTGCCCCCAAGTCCCCGAAAAGACCAACAGGCGGACTTCCGGTGTCCAACCGTCGGCCTTCCCCCCAGGAAGTGGCACTTCGGCTCGGGCTGTGGTGAAGAGAGAAAACTAGGCTTCGTGCCGCATCATAAGAACGCTTGATCGTCCGATCAAGCGTTACCACAGACGTTTCCGACTATGAGACGTCCTCTGGAAGCCATCGACTCGCTCCGAGGAGTAAGCGACTCATCGCGCGAAGCCGATCTCGGCCCGCGGCCGAATTCGGAGCCGATTGCCGGCTGGCGAGACGAAGAAGGACGGGACGGTGAGCAGACCGTCCGCGTCGACCTGCACCAGCCCGGCCGCGATGAGGACATTATCATTCACTCGTCGATTCTCCCACACGTAGCGGGAGCCGGTACCGGCGACACGGAATCGCTGCGGACGGCGCACGGTGACGTCGACCCCTTGCGCCGCGCCCGAGAGGCTCCGGAGCGAGATGCCCCAGAGGCCGGATCGGTCGATCGGTATGCCGTCCCAGCGCTTCCAGCTCGACGACCACTCGAGGCTCTGGTGGTAGCCACCCGTCGTCGGAGGTGGGATCGGGAGGTTGTCGCTCGCGTTCGCCAGGCCGGGCACGGTCTCGTCCAATCGAACGCGCATGCCATAGAAGGGTCCCTCGCCCGGGCGATCGGCCAGGAGCGGCGGCAGCCCTTTGAAGTTCTGGAAGACGTGGCCGTCGTTGGTGATGGTCAGGCCCCAGCATTGATCGCTCGCATTGACGAAGCCGGGCGTCGGCAGCCCTTGCGTCGTCCACTCGGCCACCATGTCGTTGCGCCCAAAGGCGAGCCCGATCGGCGCCATCAACTGGCTGCGCCGCAACGCGAAGTTCTCTTGGTGGTTCTGCCAGTCCCAAACGCCCGTGCCGTTGTCGGCCTGCAGTGCGCTCGCCCAACCCGCCGGCGCATCGATCGCGACCGGCAAGTTCAGCCCGAGGGTGCCCCACTTGATCGAGACATCGGGCTTCCAATTGGTGCCGCCGCCGTTGCCCGACGTTCGAAAGTTACCGATCGGCTCGCTGCAGTAAGCCGCCGCGAACAGATGCGCGTAGCGCTGTGCCAAGGCGAGGCAGCCGCTGGCACCCATCGAGTGTCCGATGAGATAGAGCCGGTCCCAGTCCATCCGAGGTCCGAGCACTCCGTGCCGCCCCAGGTCGTAGACCATACGCAGGATCCGGGCCTCGGTGTCGTTGTGGATCGTCGCACTTCCCGGCACCGGGCTCCCGGTGCGGTAATCGTGATCCCGCGCGTAGCCGAACCACCAAGAGTCCCCCACATCGATGGGCCGGATCTCGATCGCACACAGGCTCGCCGGAAACGTGTTCGGGGCCGTGGAGTTGTCGGACCAGCCGTGCAGCACCAATGAAACCGGCAACTCGAAGGGCACACCGCCGGGACACAGCGCGGGATCGGGCAGCGCTACGGTGTAAGCGAAGGCGTACTGGAGAGAATCGGCCACACCGCGAGCGGTCGGCGAGAGGCCGTAGTAGCTGTTGAAGGGATTCGGCGCGGCGAAGGTCGGGTTGCAGCTGCGAAGGTCGAGGTACTGGATGAAGATCCTCGCCAGGCCATCGGGAGTCACGAACGCCTCGACCGGAAGCGGCTCGCCGACGGACTCATTGACCGGCCCGAGCGTGTTGCCCGGCGTGAAGTCGAGCACGTTCTCGATGCCGAGATCATCGACCGTCGTGATCGCGTAGTAGCCGTTCCCCGATGTTCCGCCGCTGAAGTCCGACGAGTCGAGCGTCCAGACCAAGAGCCCCTTGGAAGCACCGAGCGGAGCACCGCCATCCTGGATCACGAAGCGAGAAAGGTACCTCGGCTGCCAGTTGCCCATCTGGTTGGGCTGATACCGGTCCGCGTGAAACGCGCCCGAGTCCTCACCCACTTCGAGCAAGAGCGAGGCCGTCCCCAACGAGATCAGATCGATCGGCTGATCGGATCGATACACCCGGTAGGTCTCGCCGGTGAGATCACCGCGCTCCGTCCAGGTCAGGAACGTCTGGCCGCTGCGGTGAATCGCGGTGAATCCTGTCGGCTGCGGGGGATTCGCCCGCACGTTGGCGTCGGCATCCGAAGACGCCCACGCGACGAGGAGGATCCACGGCAAGACGCGGACGGAAAGCGAGCGGGGCAAGGGGGACCCTCCGTGGGTGCGAGAAAGGTGACGAGGTCTCGAAGTCCATCAGGCTCTGTGCGGGCCGCTCAATCTAGCAACCTGCGACACCGCCAGTCAAACGGACACGCCGCCGAGGCAGCGAAGAGCCCGACCCGGGGTCCTCGAGAACGAGCTCGGGCCACTTGGAACGTACAACGGCTCAACCTCCGACTTCCGACTCTGAAGTGTCCAGTGGGACTGCTTCTCGGACCTCCCTGGAGGTAGAACGGGCACCTCTCCGCTCGCTCGTCAGCATTCTCGAGGATGCGACATCCAGCTCGGCGGTCGCTCCCCGTTTCGGTCGCGCAGGCTCTGTTTTCAGAAGCGAAACGTCCAGACGAGCTTCACCGTGACGTCGGTGCGGAAGGGCGCGATCTCGTGGCCGCGGCGTCGCCACCCTTGATTGAGCACTACGAAGAGCTCGCTGCCGGGATCGATGATCCAGCGCACGCGACTGTTCAGGCTGATGTCGTCGGACACGTTGTCGTACTGGACGAAGTTGCGCCAGGTGAGACGAGGGTCGAAAGCGACATCGAGGCGTCCGCGCAAGATGCGGGTCGTGAAGGAGCCTTCATCGAGTGAGACGCGGTTCTCCTCCTGCTCGAACCCGATCGTGAAGTACCGGCTGGGGCGCCATTCGAAACCGACCTCGAAGTCCGTTCGGCGACCTGACAGGAAGGTGCCGTCCGCCGCGAAGAGGATCAGTGACAGCGGCCGCCGGTTCGAGGACTCGAACCGCGCTTCGTACCGCGTGTACTCGTAGTCGTCGGCCGGGACGATCACGCCGTCTTGGATCTCGAAGTCTTGGTAGAAGCGCTCGAAGAGGCTGGTGACGCGTAGCTCGAGCTCGTCGCCGGTCTCGAGCTCGACGGCGAAGGGCACGAGCGCCAGGCTCCGCGTATCCAGGTCGTTGTTCGACAGCGTCGTCCAGTCGGGGAAGAACCCGAAAGTGAATTGGCGAATCCAGGTCTCGGGTCTCGGCTTGTATTCGAGGTCCAAGCCGTAGAGGTTCACGCCAGTGCGCTGCACGAAGCCGAGCTCGGGGTTGAAGTCATCGCCGATGAGCTGTACTTCGAAGCCGACATCGATCTGGTCGTTGGGAAAGTCGGCCGTGAGCCCGGCGGCGCTCCCATCTCCACCCGCTCCGGATGTCGACGTGCCCATCCCCCACAGGTCGATCTGGAAGTTCTTCTCGCCGAACAGCTCCCCGGTGCGGTAGGTGAAGTCCAGCCCGGCGAGGGCGTTCTCCCCGTTCTCGGCCGGCCGACCGCGCGTGAAGATCATGCCGACCGAGGATTCCTCGAGCACATTCCTCGAGACTCGTGTGACGAACAGATTCTTCGGATCGAGCCCGTCCTCCTCACCGGTCTGCACGTCCAGCACGCCGAGGTTGAAGTCGCCGACGCGGCCGGTCAGCTTGGCCCCCGCCCAGATCGGGACCTCCTCTCCGGATACGAGCCCGATGCGGCGGCTGAAGAACGGCAGCGGTGAGCGCGAGATGCCGCCGAAGCTGAAGATGCTCGCGTCCTGGAGGAAGAAGTCTCGCCGCTCGGGAAAGAAGAGCGGGAACCGCGTCAGGTTGACCTGCCTCTCGTCGACCTCGGCCTCGGCGAAGTCGGTGTTGAGGGTGAGGCTGGCCTGCAAGCTGGGCGTCACTCGGTAGAAGAGGTCTCCGCCGAAGTCCCCGCGGAGGAAGTCCCGGCCAGTGCGGTCGTCGTGAACGGTCTTCATCAGGCCGTAGGGCACGACGTCGAGCCCGATACCCTGTCGCAAGTCTTCGAAGCCTCGGATCGTCCCTCCCTCGGCGACCCGGAAGAACCGGGAGCTGCGCAGAGGGTTCGACCAGCGGATGCGCTCTCCCTTGCGCTTGATCTCCCGGGCGATGTTGAAGCCCCAGGAGTCCTTCGAAGGGTCGAAGGACAGCGTCTTGAACGGGATCTCGATCTCGCACGACCAGCCGTTCTCGAGGATTCGGGCTTCGCCCCACCAGATGCCGTCCCAGCGCTTGTTGAAGCCCTCGGCGTTCGAGAAGAGCGCGTCCCCGATCGAGCCGCCCGGGCTGATCTGGAAGTAGAATGCGTTGCGCCGATCGAGGAACGTGTCGAGGAAGAGCTCGATGCGATCGTCGGGATCGAGGTCGGCATCGCGCGCCATCTGCGTCGCGACGATCTTCTCGGGCTCGGGATCGTGACACATCGTGCCGATGTAGAGCGCGTCCTCGGTGTAGACGATCCGCACCTCGGTCGACTCACTGGGCTCGGCGCCTTCGATCGGCAGCACCTGGTAGAAGTCGACGAGGGGCTCCGCCTCGAGCCAGACGGCGTCGTCGAGCAGTCCGTCGAGGCGCGGCGGCTCGGCCACGCGCGTGACGCCCGCCACTCGGGGCGCCTCCTCCTGGGTCCAGGCGGACGTGCCCAAGGAGAGCACGAGGCAAGAGACCCAGAGCGAACGGCGCATCGAAGACCCCGGTGACGGGCGATCAGGACTCGTAGCGGGCTTGACGGAGCTTGGCGTCGTAGGCCTTGAAGAGGTCTTTACGGTTGATCATGCCCAAGATCTTGCCCGAGTCCTCGTGGTCCACGACCGGCAGATCGTTGATGTCCTTGAGCGTGAACTTCCGCAGAGCCACCGACAGATCGTCGTCGGGAGTGACTGTGAGCACGTCCTCGGTCGCGATCTCCTTGGCGATCAACAGATCGGTGATCGCGTCCTCATGGAACACCCGGCGCACGTCCGTCAGGGAGAAGATGCCCGTCATTCGGCCCTCGGCATCGACGACCGGGAAGTACCGTCCCTCGGCCTGCGCGACGATCGGGATGATGCGCTTGAGGGGCAGGTTCTCGGGGATGGTCTCGATGGGCCGATCGGGATCGAGGATGTCAGCGACCGTCATCTCCTCGAGGATGTCGATGACGAAGTCGCCGAGGTGGGCCGGCGAGTCGATGCGGCCGGGCACCTGCTCGATGTAGAGTGTCCACTTCCTCGAGAAGAGGAAGGCGATCACCGAGACGAGCATCAGTGGCACGAGCAAGCCATACGAGCCCGTCATCTCGGACACCATGATCAAGGACGCAATCGGCACCTTGGCCACGCCCGCGAAGAAGCCACCCATGCCCACCAAGACGAAAGCGGCCGGGTCGTCGACAAGCTCCGGGAATTGCGAGTCCGCCCAGAACCCGACGGCGCCGCCGAGCATCGCGCCGATGAACAGTGAAGGACCGAAGACGCCGCCCGAGCCGCCCGAGGAGATCGTGAGCGATGTCGCCAGGATCTTCAGCGTCGCGAAGAGCAGCATCATGGTGACCATGATGTTGCCGTCGATCGCTTCTTGGATGTACCCGTAACCGCCCGAGAGCATCTGCGGAAACTCCAGGGCGAGGAGTCCCAGGAGCAGCCCGCCGATCGCCGGCTTGATCACTCGAACGACGGACAGCTTCCCGAAGAGATGGTGCACGCCGTAGAAGACGCGGACGTAGAGCCACCCGAACCCCGCGCAGAGCAGCCCGAGTAACAGGTAGAACGGCAGCTCGTAGGGATGGCGGAACACGAGGTGCGGCGTCTCGAAGAGGAACCCGGTCCCGAAGATCGAGGTGAAGATCGAGTAGGAGACGATCGACGCGATGATCGAGGGGATGAGCCCCTCCGCTTCGAGCTCGGCGTCTCGGTACAGCACCTCGCAGGCGAACAGGGACGCGCCGAGTGGAGCTCGGAAGATGGCGCCGATGCCGCCAGCGGCGCCGGCGAGCATGAGCAGACGACGCTCGCGCGGCGACAGCTTGAGCAGGCCACCGAGGAACGAGCCGAAGCCTGCGCCGATCTGGGCGATGGGCCCTTCGCGTCCGGCCGAGCCGCCCGAGCCGATGGTGATGATCGAGGCGACGCTCTTCAGCAGAGGAACGCGGCGCCGGATGTCCCCCTTGAGGCGATGGAAGGCCTTGACCATCGCATCCGTGCCATGCCCTTCCGCCTCCGGCGCGTAACGGAAGATGATCGCACCGGCGAGGAGCCCGCCCAGGGTCGGTAGCAGCAGCACGGCCCAGACACGGAGGGATCCGGGATCTCCGATTGCCGCCTCGGCACCGGCCTTCTGCTCGCCGCGCGGAACCGGCGGATGGTGGTTCATCACGTCACCGAGCGCGAGCTCGGTGACCTCGTCCAAGGCGACGTTGAACAAGATGGCGCCGAGGCCGGCGACGACACCGACGAGTGCGCTCAGCAGCACCCACCGGGTGACGTCGTGGAGCTCACGGCCGGTGACGGGATTCAGGGGCTTCGGCATGGCATCGGAGGTCGATGGGACCGGCGGGGCTGCCTCGGTCCCGTCGAGCCGGCATCAACCTTTCATCTGGGAGAGCTCGGCGATGTCCTCGTTGATCTTCTTGGCGGAGGCGTGGAGCATGCCCGTCTCCTGCTCGGTCAGCTCGAGCTCGAGGATGTCCTCGAGGCCACTCTGGCCGAGGCGGCATGGCACGCCCATGTACACGCCGTCGAGCCCGTACTTGCCCTTGGTGTACGCGCAGCATGGCAGGACGCTCTTCTCGTCGAGGATGATGGACTTCACCATCTGGACGACGGAGGCGGACGGCGCGTAGTAGGCCGAGCCGGTCTTGAGGAGCTGCACGATCTCGCCGCCGCCATTGCGGGTCCGATCGACGAGAGCGCCGATTCGATCCTGCGGAAGGAGCTTCTCGATCGAAATGCCCGAGACGGTCGAGTAGCGCGCGAGGGGCACCATCGAGTCGCCGTGGCTGCCGAGCACCATGGCGTGGACGTCGGACGGCGCCACGTTCAGCTCCATCGCGATGAAGGCGCGGAAGCGAGCGGAGTCGAGCACACCAGCCATGCCGATCACGCGCTCGTGCGGGAAGCCCGAGACCTGCTGGGCGAGGTGGGTCATGACGTCGAGCGGATTGGTGACGCAGACGATGATGGCGTTCGGGGAGTGCTTGGCCACCTGCTCGGTGATGCCGCGGATGATGGCAGCGTTCTTGGCGAGGAGGTCCGAGCGAGTCATGCCGGGCTTGCGCGGCAGGCCGGCGGTGATGACGACGACGTCGCTGCCCGCGGTGTCCGCGTAGTCGTTCGTGCCGATGATGTTGCCGTTGTAGCCCTCGACGGGCCCCGCCTGGAGCATATCGAGCGCCTTGCCCTGAGGCATGCCTTCGACGATGTCGATCAGGACCACGTCGCCGAGGCTCTTCTCGATGAGCCGCTGCGCCGTGGTCGCCCCGACGAATCCCGCACCGACGACCGTGATCTTGTTGCGCGCCATGACGATATCTTCTCCTCGCACTTTGAGACCGAAACCACGGGCTCCGGTCAGTTCTCCCGCCCAGCGCCCTGCCGCCGAGCTTCCGGGAGCCACTGCACCCGGCGTTCTTTCGCGTGAAGCGCCCGCTCCACGCATGAGCCCCAGTCGCCGGAAGGGCGAAGGTTACCGGATCGGCCGTGGTCTCTCAACGCCGAGGTGAAAGTGGGACATCTGTGCCGGGAACGGATTGCCCACCTTGGCAATCTGTTCCCGGCACAAATGGCCAACTTTGCATTCCAAAGTGGGACATCTGTGCCGGGAACGGATCGCTCACTTTTCGAAAGCCAACTCAGGCGCCGACGAGGATCAGGACGAAACCGTCGTGGCCCTTGCTGCCCGTGGTCTGGAGGGCGGTAGCGAAGAGACGCGGGTCGGCCGCGATCATCTCGTGGAAGCGGCGGAGTCCCGCCACCTTCGGGTCTCGTCCGGACGCATCGAGGATCTCGCCGCCGCGGACGACGTTGTCGGCGACGATCAAGCTGCCCGGGCGCGTGACGTTCAAGAGGGCTTCGAGGTAGGCCGGGTTGTTCTCCTTGTCGGCGTCGAGGAACACGAGGTCGAACGGCTCCTCGCCCTTCATCTCGGCGAGCGTCTCGAGCGCCGGACCGACCCGCACCTCGATCCGCTCGGCCAGGCCGGCCCGGTCCCAGTTGTCACGGGCCACCTCCGCCCGATCGGGATCGACCTCGAGGCTGACTAGCCGCCCATCTTCGGGCAAGGCGTCTCCCATCCACAGAGCGCTGTAGCCGCCGAGCGTCCCGATCTCGAGCACTCGTCGCGCCCGGCCGAAGCGCGTCAAGAGCGCGAGCAGCTTCCCTTGAAGCGGCGAGACTTGGATGGGCGGGAGCCCGGCGTCGACGGCACGCTCGAGAGCTCCATCGAGGCGAGGATCCTCGGGCACCAGCAAGGAGCTGAAGTAAGCGTCGACGGCCGCCGGGATGTCGGGAGACACAGCTTTCCTCATGAGTAGGGTCGAGTGTTCACGCCATCGTCGACGCGGGGGCAGAGGCGCGCCCGATTACTATACCGAGTGAGACCAATTCGTCCTTCTCCGCTCGCTCCGATGAGGGATCGGTTTTGGAATCACGCGAGCAGTCGAGAGAGGGTCGACTCTTTCCACTCGATAGATTCCGAGCTTTGCGGGAGAGGTCCGAGACCAGGTACGATCGAAGGTTGCTTCACGCCGCGCCCCCACTGAACGTAAGGAGAGCCCGAATGAACACCCACGATTCCTTCCGCGAAGCACGAGCCGAGTTCGAGCAAGCCTGGGACAAGCCAGGGCACACGCGGATCGAATCGGAAGCGATCGACGTCAACCTCCTTCTTCGGGAGTCCTACTCGGTCGATGACAGCTTTCGAATCACGGGACAGTATCTCTGGGACGCCGAGGTCGCGAAGGCCTGGGACCCGGGCACGTACATTCCCGGGGTCGTCCTGGAGGGCGAGTCGTGGGCGCGGAAAACCCTCGCCGGCGGCGAGCCGTGGTTCCTACGGTCGAGCCGGCAGGTCGCCTGGAAGGCGGAGACCGACCCCGGTATCGTCCTCGAAGAGGTCTATCTCGACCCCACCAGTCGAGCCGTGCTCTTCTTCGGCCGCTCCGAGCTGGTCGGCCCCGATGGCGGTCGCGTGGAGGCCGGCACGCATCAGCCGCTATTCCACGTCGAGCACGCGGTCGCCGGCACGGAAGCCAGTCCCCTGAACCGCTGGCGTATCGTCCACCTAACGGAGTCCGAAGACCCCGCGCTCATCGAACGACAGGCGAGTGAAGGTGTCCCGGGCTGGCTGATCGGATTCCTCGCCAACTTCATCGAGCTCGAGCTCGGTCGGAAGCTGAGCTCGGTCTAGCCCGAGCGACGGCTTCCAGGAACTGGTCCTGCTGCATCTGCGCGCAAGATCCGCCGCTCGGACGCCGGCATTCCGAGGTTCGGCGCGTTTCCCGCGCTCGGGGCCTCGGTAGCCGCTGATGTCGCCAAGCTCATTCCGTGCCTCGGACGTCGTCCCAAGCCTTCTTCCAGCGGGTGACGCCAGCGCGGCGCTCCTCGACCGTTCCGTTGGGATCGTACGAGACATCGAGGCCGAGCAGCGTCTCGAGCGAGCGGTGCGCCGAGTCGCGCACGATGCTCTCCGGATCGTCGAGCCTCTCGATCAAGGCCGAGCAGACATCCTTGCGACCGAGCTCTCCCAAGCCCTCGGCGATCAGGTAACGAACGAACATGTCGTCGTCCTCGAGCTGATCGACCAGCCAAGGCGCGAGGCGCTCGTCCCTCAGGCGGAGCAGCTCGTCGACCGCATTGAAGCGCACGCTCGGATTCCCGGACGCGAGTTGATCGATCAATGCGCGGGTCCGATCGTCGAAGATCGACACATCGCGCGCGCCGGACTTGGCTTCGGGCTCTTTCTCCTCCGCCGGCTCGGGCATGACCACGTCGCCCCTCGGGGCCAGTGCCATGCCTTCCAACCGCGCCGCAAGACCTTCGACCGCCCGCTCCAAGCCGTCCTGGCGGTCCTGCGTCTTGTCCAGCCGAGAGGCGAAATCGGTCGACTCCAGCGAGACTCGCTCGAGCTCTCGCTGCAAGCCGGCTTGCGTCTCGAGGAGCCCCCGCACGGACTCGATCTCGGCATCCAGCTCGGCCAACCGGCGCCCACCGGTCTTCTGGAGCGCTTCGAGCTCCTCGAGTCGGCCGATCGGGAAGGGCTCTTCTTTCTGCTCTTCGAGCAGCGCCACTCGGTCGGTCACCCCTTCGAGCTTCCGTCCCACCTCCTGGATGGAGCGCTCGAGGTCCCGGGTCGCCTCGGACCGCGCCGAGTCGTCGGGCTGCTTCTCGAGCCAGGAGAAGATGGCCAAGCCCAGAGCGGCGAGCGCGATGACGATCGCGACGATTCCGGGCCAAGCTGAGAGCCCGCTCTTCGCGCCGCCCCCTCGCATCGGGTTGCAGCTCGAGCAGATCATCTTGCCTTTCACGGCGAGGCAAGTCCCCTCTTCGAGGTCCTTGAGGGGAATGCTCTCGTTGCAGATGTCGCAGAAATAGATCTTCAAGGTCGATCTCCTCGAGGTCGCCCAAGCGCAGGACGGGGCCGGACCCTCATCGGGTCACGCAGGCATGAGCCACGACGATGCCGATCGCGATCGCCAAGCCGATCACCAGGGTCGCACCGGCGAGGGCCGCCGATATCGCCCAACCCCGGCGAGCTCGCCAGGTGGACTCCCTCACCGGGAATCGGTTCTCGGCCCCCTCGTGAGTCGACGTCCCGCAATGCGGGCAGTAGAACTCCCGGAAGGCGATGATCTCTCCGCAGAACAGGCAGGGCTTGACCCGTTCGTCCATGCGTGTGGCCCCAAGGTCCTCAGGCAGGTTCCTCCGCAGGTCCGAGAGTAAACCGCCAGTGGACGGAGCGCAACGACTCGGCGCCCTGGTGTGTGTGGGAGCGCCTCGATGTTACTGTCGCGTGCCCGCCAGCAAATCGTCCTCTTGCTTCTCGCCCCACCACGTCTGCCATTTCGCAACGGCAGCCGAGCGGTCCTCCTGGCTCGCGCGGAAGTCGTACTGGAAGCTCAGCCCCGTGAACTTGTTCAGGGCCTCGAAGCTCTTGTAACGGACGTAGCGGTCAGGGTCGTCGATGGCACGGATCAGGTGCGGCACCCCCTTCCAGTCGCCCATGCCCAGCAGTGACGCCGCCGCCTCGAGCTGAACGCTGCGATCGGGATCCTCGAGAGAGGCTCGAATCTCCGGCAAGACGCGCTTGTCGTCGATCAAGCCGAGCGCGTAGACCGATGCCGCCCGCACTTCAGAATCCTCGTTCTTCAGGCCCTCGATCAAGTACGGGATCGCCGGCTCACCGATGTCGGCCAGGCGCATGAGATTGGCCAGCCGCTTCAGGCCCCGATAGTAGGGCATGTTGGCGATGCGCTCCTCGATCTCCTTCTCGAGCAAAGGTCCCGCCGACAGGAAGCCGTCGTCGTTGGACCGGGTCTCATCGTAGGGCCCTTCGCTCACGCAGCCCCCGAGCACGAACGCGGCGACGATCCCCGAAACCAACGCGATCTTCATCGCTGACATCTCCTGCCAATTCGAAACGAGTGCGGCCGGTGTTCCGACACGTCATCGAGATGCTTCGACCGAAGGAGCGCTGTGGCTTGAGTCTCTGACGAAAACAGAGGTCGACGGCAAAGGAGCGAAAGCTTGTTGCCAGTGGCCCCTTGCTCGGCACTCTCCTGCTCGATCGTCTGCGGCGTCGAGAGCATGGCTTTTCACTCGATGACGCTTCTCCGTCTCGGTCGCGCGGGCTCTGTGCGGACGAGCTCGGACGCTCGTGCCAGTGGCCCCTTGCTCGGCACTCTCCTGCTCGATCGTCTGCGGCGTCGAGAGAATGGCTTCTCGCTCGATGACGCGTCTCCGTCTCGGTCGCGCGGGCTCTGTGCCCTCGATCGCTCAACCGCGGGGGCGATGGCGCGCGGCGAGGAGTGCCAGGATGCCGATGGCGGCGAGGGCGATGGCCCAAAGGCGCGAGGGTCCGGCTAGGCCCGGCAAGTCGCTCTCGCGTCGCTCGATTGGACGGACCTCGCCGCCAGTGACCTGCGCGATCCGCTCGAGCAGGTGCATGTCCGGACCTAGACGGATGAGCTCTTCATCGCCGCCCGTCTCGAGTCGCCTTCGTAGCAAGATGTCGCCTGATGGCGTCAAGACATCGAGGGCGACCAGCCGGCGGCGCTCTTGCAACTCGAGCTCTCCCTGCCACGATGACGGCGACACTTGCAAGAGCGCGACCGGCGACGCGCCATCCAGACTCACTCGGAGTGAATCCAGCGCGAGCGGCTCCGGCGAGCGCACGTCCAGCTCGAGCCCTCCGCGCAATCTTCGCCAAGCGACCGACCAGCCGGTCCCGGAAGGCGGCGCGACAGCGGTCAGGAGGCGGTCCCACAGCGGGCCACTTTGCCAAGCATCGGCCCAGCCTGCGGCGCCTCCCGAGGTGAAGACACCGACTTGCCCGACACCACGCCGGACAGTCGCCAGCACGGGATCGCCGTCCTCGGAGACGAGCTCGATCTCGGCCTCCTGCCGAGCGTCGGTTCGGACTAGCCGGCTCAGCTCGGGAAGCGGGCGACCGTCGCGATCGCGCACCGCGATCGGCCCATTCCGGATCCAGTCCCGGCGAACTTCCGAGAGGAACAGGTCAGGCAAGCTCTCGATGTCGTCGGCTGCGGAGTATCGGCCCCCGGCTCCGGCCGCGACCAGGCGCTCCAGGAGATCCCGGTCCGGGTCGTTGCCAGCGGCGTGGACGGAGACGGCGACGTCGTCGCGCCCGAGCCTTCGGCCCAGAGCCGGCAAACGGCTCTCAGGGTCATCGCCGGTCGCTTTGCCATCCGAGAGAACGAGCACGTGCCGACGACGCGACGTGCTGCTTGGCAATCGGCTCTCGAGCTCCTCGAGCGCCGCCACCAGAGCGGTGCTGCCGCGCGCCTCGAGGCCGGCCAGCCAGGCACCGACACGCCCGACATCGAGATCCTCACCCGGAGCCTTCAACCGGACCGGTGTGTCCAGTCCTTCCGCAAACCCGGCCGCCCAAACGCCGTCACCTGGCGCGGCTCCGCGCACGACCGATCGAATCGCTCGCCTTGCTTGATCCAGCGGCTCACCGGCCATGCTCCCCAAGCGGTCCACGACGAGCCACAGGTCGGCGCCCTCGTCCTCGGGAGGGGTACACCGGATCGGCAGCCACTCCTCGATCGGACGGCCGGCCCAGCCTCCCGGGCCGAGCGTTCTCGGCCCTCCCAGCACCAACAGCCCTCGCCCTTCCCGAGCGACCCAACGCTCGAGAGGCAGGGGCGCGGCTTCGAGCTCCTCGGCGCGAAGATCGGCGATGACCAGCACCTCGGCACTCGCCAGGTCCTCCTCCGAGGCGGGCCAGGCGCGAGGCTCGAAGGTGAACCGCTCGGTGGAGCCTGGAATCGAGTCCGGAGCTCGCGACGATGGGTACAGCCAGATCACGCGCTGCCGCTCATCGACTCGGCACGTAGCACGCAGGCTGTCGTCCCGGTCGAACGGAGGCGGATCGATGGGTGACACGATGCTCGCCTCGAAACGGGCCTCTCCGGAGCCCGGTGCCGTTCGCTGAAAGACGACGCTCGCGCCTTTTGCCAGGGCCGGCAGTCGCCGCTCACCGACACGGCTCCACCCCTGCCCCAAGTTCTCGAAGAGAATGGCGGTCACCAGGC
>JAVJTD010000313.1:0-10749 GCA_040219065.1 Planctomycetota bacterium
GGGCGATGGAGTGCCCAAGTCGAGCGAGTCAAAGACCGAGTCTGTCGGCGAGGGCGCTGCGCAAGCGAGCTTGGGCCGGGGCGCACCGTGCCGCCACGACAGCGCACTCCGAGCGGCCCCTTGCTCGGCACCTCCCAATTCGATCGGTGGCACCGTCGAGGAAGCAGCTCCCCGCTCAGCAGCCACTCCCCGTTTCGGTCGCGCGGGCTCTGTTTTCGGTCGCGCGAGATCTAGTTTCAGATCAGTCGATCTTCTCCACCTCGAAGTCCTCGGCGACGATGAGCGAGCGTCCGATCGAGATCCCCGTGAGCGGGGCGGTGCTCTCGACCCAGTTCGTCCCGTTCCACCAATTCGCGGGAGTGGGCGAGAGCAGGTTGGTGGAGACCTCCTGCTCCGACAGCACATTGGCGTAGGCCCGTACCAGCGACTCGGGACCCTCGGCGAGTAGCCCGTATCCGCCCGCCAGTAGATCCTCGAGCCCGGCACAGACATTCAGGTAACGCTCGAAGGGAACCCACTCTCCGGCGATGTCCCGGTGGATTAGCCAGAGGCGACCGACCGTCTCGGCAGGCGAGGGCGGCTGACCCCGAAAGCCGAGCGCTCGCCGCGGCTCGAGATATTGTCGCAGGACGAAGTGATCCGCCTCGAAGACTTCGAGATCCCCTGCTGCCTCTTCGAGCCGATACTCACGGACGCCGCGCGCCCTGATCCTCCACCGACTCTCGTGGCTGGTCTCGTCGTCTTGGACCTTCCAGATCTCGAGGACGAGCTCGTCCCCGAAGTGGCTGGCCGCGATACGCGTGAAGGCACCATCATAGGAATCTTCCAGTACTCGGCTCAGCCCATCGGGCATCGACAATCTCCTCGACGACGCAGCGGCGCATCTCGAAGCCGCTTGCCTTCGAGTGGCACTTCGATAGTCTCGACGAGAGAAGGTCGAACAGGAAGAGTGAAGGATGATCGCGATGCGCTCCGAATCGACGGCGTGGCGTTGGGGAATCGTGGGCTTGGCAGTGGTGGCCGCCCTTTTGATCGGACTCCTCTGGAATCCCCAGCCCGAGACTCGGTCGGTCGGCACTGCATCGACCCCGCTCGATGTGAATGTGCCGGACACCCGAGAAGGCTCTTCCCGTGTGTTGGAGCAGCTTGCTGACCCAAAGGAGGCGCTGCCGAACCGCTCAGCCGCGACGACTCACCGGTACGGCCGCACAGTCGACGCGATGGGGCGGCCGCTCGGAGATTGCATGGTTCGACAGTTGTCGGTCGAGGACGAGGAATTGTGTCGGGTGACGTCCGGGAGCGAGGGCGCATTCGAAATGACGGCGCTGGATGTCCCCGACTCGAGGCTGGTGGCCAGTCGACGCGGATACGAGAGCGCGACTCGGAGGTTGCCAACTGACGCCGAGGAAGAGATTCGCTTGGAGTTGGGCCTCGGCGTCCTCTTCGGCCAGATCGTCAATGCCGACCGCGAGCCTCCCGATCGTCCGATCCACGTCGTCGTTCACCCCGCGCGCCTCGCCCCACCGGCACCCGAGGAGATCGAGGTCCTGTTGAACGGCGGAGAATCGCCCGGCATGTATGTGACGATGAGCCAGGAGGATGGCACCTTCCAGATCGAAGGGCTGGATCTCGCAGAAGCATATCGCGTTCATGCCGGAGGCGATGGCTACTGCCTCCACGAGACTCGCGATCCGGAAGCGCCGAAGCCCGATGCCATGCCTGCCGAGGAGGCCGATGGGCGAGCCAAGAGGCCGCAAAGATCCTTGATCACGAATGTGAGTGCCGGGCCAGATCCGATCCTTCTCATCGTCGCCGGGCTCTACTCGATCGACTACCGGCAGGTCGATGAAGAAGGACGAGAGATCCCAGCGTCCCCGTATCTCTGGTCGAACCCGAGCCCTGTACAGCAGATAAAGGGCTTCGAGCATCGGCAAGTCGCCTACGACGAGATCGGAGTCCAACTCGCCTGCGGCACAGGGAGGCTCGTCACTGCCGGAATGAACCGTGCGAATGACCCGTTTCGATTGCTGACCTCACTGGAAGACCGGGATCGGCTGGGACCATTCAAGGTCCGGCTTGCGCTCCCCGGATACGAGCCGCGGTTCGAGGTCGATGCGTGGGCGATCCGGCTGCGCAACTGTGAGAGCACACAGCAGGAGTTCGTCCTGAAGCAGACCGCCGAAGGGTTCGGAGCGATTGATCTTCGCATCGAGTCGCTGCAGCCTGGCCTTCAAGAGCAGGTCGAATCCCCTCGGCTGTACATGTACTTGATTCCCAAGAGCGAGCACTTGCCCGAAGGTGCGCCGTCGATCCAGCTCTGGCCCGGTGACGGATCGCCCACGATCGCGCATGTCCCGGCAGGTCGCTACAGCGTCGCGCTCGACGGCTATGGGATGGTCTTGCAGCCCGAGGTCGATCCTGCCGAGCTGATCGTCATGGCGGGTCGCGTCACGCCGCTGACCATTCGAACCGGTGAGTGGGGAGCGGTGCGCTTCGAGCTGAGCCAGGGCGGCGAGGGCTACGAGAGTCTGGTGTTCGCCCAGGTGATCCGGAAGAAGATAAGTTGGGGCGACAAGACGTTCGATCTGCCGAAGCGCGTGCGGTGGCTGGGCGCTCCCTACGAGCTTTCTGCCTTGCCGGCGGGCGAGTACGAGGTCTCGGCCTCACGATCACCAAGCCCCAGGAAGGGCGGCAGGACGACGACCTTCTTCGTTTCGGCAGGCCGCATCGAGACCGTCGCGTTGGAGCTGGCTGACTGACGCGCCGTCGATCGGTTCGGCACATTTTCGGATTCGAGGAGACACGTTTCGGCCGGGTCCCGGATTTCGAGGGCGTCCCATGAACCCAAGACGTCCCACGAACCCGGAGGTCCGTCATGTCTCGTAGATCCTTTCTTGCCATCGCCCTCGGTCTGCTCGGTCTTGCTCCGCCGGTGATGGCTCAAGAAGAGCTGATCGATCCATCGCCCTTGGCCGGGGCAGCATTCGGTCACGAGGTGGCGGTTGACCGTGGCACCGCCCTGGTCGGGCAGCTCGCCATCAGCGGCGCCGGTCGCGTCCAGGTCTTCGAGGAGGCCGACGGTTGGCAGAGCTCGGCGACGCTGACACCGAGCATCTCCGAGATCGGGGACCAGTTCGGGCGCTCGGTCGCGATCTCGGGCACGACTGCGGTCGTCGGCGCGCCGGGCTCGGGCGAGGTCGGTCGCGTCTTCGTGTTCCGGAAGACTTGGCGCGGTTGGCGAGAAGAGCTGCGCCTCGAAGGCACGGAGTTCCAGAACACCGGGTCCTTCGATCGCTTCGGGCTCGATGTCGCCGTGTCGGGTGACAACCTCGTCGCGCTGAGCACGACACGCACGCTCTTCTTCACGCGCATCGCCGGGTCCTGGAAGCTCAATCAGGTCTTCACGCTCGTGAAGGGACAGTACTCGAGCTGCGCTCTGGACGGAGGCCGCGCGGCCATCGGTGCGAAGGAGTCGCCAGAGGGCGGCCATCTTGCGCCCTACGGCACCGTTTGGACGTACGTGTTCGATGGCGCGACCTGGAGCTTCGATCAGCGTCTCTACGGGATCAAAGATCCCCTCGATGACTTCGGCGCTCGCGTCGCTCTCAGCGGCGACCGCCTCGCCGTCGGCGACTACCGGCCGCGTTCGAGCGATCCGGCGCAAGGGAACGTCTTCGTGTTCTGGCAGACCGGCGGCTCCTGGCACATGGAGGTCCGCTTGAGGGCACCGATCGCGCTCGACTCGTTCGAGTTCGCAGCCTCGGTCGACATCGACACGGGCCGCCTGGTCGTCGGTGAGCCGCACAGCTTGACGCCTGGATCACCGGCCGGCGCGGTGCACACCTATGTATCGCAAGGCGGCTGGCACCTGATCCGAACCGACATCAGCCCCGAGCCGATGCCCTACGACAGCTTCGGCCGCTCGGTCGCGGTCTCGGGCGACGATATGATCGTCGGCGAGCCCGGTGAAGACGATGAGCTCACAGGACAAGGCGCAGCCTGGCACTTGAGCGTGCCGCCAGCGATCCGCATCGTGACCCGCGAGTTCGCGCTCGTCGTCGACATCCTCGTCGGAGTGGCCGAAGGCGGAGGCGGAATCATCATCGTCCCGGGCGAGGGCCCCGTGCCGGTCGATCCGGACCCGTTCCTGCCGGTGCTCACGATGGTGAACCAAGACGAGCGAGCCCAGAAGGTGGCCCTCGACGAGATCCAGAACCGCCTCCCCTCGGACATGCGCGGCCTGTGGACGAGCAACGTCGAAGACGCCCTCCGCTACCCCGACACGGTCCTCTACCTCCAACCCCCGAGCTTCGCCGCCGCGACGAAGTGGCTCTACGCCAACCGAGACCGCCTGATCCAACAACGCCGCGTCCCGATGGTGCTGCTCGGCCTCTCGGGCGACAAGGAGCTGGCAGTCCTCCAAAAGCTGATGCAGAAGAACGCCTGGTATTGAAGTCTGGCGAAACGAAAGCGGCCCAACGGATGCGCTCCGGTGGGCCGTGCTCATTGGTTCATCGCATCAAGACCAGGCAGAGGCTTGGTGCGGAAGGGGGGACTCGAATGTCCTGTCCCGGCGGTGGCCATACCGGCAAGTCGGGACACGACGCTGACAAGTCGGGACAGGAGGAGGGCATCCGACAGCCGGAAGCCCAGGCTCCCGGTCAGTCAGACTCGAACGCTGGACGGCCTGAGGACACCTTGGGACCCGAATCGAGCACAAAACGAGCACAACGCTTCGATCCCAGCCTCGAGCACGTCATCGGCGCTTGGCCCGACCTGAGCGATCCGGTGCGGCGGGCGATCCTGGCTTTGGTCGACTCCTCTTCGCCCAAGATTCGATGAGAATCTTGGGTGGCGAAGTTTTAGGTTTTTGGTATCGTCTCACCACCTTGACTGGTTCCCTACTTCACCCTTGATTGGGAAGAGATCAGCCCGTGACCGGGCAAGCGCCCAGGCTGCTGAGCGGCTGGGCTTCAGGGAGACCAAGAATATGGTCAACATCAACGATCCTCAGCTTCGGGAAAGTCTCGAACGACACCGACCGGTTCTCGAGAACGCCGAAGGGCGTCTAGACTCCGTTTCTGCGGACATCAAGGCGGTCGAGCAGTTCCTCATCGAGACGGTGCAGGAAGAAGTTTTCTACGAGATGTCGGGCGGGCTAACGAGCTGCCCGGAGATCGATGACCAGTCGCCTGGAATGGCTGTCTTTCTCGGCGGCGAGTACATCGAGGGCGAGTTCGAGCACCTGGCCTTTGTTCGATTCAAGGGCGGGTGGCGACTCACCTTCCGAAGAACTCACAGCACCGGGCACTTCGCGATGGACTACCCGACTCCCGTCTGGACGGATGAGACGGAGATCGAGTTCCGACCGCTTATCGAGACGAAGGCGGAGGTGAGGGTACGTGCTCTGAGAGTTCTGCCGAAGTTCCTGGAGGCCGTAGCCCGTCAGGTCTCGCTCGACGATGATGACTACGATGCGACCGTGATACCTTTCTAAAGGTTCACTTCGAAAGGCGAGGGCGGACGTCCGCGAGCTCCTTGCTTGGGTGTCCGCCTAGCCCCTCGCTGAGCCAACCGGTTCGAGAGCCCATGGGAGCCGGAGTCGAATTCGGACCCGTTTGCGAAGGGAACTCAAATAGCCGAGAAGATCGTCTGCATCGTGAAGGGCAACAGTCAGAAGTACTCCGACTGCAGGTGCATCACGACACTGAAGACCACGACCATTTCCTTCTCACGGACCCAGGCCCACGACAAGGTGAAGGCGAACCCGGGATCTCTGTATGTGGAGAAAGCAGGATCGCGAGCAAACCTCATCGCTGCAACGAGAGAAGGACTAAAGTATGTCCGTACGGCGCCGAATGATATGAAGGAGGACAACTTACTGAAGGTCAGGGAATGTTGAGTCGTTCAACATTCGGCCTAGGTTCAGAGGTGCCTCTTTCTTGATTTCCTCAGCGATCAAGACTTGTCCGGCGTCGGAGGTTTCCTCTGAACAGCCCTTAACGAGATTTTAACGCCAGTGGTTCTACAGTCAGTGTATGAAACCACTTGGAGTACACATTCAATCAGCAGTCTGGCTCGTCCTTGCTGCATTACTCCAACCGTCTCCCGCTCTTAGCGAGGAACGACCGCTGAAACCGCGTTGGAAGCCGGAGAAGGACATCAATCGCGCCTACGCGCCGTGGTGCGACCGCAGGCTCGTCCTGAAGCTCCAAGACGATTCTGCAGGAGTGGCCATCGAGGGAAAGCTCCGTCGCGGGCAGGGCGGATTGGATATATCCAAGGTGACATCGTTTCTGGATAAGATTTCCGGATTGCGGGTCGAGCCGATGTTCGGCGCACCGATTTCGCTTCCGCTAGTGCCCGTTGAGGGCAGCAAGAACGCTGTCGCCACCACTCCGCTCGCGCAAGTGAGAAGCGCGGCTGAGACTGCGAGTGGTGAAGAAATGGCAGACATGAGTCAGTTTTTCTTTCTTCATTTACCCGAGGGCGTTTCTCAGCGTAGCGTTCTTGAGAAGTTGCTGCGCCTGGATGAAGTAGAGGACGCATACTGTGCGCCGGTGCCTGTGCCTCCGGACGCCGTCGGCAAGTGGCCGCCCTCTGAATAGTATAGTGTCGGGGCTTAGACGCCTTAATTCGGATCTGTCAGCCTCTTGTTCTTGCTACCTCCACTAGGAACCATGTGATGCAAGCTATTTTAGCGGCTTTCTTCATGATCGCTGCCGGCGGATCCATCGAAGCAGGACAATCCGGGCTACTACCACGTTGGACGCCGATCAAGGACGTCGGCGAGAGCATATTACCCGGAAGCGACCCACGGACCGTCGTTCTCAAGCTGGTTGATGACGCAAAAGCGTTCACACGCAATGGCAAATTGAAGGCCCATCCGCATCGGCCGGATGTCGACGCGGTAGTCAGCTTTCTCGCGAACGTGCCGTCTCTAACAGTGACGCGCCTTGTCGACATCGAGGACGGGCTTCTTGAACGAATGCGCCTCCAAGGGCAAGAAAACATAGGGCAAGAGCTTGCCGATTTGAGCCAACTCTACTCGATCCGGCTTCCTGAAGGCATCGAACAGAGAGGCCTTGTTGCGACGCTGCTGAACTTCTCCGCCGTCGAGAGTGCCTATGCTGCGCCGCTCCCCTCACCACCTCCGGGAGACATCGCCCCGCCGATAACTCCCGATTTCACAGGGCAGCAGGCTTACCGAGGGCCAGCACCGATCGGAATTGATGTCGACTTTGCGACAACGCAACCGGGGGGAAGGGCAAGTGGCGTCCAGATCGCAGATGTAGAATACTCGTGGCAGCTCGATCACGAAGATTTGATGGTGAAGGGGCCGAGTGCCCCGCTTGGACCTGCCCCAGTGGATCCCCGCAACGACACAAACCATGGAACAGCGGTACTTGGGGTGCTCGCAGCGGATGTTGATGGCTTCGGAGTGACAGGGCTTGCGCCGGACGCCACCGTTCGAGTTTTGGCCGCAAATACGTCGGACGGGCTGAATGTCGCCGGGGCGCTCCTCTATACGGCGTTACAGCTGAACCGAGGAGATGTAGTCCTTGTGGAGCAGCAAGCGTTTGGGCCGGGCGGGAGTCTGGTTCCTGTCGAGTACAACCTGGCTGAGTATCTGGCCATACGGCAGCTAACAGCTTGTGGAATCCACGTTGTGGAGGCGGGAGGTAATGGAGGCATTGATATTGATAGCCTTCTGCAATCGCGCGAATCCGGTGCCGTGATCGTCGGCTCCGCCACAGCAGCGGCACCTCACACCCGGACAGTCAGTTCTAATTTCGGTGAACGTGTGGATGCTTTCTCGTGGGGCGAGAGCATCGTAACGCTTGGGTACGGACCTGTGGGGACGGGCTGTGCGAGCTTGTTTCCGGGCGGAGACCCGGATGTCCGGCAGTGGTATACTGCTTGCTTTAGCGGAACCTCCGGAGCGTCTGCCATCGTAGCGTCGGCTGTCGCCATTCTTGAGGCCGCGCACCGTGCGAAGTGGGGCCAGCCGATGGCGCCGCAAGCGATGCGCCTTCTCTTGCGGACCACCGGGACCGCGAGTGCCGACCCAATGGTCGATAAGATTGGCCGTCAGCCAGATCTAAAAGAGCAACTAGGTATTGTCCAAACAGTAGGGCCGCAAGTTAGCCTGGTTGCAACCGGAAGAGACTATTCTCGGTCCGGAGGCTCGGTTGCAAGCGCCGGGGACATAGATGGTGACGGTATCGAAGACGTGCTTATCGGAGCAGAGGGCCTCAATCTCGCTGGCGTGCTGGGGGAAGCGGTCATTTACTCTGGGAAGTCCGGTAAATTACTCGGGCGCGTGCTCGGAGAGATGCTTGGAGATCGCTTCGGAGCGAGTGTATCGGGAGTCGGAGATGTGGACGGGGACGGAATTCCAGACGTAGTCGTGGGCGCGCCAAACGGTCTTCTTGATGGAACCGGGTACGTACATGTCATCTCAGGGCAGACCGGCAATCTGATTCTACGGCTAACCGGGAATGCGCCTAACTCACTCTTCGGTGCCACTGTGGCAGGGCTGGGCGATCTCAATGGAGACGGAAGTGCCGAGGTAGCGGTTGGAGCGCCCGGGTTCTATTCCGGAATCGGGCAAGGCATTCCGGGCAGAGTGTATATAATCTCTGGGCTGACGGGGGCTGTATTGCACGAACTCGTAGCGGATGCAGGCGGTTTTCAACTTGGCATCAGTCTTTCGCAAGCGGGTGATGTCGACGGCGATGGTATAGCAGACATCGCGATAGGAGAGATCCGGCAGAGCCCCTCTGGGCAGCAGCCGGGGAGGGTCTATGTTTACTCGGGTGCTTCCTGGCGCTCCTTGCATACGTTCATCGGAGAATCTGTGGAGCTTGGATTCGGGGCGAGTGTGGGAGGCGTAGCGGATCTGGACGGCGATGGCCGCTCGGAAGTGATCGTCGGGATTACGGGCAGTTTTAATGCCTTGGGAGATGGCAGAGCGCGAGTCTTCTCAGGATTAACAGGTGGCCGACTCTTCGACTTCGCTGGGGACGCGCTTTCCGCTTTTGGCAGCAGTGCCGCCGGGGTGACGGACGTGAATAGGGATGGCTTTCCTGATTTGGCCGTTGGCGCCCCGGCGTGGTTTGGGGGGGGGCACGGTGCAGTGCACGTGTTTTCTGGCGTTGATGGTCAGCAGCTGAATGTCTTCAGGGGCGAGAGCGCTGGTAGCTCGTTCGGTCGGGCATTGGCGGACTTGAGCGCAGGTGTTCTTGTTGGAGCGCCGGGCTATGGAAGCTCCTCGAGTGGAAAAAGTTACCTTCTGCTGAGAACCCCCGCAGCCTCCCCGTTACTCGTACTGAATGGAACGCCGATCTTTCAAGGTCAAGTAAACTTCTCAGTATCTGGAGTCCCCACATCGCTTGCAGGCAAATCCGGCCGGGTGCTTCTTAGTTGGAGTGGTACCAAGGGTAGGATAATGCCTGGCGGCGAATACGTGCTTCCGTTGACGGTCGACGCGCTGACCGGATGGAGCCTGCAGTTTGGTTCACTTTTCAGGGGAACTGTTGATGGCAGCGGACTCATGAATACGCCTTCCTTTCAGTTTCCGGCGGTGGCTGCCGGACTAAGAATCTACTGTTGCGCGTATTTCTACGACTCCGCACAGAAGGTCCTCGGCGTAACGCATCCTATTTCATTTGTTACGCAGTAAGCGCTGGACTAGCTTCAGATGTCGGAGACCGCTCCTCGTTACGGAGACGTCGCTCCAAAGCTCTACTCCGCCTCTCACTCTGTATTGCCGCTGCCAAGCGATTCAACGGAGCTCTTTTCTACAAGATCGTTGTTCTCGTCATGGAGGACTTCTCCGTGTCGGCGCCCGGCCCGAAAGACATCACGCCCACCGAATTCGAACAGTTTGTTCGCGAGTTGCTCGACCAGGAGGGTGTTAGCTTGACGGAGTATCGGTCCGCTCACCTTGAGAGGATCGAGGCGTACGACGGTTCCTACGAATTCGATGTAACCGCGCGATTCGGCGCTCTGGGGGTCGACTTTCTGGTGATCATAGAGTGTAAGCGATGGTCGGCGCCCATCGAGCGTGAGCAGGTTCAGGCCCTTGAACAGAAGCGGATGTCAACTCACGCGAACAAGGCGATCCTCTTCGCCACCTCAGGTTTCCGGAGGGGAGCGATTCAATTTGCCAGCGCACACCGCATCGCGCTTGTGCAAGTCAAGGAGGGCCATACTGCGTACATCACCAAGTCCCGGAATGAGGGCGAGGGGAGATGCGGTCCATCCTGGCTTCCGCCCTACGCTGCTTGGCTTGTGCAGGCTGGCGAGAAAGGCGCCAGCCATTCTCTGCTAGGATCGCGGCGCGGACCGTTCGGTTTCCTCATGAGCAACGGCTTTCTATTGGGTTTCCTTCGGCAGGAGTCGGACTCCGAGGAGATATAACCAGAAGGTGTGGATGGAGGTGAGGGGGGCAGGCGGCGTACCCTGGTGAATCGCAAGACACCAGAAACCCAACGAGGGAAGGTACACCACATGGAAACTAACGTGCTTGAGCTGAAGTCACCAGAGGCTGTCTCGTAGGACCTCCTGATGGAGATCCTGAGGAACGGAGCGCAGAACAATGCTCGCGGCAGCGATCGAAGCTGAGGCCGCTGAGTACGTTGCCCGCTACCAGGATCTCCGAGAGGACCATGGCCGTCGCTTGGTGGTGCGTAACGGCCACAAGCCGAAGCGGGAGATCGTTACAGGGGTGGGTCCGGTCGAGGT
>JAVJTD010000315.1:0-12467 GCA_040219065.1 Planctomycetota bacterium
GCCGGCGGTCCGAATGATGTTTCAAGTCAGGGGTCCCCTGGCCTGAGACTCGGGTCGGTCTTCATCGAAGACCGACCCGACACTCAATCTACGGTCTCGGCACGGTGACCGTCCGACGTGTCGCCGTCTTGTCGCCCGCAGGTCGGAAGCTGAGCTCGACGGTCTCACCCGAAGCCTGCAAGAGCAATGACTCCAGGTGTCCGAAGCCGCGTAGCTCGATGCCATTCAGAGCACAGAGCACTTCGCCGGTCGACACGTCGGCCACTCTCTGGAGAGGACGGTCCTCGTCGAGCTCCCCGACTCGCAACTCACCGGACTGATCCTGCACCAGCGTCACGCCCCACGCCTCGATGCGCCGCGCGATCCCGGTCGGCTCTTCTCCAACCGCCGAGTCACGGTTCACACCGAGCGGCACTTCGACGGGCTGCAGCACCGTCAAGGGACGTCCGTCGCCGACGACGCGCGACTCGTCGACCGCGATGAAGGACGTGTACTGGCTCACGAGCTGGAAGTCGACGGCGAGGTCGCGAATCTGGGTGCGGATCTCCTCGGCGTTCTCGGGCTGTCCGAGGAGCTGCTCCGTCAACTGCGTGATCTGGCTGCGCGCCCAGACCGGGGCGAGCGCCGCGTGTGCCTCGGAGCTCTCCGGCAGGCTGATCGGCAAGACCAAGGAAGTGGCCCGTGTGCCGGCTCGCCCTTTCACGATGAGCTGCCCTTCAGCGGCCTGGGAGTATCGGCCGACCAAGACGATCGGCTCACCGGCGAACAGGTCTCTGGGCTGGCTCGGGAAGACATCCATCACCGGCAAGCCGTTCCAGTCCAGCTCGATGTCGGTCAGGACAGGCGAGTCCATGAAGTCGAAGAAGCGATCGGAGGCCTTCTTCGCAGCCTCGTCTTCGGTCGGCAAGATCTCGGTCGAGCGACCGCGCCCGACCTTCGCGATGCCCTCGATGAGCATGCGGTTCACGCTCGAGCCGACGCCGAAGGCGTACCATCGTGCGTGCTGTCCCTTCTCCTGAACCAGCCTCAAGATCGCGTCCTCGTTGCCGACGAACCCGTCGGTCAAGAAGCACACCATCTGGATGTGGTTCTCATCGACCGGACTGTCCAGGAAGGCTTGCACGCCCTTCAACATCTCGGTGCCACCGCTCCCCTTCATACCGTTCAGGTACTCGAGGCCGCGTCGCACGTTCTCCTCGTTGTTGGCGAGGCTTTTCGAAGCGAGCTGCGAAGCGGAGCCGGCGAACTGGATGATGTTGAAGCGGTCCTGCGGGCGGAGCGACTTCAGTGTTCGCCGGACCATGCCCTTGCTGAGCTCGATCGGAAAGCCGTTCATCGATCCCGAGTTGTCGAGCACGAAGGTGATCTCACGCGGCGTGACGTCGGCGTCCTCGGGCGCGAGCTGCGGGACGATCATCAGGCTGAAGAAGCCGCCCAGCTCCTCTTGGCGATGGGCGAGGAGACCGAGCTGCATGGCAGGTCCGCTGACGCGATAACGGAGGACGAAGTCGCGATTCGGAATGCTGTCGTGCCGGGCGAGCTCGATGCGCGCCCGCTCTGCGCCGAGAGGCTCGACGAGGATGTCGTGCGTCGGCGAGGTGACGTCACCGAGCAAGACTCCGGCATCGATCGTGATCGACAATGTGATGTCGTGCCCCGACCGCTCGCCGTCCTTCAAGACCGGCGGCGAGACGCGGCTCGCATCGGGCACCTGATCCGTATCCGGCGACGTGCCGCCACCGGGCGGACTCGCCTCGTCGTTCGACGACGCCGTCTCGACGGACTCCTCGGGCACCACGGCCGACCCCGGGATGTAGCGAGGGCCGACGACCATCGGGAAGACGTACTCATACTGTCCTTCTGAGTAATCGAGTGGATGGAAGTAGGTGATGTCGACATCGACCGTGCCACCGGGCTCGATGTTGGCCACGCTCTGGGTGAAGATGTTGGTGCGCTCTTGCGTCAGCAAGCTCGCCGTCTGTCCGCGCGCTTTCGCCTCCTGGTAGATGCGCTGCGCCTCTTCCTTCGGACGCACCACGCCGACGATCTTGCGCTCGCCGATCTGCATGACGAAGCCGTTGATGGCGGCGGTCGTCGGCAGCGGGAAGACGTAGACCGCCAAGATCACCTCGGAGTACGGGTTGCCGAAGGTCTGACGCACGCGGGTCTCGGCGAGGAACCCGGAGATCTCGGCTCGCACGTCGGTGTGCTCGAGGGGAAAGAGGCCGATGACGTCCCCGCCGGGCTTCTTGGCGCGCAACGCCCCTTCGCTGACGCTCGCGTCGAGCTGGGCCCGCAACCCACCCGTGATTGTCTGGAGCTGCGGAGTCTTCTTCCTCGCCTTACCGAGTTGTTCGACGACCTGGCCCAATTGCGCCTGCTGGCCCGACTCTCGACCTGCTTCGTAGAAGCGGTGGATCTGCCGTGTTTCGGGAAGCATCCCCCTTTTCGCGTCGATGCTGTCCCGGGCGAAATAGACCTCGCCCCACTTCTCGCCTTCGACGTAGCCGAGCTTCGCCAGCTTCGTCTGCAGCGAGTCCGTCGGCGCCTCGATCGCCACGACCTCGTCGGCGCTCTCCAGTTGAACGATCTCCTCGAGCCGGCTCTCGATACTACGGACTGCTTCAGACAGTTCTTCCGGCGGCCCGGTCGGTCGTATCCGATCGTGCACGGTCGCTTTGTCGACGCTCCGAGAGCGTTGCATGGTCGCGCCCGCATCCATCACGCCTTCCAGTGCGAAGGCCTTTCCCTCGATTTCCAATCGGGTCTTCCTGGCCTCAACCTGCTCGAGCGTCTCGTCGAGACGCCCGACCCTCTCTGCCATCTGACTGGCCAGCTCATCCTTTCGGAAGGGCTCGACTTCGCCATTGGGCTCGGACTGCGCTTGCGTCCAGACCCAGGCCGCGGCCAGTCCGAAGAGGAGCAAGCTGGCGGCGATCAAGACGACGGTCGGCCACGACGCTGGCGAAGTCGGCGCAGGCTCGAGCCCGACCGGATCCGTCACTCGCTCGGGCAATGGGCCCAGAGTCTTCGGCGCCTGGCCGCCCGCGACCTCGAAGATGTGACCGACGACGGCCTCCATCTCCTCGAGCTCGCCTCGGCAAGCCTCACAGCTCTCCAGGTGACCCTCCAACGACTCCAGCGCCCAACCTTCGACCTCGCCCAGGGCGTAGCTGCCCAGATAGCCTCGCGCATCGTGACATCTCATCGTTGCGCCTCCTTTCGGCTCTCGACCGTCAGCCGCTGGGCGACCAGTCGCAGACCTTTTTCCATCTGTCCCCGCACCTGAGCCACGGTCAGCCGATGCCGCCGGGCGATCTCCTTGTAGGTGCGGTCCTCGCAGAACTTCTCACGCAGCACGAGGGAGCAATCCTCGGGCAACAGGCTCAGGAGCTCCTCGACGCCCGCTTTCACAGGGCTTTGGATCGCCAATGTCTCGACCTCCCGCAACTCGGGTCCTTTGGCGCTCCGGCGCCGTGCGCTCCGGCAGCAGTTACGGGCAATGCCTCGCAGCCACGGCAGGAAGCGCATCGGCTCTCGGAGCCTCGGTAGCGCTCGCCACGCCTCGAGGAAGATCTCTTGGACGAGATCGTCGACCTCGATGCCGCCGGATCCGGTCAAACGGACCAGTCCCCGCACCATTCGGCCGTGCCGATGGAACAGCTCCCCGAAGGCTTGGCGATTCCCACGCTGGGCCGCCTGGATGAGATCGAGCTCGTTCTGATTCATGGTCGTCCCGGGCAACAAGTGCCGAAGGCGGGCCGAAAGTGCGGATCTTTTTCAAAATCCTCCCAAAATCTCTCGCGGCTCGCCTCGACCGAAGTCCCGAGGCAGACGCCAAATGCAGGCAGCTCACCCGAGCCGGCGCGGGATGACCGACCTTCGACCGGGTTGTGCCCACGAGAGTGCCTCCGTAGGATCGGCGGCCGCCAAGAGAAATTCGCCCCAAAAACCCTTGAGGAGGATCCGTTCCATGAAGCGGACTTCGCGACCGATCGTCTGGTGCGCATTGGTTGGCCTGCTGGTGACTGTCCCGTCAGCTCTCGGCCAACAAGGCGTCCAAGAGCCCCGATCCGTGCGCTTTGCTCCTGTTCAAGCCGGCCCGGGAGGCCCGGCCGTCGAGCTGTCTCGGTACATGCCCGGCCGCGTGCTCGTGCAGATCACCCAGCGTGCCTTGAATCGCGCGACGCTCGACCGAAACTGGAAGGTGGATCAGCCGGACCGATTCGATTCGACGGGAATCGGCAGCCTCGATGCCGTGCTCCTCGGCGCAGGCGCGACCGGTATCCAGCGCGCGTACATCGACACCAAGAACGAGCAGCTAGGCGCCGAGCTCGGTCTCGATCGCTGGTACCTCGTGACGGTCGACGCACGAACGAACATCGACGCGCTGACCCGGGCGCTCATCGATCTGCCCGAGGTCGAGAATGCGTCTCCCGATCATCGCGCCTTCCCGGCCGACGTGCCCAATGACCCTTTGCACTCCAATCATTGGGGTCACAACAACACCGGTCAGCTCCTCGACTACTGCTGGGGCTGCGGCGGTCACCCTTCGGGCAGCCCGGTCGGGACGATCGGCTTCGACGCCAGCGCCGAGGCGGCCTGGGACGGTGCCCAAGGCTACGGCTCGGCGGCGGTCGTCATCGCTATCATCGACTCGGGTGTCGATGCCGGCCATCCCGACCTGCGTCAGGTCGCGGGCTGGGACTACGGCGACGGTGACTCGAATGCGGACGACAATGCTTCGGGCGGCGGGCACGGCACCGCGTGTGCCGGTGTCGCGGCCGCGATCAATGACAACGGCCTCGGCACGGCCGGTATCGCCGGTGGATGCTCGATCATGCCGCTCAAGGTCGCCAATAGCGCCGGTAGCATGTTCTTTTCCGCCGTCGCCAATGCCATCATCCATGCAGCCGACAATGGTGCCGACATCGCGTCCTTGAGCCTCGGCGCCGCGATCTCGAATGATCCGGGCACCTCGAGCGCCATCGTCTACGCGCACAGCAACGGCGTGACGATCCTGGCCGCGACGGCCAACTCCAATGCCTCCTCCATCGACTACCCCGCCAATCACGCCGACGTGATCGGTGTCGGTGCGGCGTCGCCTTGCGGCGAGCGGAAGCGGTCGTCCTCGAGCACCTCGGAGCTGAACCCCGGCGTGTCGCCCGATCCGAACGGGTATACCTGTGACGGCGAGCGTTGGTGGGGCTCCAACTACGGAAGCACGACGCAGGACGCGGCGGGCGCCGTCGACGTCATCGCCCCGACCATCCTGCCGACGACCGATATCCAGGGCGGCGGTGGCTACGACTCGGGCAACTACTCGCTCTGGTTCAACGGCACATCCTGCTCGACGCCCTACGCGGCGGGCGTCTGTGCCCTGATCCTCTCGAGCAACCCGTCGCTCACTCCGGATCAGGTCCGCAACCAGCTCGTGAGCACCTGCGACGACGTGACGAGCGTCGAGTCGGGTGTCGGCTGGGACCGTTACACCGGTTACGGCATGGTCAACGCCGAAGCGGCGGTCGGCGGCGGCGGTGGCCCGGGTGGACCGGACTACACGACGATTCCTTACACGACGGGCTTCGAGAGCGGAACGTTCGACACGCACTGGACGAGCGTCCTGGGCGTCGAGGGCCGCATCCTCGTCACGTCGGCGAACGCCCCGTCCGCCGGCAGCTTCCATGTCACGATGGACGACTCGGTCAGTGCGGGCGCCTACTCCCAGAACGAGATCCGACTGCATCTCGATCTGACCGGTGAGTCGCAGGTCGACCTGACCTTCGATTGGAAGGAGATCGGTGACGAGACCCACACCCAAGACGGCGTGTTCTTCTCCGACAATGGCGGCTCGTCCTTCGTCAAGGTGCACAACCTCGACGGCGGTGCGACGACCAACAACACCTGGCAGACGATCGCCCTCGACCTCGATGCGCTCGCGGCCTCGGCCGGACTGTCCTTGAGCTCGACCTTCGTCGTCAAGTTCCAGCAGTACGACAACTACCCGATCGCCTCCGACGGCTTCTGCTTCGACCAGATCTCCGTGCAACCGGGCACGCCGGGCGGCGGATCCGACTACGCGACCTTGCCCTACACGACCGGCTTCGAGAGCGGCTCCTTGGATTCCTACTGGGCGACCGTGCTCGGCACCGAGGGTCGCATCCTCGTCACGTCGGCCAACGGCCCGTACGCGGGTAGCCAGCACCTGACGATGGACGACACCTTCGACGGTGGCGCCTACTCGCAGAACGAGGCCTGGCTGCGGCTGGATCTCAGCTCGGAGTCCCAGGTGAATCTGTCCTTCCGCTGGAAGGAGTTCGGCGACGAGACGCACACTCAGGACGGCATCTACTTCTCCGACAACGGAGGGTCGAGCTTCACCAAGGTCTACGCCCTCAACGGCGGCTCGACGACCAACAACGCCTGGCAGCTCGTCTCCCTCGACCTGGACGCCCTCGCCGCGAGCGCGGGCCTGTCTCTGAGCTCGACATTCGTGGTCAAGTTCCAGCAGTACGACAACTACGCCATCGCGACCGACGGCTTCGCCTTCGACGAGATCTCGGTCTCCTCGGGCGGCGGTGGTAGCACTCGGGCGACGGTCGGCTATGCGACCGGCTTCGAGAGCGGCTCCCTCGACTCCTTCTGGACGACGACGCCGGGCACCGAGGGAAGGATCTTGGTGACGTCTTCGAACGCACCGTTTGCCGGAAGCTTCCACCTGACGATGGACGACTCGGTCAACGGCGGCGCCTACTCCCAGAACGAGGCTTGGCTCCTCGCCGATTTCAGCGGCACGCCGCAGGCCTCCTTGTCGTTCCGCTGGAAGGACTTCGCCGAGGAGACGCACTCCCAGGACGGCATCTACTTCTCGGACAACGACGGAGCGACCTTCGTGAAGGTGCACAACCTGAACGGTGGCTCGACGCCTGACAACTCCTGGCAGCTCGTCACTCTCGACATCGATGCGCTGGCCGCCTCGGCCGGCCTGTCGCTGAACGGGAGCTTCGTGATCAAGTTCCAGCAGTACGACAACTACGCCATCTCGACCGACGGCATGGCCTTCGACGAGATCTCGATCAACTGAGCCGAGCTCCTTCGAGGTAGCCTGAGTCAAAGAGAGTGGGGCGGGACGTCACCTGGCGTTCCGCCCCACTTCTGTTCTGGACAGCGGCACACCCCTGCGGGATCCAATGGAGTGCCCAAGTCGAGCGAGCCAACGACCTCGTCATTGGGTGAGGACATCCACGAGCGAGCTTGGGCCGGGGCGGCGCTCCCGATGTGGAGCTCTCCGCCCGGAAGGGAAGCCACTTCGGGCCCTGGATCAACAGGTCCAATCGTGAAGGCTTGACTCGTTTCGCTGATGGACCGCTGCGCGGCCCGATGCGGGCAGGATGCCCGCGCTCCGTGCGAAGCCGGCGGTCCGAATGCCCCATGTTTCACGTCCGGCCTGCTCGCTCTTTTTTCTTGTTTCGCTTCCCGCCGGTTTCCGTTTTCGCCTTCAACGCGCCCCGGAAGGCGCTTTCCCCCTGACGGAGACCACGACATGTTGCCTCGATACATCGTCCCGACCCTCTGCCTCGTGATTCTCAGCGCATCCTGCTCGACCTCGGACACGACCCAGGCTCCAAAGACCGAAGAGCCGCTTCAAACGGCCCAATCCGAGCCGACTGCGGCTCCAGCCCTCGCCGAAGCGAAGACGCCGGCGCCGCCGGTGAAGTTCGAGGCGCCTCAGAGCTCCCCTGACGAGGAGCTGCTCCGGCAGATGGCCGAGCTCCGCCGAGAGCTCGACGATCTTCGCCAGAGGCGTCAGGCCGGGAGCCCGGTCGCGAGGACGACTGCTTCGGCCTCCGACGCGACACGCCGGCATGCCGATCAGAGCACGGCTTACGGCGTGCCTTCGATGAGCGGCGTGACCTCGCTCGGCACCGCCTCCTCCAGTGCCTCTTGGCAGGCGGAGATCCCTTCGACGCGGCCGGCTTCCGTGCAACGGCCGGATCGCTCGCCGACGAGAGCCGTGAAGATCAACGGGCGCCCCATCGACGCCGCCAAGCTCTTGGCCTTCGAGACGCTCCACGGCGTGCGCTTGCCGGACGGCTCCTACTGGTACGACCGCCACTCGGGCGCCCTCGGCGTGTTCGGCGGCCCGTGCACCGGCTACGCCCGCGCCGGTCTCGACTTCGGCGGTCCGATGCCGGCCAACTGCTCGGGCGGCGGCACAGGCGTCTTCGTCAACGGCCGAGAGCTGCACCGCATGGAGGTGCTGCTCCTCAGCCAGGTGGCGACGGTCTACCGAGGCCGTTACACGCTCGACTCGGCCGGCAACGTCGGTATCGAGGGTGGCCCGTTCCTCTACAACGTCTTCCAGGTCGGTCAGCAGATGATGGCGCAGCAGCAGCGCCAAGGCGGCGGCGGAGGAGGCAGCTCCTGGAGCCACAGCGGGATCTTCGGCCACACCGGCGGTGACGGCGAGACGTTCTACTTCCTCGACGGCGACAGCAGCTACATCTCGGGCCAATGAGGCGAGATGCGACCTGATACCGGTGTCACGGCTCGTTCCCCCCAACCACAATGGCCCGCCGCATTGGAGCCGTGACACCCACTTTCTCGGACCGCTGGGCGATCGAGACACGATCGCCCGCTTCCTGTCCTTGCCCGGCCCCGGCCTCGAAGGCTCTAATGGGACGGTTCCCAACTCGGACAGGAGGTCACGATGGTCCGCCGACTCGTCCTCGCCCTGCTCGCCAGTGCGCTGCTGTCCGCCTGCTGCGACTGCGACGATGATGACGACAAGTTCTACTGGTCCTTCAACAGCGACAATGGCTCCGGATCGGGAAGCGGCAGCTTCTCCTTCGACGAACCGGCCGCTGAAGAGCTGTGCGCGATCCGGCTCAGCGAGGTCTTCGGGCTCGAGAGACGAAGCGCTCGGCTGACTTTGACCTTGGCGCTTCCGCCTGGCCGAGAGATCGAGACGGAGACGCTCGGTGCCTTCCTCTCGAACCGCGAGATATTGTCGCAGATGAGAAGGGCTGGCCCGAGCGGCGATTGGCTCGAGCTGGATCTCGAGCTCGACCTCGCGGCGCACGGTCAGACGACGATCTCGATCCGACCGGGACGCCGGCTGCCAGTCTCACGTCCCTGGTCTTCGGTACCAGGAGTCCTCGCCGATGACCGAGCCGGCGTGGAGATCGCCTCGGCCAATCCGCTGCGTCGCGCACGCTGGTGGAGCGGAGATGCGCAGGTGCAGTCGCGTGCGAGTGTCGGTTCGTACCGACCACGGCTCCAACCGATCACATCCGGCGCGCTCCGTCGCGCGGTCCGAATCACCGAATCGCTCGGGCGAGCGCGCGAGCTGCACCTCGACTGGCATGGAAACGTGATCCGGACCCGCTCGGACGCCAAGACGCCGCTCGAGCGACTGCCTCGCGGTATTCGAGTCGCGATCCTGGGTGCCGAAGCCGTCCGCGGTACAGCGCCGGAAGTGCTCTGGGACTTGACGCGCGTCGAGAGGCCGTAGGAACGCGCGGCCAGATGGATGGAGGGCCTTCCGGGCCGCTGGCGGGCACGCTGCCTGCTCTTCAGCCATCATGTCTCGTCAATCCGACGGGACGATGCCCTACCTGAACGTGCTCCACCGGCTCTGTGCTCGGGGCTGCGCTGAAGCTTCCCTCATACCCTCCGATCCTCAACCGGCGCTCCATGAAACCGGTGCTCTCGGGCTCCGCAGCGGTGCGCGGAGCCCGGTTTGCTCCTCCGACACCTTCGGACCTCACCCGGTCCGTATGGTCAGACGGCGAGGCGAAGTCGTCTGCCAGGTGCACCGTTTTCACATCGGAGGCTTGAATCATGCGCCTTTTCAAGGCTTTGCTCTCGGTGGCCGCCGTCGCGCTCGCGTTCGGCCCGGTCGCCCAGGCGAAAGACCGCAACCCGGGCAGCGTCCTGATCTACCCGATCTACGACTCGCAGCCGGGCAGCGGTACCGTCGTCAGCATCACCAACGTCAAGAACGACCCCACCTTCAACGCCAACCAGAACCTCAACGGCGTCGTGGACGTTCACTTCATCTACATCGATGGCGACTACTGGACCGAGTTCAACCGCTTCGAGCGCTTGACGCCGAACGACACGTTCACGGCCGTCGCGAACTGGCACAATCCGAACAGCGAGATCGGCTTCCTCTACGTCATCGCGCTGGATCCGAACACGCAGGAGCCGGTGTCCCACAACCACCTGATCGGTGACGAGATCGTCGCCGACGGCTCGGGCAACTGGCTGTATGGCTTCGATGCCATCGCCTTCAAGTCCCTCGCGGCCGAGGGTCAGGCGGCGGATCTGAACGCCAACGGCAACGTCGATCTCGACGGTGTCGAGTACGAGGGCGTCGCCGACCAGATGATGCTCTCGAGCTTCATCGGCTCGAACAACTCGCAGGTCGTGCCGATGCTCATCCTCGTCTCGCTCGTCGGCGATGACAACTTCGAGACCCGTCTCGATTTCGAGCTCTACAACAACAACGAGTACGAGTTCTCGGCGACCTACTTCTTCCGCTGCTTCGTCGCGGTCGAGCTCGCCGACATCGACGAGTCCTTCACCGACGATTTCCTCGCCAACACCAACATCGACACCCGCGACAACGGCTTGGTCATCGGTACGACCGGCTGGGCGCGCATCGATGGCGATGTGGCGGTCGACGTGGTCGGCAACCAGGCCAAGCGCATGGACCCGCCGTTCGTCGGCGCCATGGCCCAGTCGCTCAGCGGCTACTCGGCCGGACACCTGCTCCACGAGACGGACGCGAAGAACGCGACCGGCGGCGTGCTGGACACCCTCCAGTAAGACGTCCGACGCTCGAATCGAGCACACACGAGTTGGCGAGCTGCCGGAGGCAGCTCGCCAGCTTCATTTCAAGGTATGAACACCCAGAGATCGTTGACGAAGATCCGGCGCCTCTCACCGAAGAGGAACACGTTCTCGAGGGCGAAGGGCAGACTTCGCATGACCGTGGCGGCCGCGAGAGTCCGCTCCTGCCCGCGGGAGCTACCATCGCGGAGCAGCACCCGCACGGGTCGACTCAGGTCGAGCATGGTGTCGTTCAATCGAACACGCAGGACTCGCACGCGACGCTGCTCGAGGATGACCGCGTTGCGCGAGCGATCGAGCTCGACACGCAATCCAGGCAGATCCTCTGGGACACGGGCCGAGGTGAGCTTCGCCTCACGAACTGGCTCCATGTCGTACACCTTGACCCACCAGGCATCGCCCCAGCTCGGATGCGGGACCACGACCTCGAAGGCGTCCGGGTAGAGCTCGACGCGCGTCTCGGCGATCCAATGTGAGAGGTCGCCGCCCCGCGACACTCGTCCGCCGCGCTTCTCGACGGCTTCGACCAAAGGGCATCCTTCTGGTGCATAAATGCCCATTCGCTCGAGATTCGGTGCGAAATGGGTCTCCACGACCGGCCCATTGAACAGGATCAGCCCGGCGAAGAAGTCCTTGTACTGCGCTGCCAGCCGAGCGGCATCTGGCGCCAGCTCTCCCCGCGCCGACAAGAAGATCCGCTCTTCGTCCACGCTGAACCGGTCCCAGAAGAACTGCGAGATCGCTTCGAGAGGCTCCCAGTCGGGGCCACTCCATTCGCTGATCGTCGGCAACCGGAGTGGAAGGTATCGGGTCGAGACCATCGGCACGCCCAGCAACGTCGTCGACCACAACGACACGGGGATGGTCAGATCCTGCATTACCCAATGGAGCCCATCGAAGGCGAACGTCTGCCATTGAAGCGGTGCCGGAATGAGCTTCTGGCCCGAGAACTTCGGAGGCAGCAGAAGCACGACCTCTTCGAGCAGCGGGTCCCCTTCCCAGAACTCTTGGAAGTACGCAAGCGGGTCCTCCCCTCCCCAGAGATCCACGATCAGTGGCGGGCGGTCCACACCGGCCCGATACCTCGTCGGAAGATGGAGGTAGTAAGACCACTCCTCGCCGTTCCGAATGTAGGTGTCCTCGAAGAGGTGACCTCCCGAAGGCGTCTGGTCCCAATAGGGCCAGCTCTGAACGACGGTCGAGATCTTGTCGGGATCGCGAAGCAGTCCCTGGATCGAGCCCGCGCCCACCTCGAAGGCATAGCGGCGGAAACTCGCCTCGATCGACCCGAAGCTCTCGTCCCGCCCCTTCCGATTCTGGGGCAAGGACGCCTTCTTGAAGTACGACGCCAACGCGCCCCTGAGATCGACGGGCAAGTCGGGCTCCTGAAGCCTCGGAGCCAAACCCGGTGCACCGCCGAGAACCACCCAGAGGCAGATCCAGACTGACATGTCGATAGCCTCGTGACGAAGAAGAGCGGGCAGCCCTCAGGTTAAGGTTCGCTTGTTCAGGTGTCCAGGTAGCGAGGTGCTTGGGTGAGTCAGACGTTCCGGTACCAACCTGATCACCTGGCTCCGCGGACCAAGCTCGGTCCGCGAGATCGGACGAGC
>JAVJTD010000340.1:0-6408 GCA_040219065.1 Planctomycetota bacterium
GGTGCTTGGGTGCTTGGGTGCTTGGGTGTCTGGGTGCTTGGGTGTCTCTGAATCGAGTCATTGAGCAGAATACCTCTCGAGTTTCAACTCCACAGCACCACGGCACCACAGCACCACAGCACCACAGCACCATGGCACCACACAACCACGGCACCACACAACCAGGCCCACCCCTTGGACGGCTTCGCGGGTCTGGAGTAGGATCGCCGCTCCGCTCCCGGTGAACGGCCGGGACCGTATCTCGACCTTGGGAGGCCAACTTGCAACTCGGCTTCGTGATCGACCACTCGCGCTGCATCGGCTGTCACGCCTGCACGGTCGCCTGCAAATCGGAGAACGACGTCCCGGTCGGCAGCTTTCGGACCTGGGTGAAGTACACCGAGACCGGGCAGTTTCCTGCGGTGAAGCGCTCTTACGCGGTCCTGCGCTGCAACCAGTGCACGAGCGCACCTTGCGTCAGCATCTGCCCCGTCGTCGCTCTGCACAAGCGGCCCGACGGCATCGTCGACATCGACTCGTCGGCCTGTGTCGGTTGCAAGGGCTGCCTCCAGGCGTGTCCGTTCGACGCGATCTACATCAACGACGCGACCGGGATCGCCGAGAAGTGCCACTTCTGTGCACATCGCGTCGAGCAGCAGCTCGCCCCGGCCTGTGCCGTCGTGTGCCCCACCGAGGCGATCATCCCGGGTGACTTCGATGATCCCGGCTCGGTCGTCTCGCGGCTGAGGAAGGAGCACGAGCTCACGGCGAGAAAGGTCGAGGCGGGCACGGGACCGAACGTGTTGTACCGGGACGTGGCGCCCGCGGGTATCCAGCCGCTGACGACCCAAGGCGCGGGCGGCTACCTCTGGGCGGACCAACGCCCGACGCCGCAGCTCCAGGCCCAAGCCTTCGCAGCGACCCAAGTCGGCGAGCTCGCCCCGACGGCCCGCACGACTTACGACGTCGACCATGTGCCGATGTGGGGTGGCAAGATCACGGCCTACCTCCTGACCAAGTCGATCGCCGCGGGATCGTTCCTCGCCGCGATGGGTCTGCTGCCTCCCTTCACGGACGCGGCCCCGAGCTGGTCCGGCGCGCTGGTGCTCCCCGTCGTCGCCATGATCTTCTTGCTCGCGACGCTCGCGCTCTTGGTGTTGGATCTCAAGCGTCCCGAGCGCTTCCTCTACATCTTGATGCGACCGAACTGGAGCTCCTGGATCTGCAAAGGCTCGATCATCCTGACCGGCTTCGCCGTGATGCTCACCGCATGGATCGGCCTGGGTATCGCCGGCGCGATTCCGGGCGGTGCGCTCGGCGGTGTCCTGTCGGTGGTCACCGGGATCCTGGCAGTCCTCTCAGCCACCTACACCGCGTGGCTGTTCGGGCAAGCGCACGGACGCGTGCTCTGGATGAGCCGAGGGCTGTGGTGGACGCTCCTCAGCCAGGCGTTGACCGCCGGCGGAGCGACGCTGCTCTTGCTCGATCCGCTCTTCGACTTCCCCGAGAGCTCGATGACGATCGGGCGCCTGCTCTTGGGCGGAGGCCTCGCTCTTCACCTGATCTTCCTGCTGCTCGAATCGAAGATGGCTCCGAAGGGACGCGAGAAGGAGTTCGCCCGCGTGTGCGCCTTGATCCACCAAGGCCCCTACAAGCAGCGCTTCTGGATCCACGGCGTCATCGCCGGGATCATCTTGCCGCTCGGCTTCACCCTCTTGCCCGCGACGCCGGTGCTGCTCGTCGTCGCCTCGGTCTTGGCGCTCTACGGTCTGTGGCACCTCGAGGACATCCTCGTGCGCGCCGGTCAAGCCCTCCCCATCAGTTGACGCGACGATCCGTCCCGAACGAGAGGACCGCCCCGATGACTAGCCCGGAACAGCCCAATCGCACGTCTCCTTGGGAGCTGGCCGTCGGTCCACCGCCCGAGCGTTGGGACGACTGGGTCGAGCTCGATGCCAAGGCGTGGCCAATTCGCAAGGAGCGCCACTATCGGTGCGTGCCGACGATCTGCTTCAACTGCGAGTCGGCATGTGGGCTCTTGGGCTTCGTGGACAAGGCGACCGGCGAGGTCGTCAAGTTCGAGGGCAACCCGGTACACCCCGGTAGCCGCGGCCGGACCTGCGCCAAGGGGCCGGCGACGATCAACCAGGTCAAAGACCCCGAGCGAATCCTCAAGCCGCTCAAGCGCAGCGGTCCCCGGGGCTCGGGTCAGTTCCAAGAAGTGAGCTGGCAGGAAGCGCTCGAGGACATCGGTGGGCGCATCCGGAAGGCGATCGACGAGGATCGCCACGACGAAGTGATGTATCACGTCGGAAGGCCCGGTGATGATCACTTCATTCCAAGGCTGCTCGGCGCTTGGGGCGTGGACGGTCACAACAGCCACACCAACGTCTGCTCGGCGTCGACGCGCCTCGGCTTCGCGGCCTGGTGCGGCTCGGATCGGCCCTCCCCCGACTACGACGGCACGAAGTTCATCTTGCTCCTCTCGGCACACCTCGAGACCGGGCACTACTTCAACCCGCACGCCCAGCGCATCATCTCGGCCAAGGAGAGCGGTGCCCGAATCGCTGTCATCGACACGCGACTGAGCAACACGGTCACTCACGCCGATCATTGGATCGCCACCTGGCCAGGCAGCGAGGCCGCCCTGCTCCTCGCCGTCGCCCGTGAGCTCATCACCAGCCGCCGCATCGACGAAGGCTTCGTGCGGCGCTGGACGAACTGGCAACAGTACCTCGAAGAGCGAGACGCCGGTGGCCCGGGCACCTTCGAGCGATTCCTCGAGAAGCTCGAAGAGGAGTACGCTCAGTTCACGCCCGAGCTCGCGGCCGAGGAGTGCCAGGTCCCCATCGAGACGGTCAAGATGCTCGCCGACGAGATCTCCGCGGCCGGTAAGCACTTCTCCAGCCACCTCTGGCGCAACGCCGCGAGCGGCAACCTCGGCGGCTGGCAGATCGCGCGCGCGCTCTTGTTCCTGCACGTCCTGACCGGCAGCTTTGGAACGAAGGGCGGATTGAACCCGAATAGCTGGGACAAGTTCGCGCCCAAGCCGAGCGAGAACCCACCGCCCCACCAGCGCTGGAACGAGCTCATCTGGCCGAAGGAATGGCCCCTCGCCCACTACGAGCTCAGCTTCCTGTTGCCGCACTTGCTCCGCGAGCAGGACAAGAAGATCGACGTCTACTTCACCCGTGTCTACAACCCGGTCTGGACGAACCCCGACGGGTGCTCCTGGATCGAGATGCTCGAGGACGAGAGCCGCATCGGCTGCCACGTGGCCTTGACGCCGATCTGGTCGGAGACCGCGCAGTGGGCCGACTACGTCCTGCCGATGGGCCTCGGTCCCGAGCGCCACGACCTCATGTCTCAAGAGACACACGCCGGCACGTGGATCGGATTCCGTCAGCCGGTCGGCCGCGAGTTCCAGCGCCTCGAGACAGGCGAGAATCCGAGCTCGACGCTCGGAACGAATCCCGGCGAGGTCTGGGAGGAGGCCGAGTTCTGGATCGGGCTGACCTGGCAGATCGATCCCGACGGCAGCCGCGGCATCCGGAAGTGGTACGAGTCCAAGCAGAACCCCGGTCAGCCGATCGGCCTCGACGAGTACTACGCCGACATCTTCCAGTCCGTGCCCGGGCTCAGTGAGACCGCGGCGAAGGAGAAGCTGTCCCCTCTCGAGTTCATGCGCCGCAAGGGCGCCTTCGCCGTTCCGTACGCCGGACAGGAGCGGTTCGAGAAGGACCAAGAGGACGGCGTCACGCTCGAAGACGGCTCGAAGAAAGCAGGCTTCCCGACACCGACGAAGAAGCTCGAGTTCTTCTCGAAGACGCTCTCCGAGTGGGGCTTCGATGAGGACGCCATCCCCGGCTACATCCGCTCCCACGTGCACTGGCGCGAGTTGGACCAGAGCCAGGGCGAGCGCGTCTTGCTTCCGACGTTCCGCCTGCCGACCTTGATCCATACGCGATCGGGCAACGCGAAGTGGCTGCAGGAGATCTCGCACACCAACCCACTGTGGGTGCATCCTCGAGACGCGCAGGCGCTCGGCTTGACGAACGGCGGCCTGGCGCGCGTGCAGACGCGGATCGGCTACTTCGTGCCGCGCGTCTGGATCACCGAAGGCATCCACCCCGGCATCGTCGGCTGCTCGCATCACGTCGGGCGCTGGCGCATCCACGAGACGATCGGCGGCGAGCAGCTCTCGACGTCGCTCGTCGACATCCGGCGAGAGGGCAAGACGTTCCTCTTCCGCCAGAAGCACGGCTTGCGCCCGTTCCACAGCAGCGACCCCGACACCGAGCGCATCTGGTGGAAGGAGGTCGGTGTGAACCAGAACCTCACCTTCCCCGTGCAGCCCGACCCGGCGAGCGGCATGCACTGCTGGCACCAAAAGGTGGTGGTCGGTCCGGCTGAAGCGGGTGACCGCTACGGCGATGTCTTCGTCGACACGGACGAGGCCAAAGAGGTGTACTCGGAGTGGTTGAAGCAGACCAAGCCCGCCCCCGGCCCTGGCGGCCTGCGTCGCCCGCTTTGGATGAACCGCCCCTTGAAGCCAACCCCGGACGCCTATCGGATGGACTGAAGGCTGGAGCACCAGAGCCCGTGAGACTTGCCGGCTTCGGAGCGCCGGCTTCGGAGCGCCGGCTTCGGAGCGCCGGCTTCGGAGCGCCGGCTTCAGCCGGTCTCGGTGTCCTCCATCCCAGCGCCTCGGAGCGGACCCCCAGAGCTCACATCCAAACCTCCGTGGCACGATGCTGCCGGGTGCAGTCGTACCGCCGGCATCATAAGCAGGTCGCGGTGTCCTGCAGGCGGGTTGTCCTCCGGCCCATGCTTGCTCGTGGAAGGACTGACCGACAGACTCGGTCCCGAGCGCACTCGGCTTGGACACTCCATCGCCCCGTCTACTCGGCGCCCGACTCGGGCAATGCACTGCACTCCCAACTCGCCCGGCAAGTTTTCGGAGAACTCGAAGCGGCGCCGATACGTCCTGTCCCGTGTTCGATTGGCCACGGAGGAGATCGACCATGATGCTGCGTTGTCTCGCGCCGGTGCTGTTGCCGGTGCTCTCGCTACTCGCCGCCTGTCAAAGTGCCTCTTGGGGGGGCGTTCCTGCCACCGAAGCCGCGTCGCCGGAAGCGACCCGAAGTCGAAGCGCCGGTTCCATGGACATGGTGCGGCTAGGCTACGGAGACGATGGACTCGTCGCGAGAGACTTCGATTCGGAGGCTCCCCAGGAGTCCCCCGAGCCGAGTGGCTCGGATACGGGTGACCGTCGCCTGATCTACACCGGCCAGCTTCGCTTGGCCGTGTCCGACTTCGAGCGAACCTCCGATCGCGCTCGGGCGCTCAACACCGAGATCGGCGGATACCTGCAGAGCCTCACCGACACGACGCTCACCTTGCGCATTCCGAGCGAGCGCTGGGACGAGGCGATCGAGCGCTTCGAAGAGCTCGGGGACGTCGTCGGTCGCCGCTTCCAGGTTCAAGACGTGACCGAGGAGCTCACCGATCTGGAGATCCAGCTCACCAATGCCCGGGCCCTGCGGCAGCGCCTCGAAGAGCTCTTGGCCAAGGCCGAGAACGTCGAAGCCGCGCTCAAGATCGAGACGGAGCTCTCCCGCGTACGCACCCAGATCGAGAGGCTCGAAGGACGGATGCGCTACCTCGACAACCGGGTGAGCTACGGCACGCTCGAGATCGAGATGGTCCGAGTCGCCGCTGCCGGACGCACTGGTGCCGGCCTTCCATTCGTGTGGCTCCACGAGCTCGGTGTCGTCGACCTCCTCGGACTCGAAGGGAGCGAGCGATGAAGCCCCTCCTCACGACACTCCTCCTCACTGTGGCGGCGATCTCCTGCCGGAGCATCGAGACCCCGCCCGGCTACCTCCCGCTCGAGACCTTTGGTGAGCTGACCTACGTCGCGGTCGCCCCCAACGGCAATCGCATCGAGATCCGCGAGCACGATAATCGCGAGGAGGGCACCGCCGAGTACTGGGCCCAGGCGATCCAGAGGGAGCTGGTCGAGGGCCGTGGCTACTCGCTCGAATCGAACCAGTCCCGCCTCCTGCACACCGGCACGACATTCCACGAGCTGCTCTTCTCGACCGAGCATCAGCTCAGAGAATACCTCTACCTCGTGGCGATCTACGCGTCCTCCGGCGAGGTCCAGATCCTCGAGGCCGGCGGCGAGCGAGAGTCCCTCGAGCCGGACCTACCGGTGATCCGGCAGATGCTGGACACGATCGATTGAAGCGGGAGCATGCGGCGATCGATGCGCCGCATTCGGACCGCCGTCTGATCTGAAACTAACGCCCGCACGGGTCCCTGACACGGAGCCGCTGCCGTTGGAACGGCGAGGTTCACGGCGAGGATCTTATTCGTTTGGCGATGAGTAAGGGACGATCCGACGCGCCCGTCGGTGAGGGCGTC
>JAVJTD010000344.1:0-12198 GCA_040219065.1 Planctomycetota bacterium
CTCCAACGGACCGAGCCCTGGCAGCACGGTGCGCCCCCGGCCCAAGCTCGCTCGGGTGAGCTTTCTCCGAGAGACCCGGTCTTGAGCTCGCTCGACTTGGGCACTCCAACACAACGGACAGGGATGCTCAGAGGCGCTCGAGGAGGGACTCGAGCATTTGGCGATCCTCGCCTTCGAAGGAGCCGAGGTAAGAGCTGACGGTCTTGCGCGCCTGCTGGACGTTGCCGCGCTCCTTGTAGACCTCGGCCAAGAGCGCCACGCTCTCGGGGCTCTCGGAGAACGTCACGCCGCGGAAGGCGCAGCTCTCGCACTCGGCGAGGTCGACGTCTTCACCGAGCCGGTGGAGCATGAGCATCAACGAGGCGACGCGGCTTTGGAGCCGACCTTCGAAGGGGTCGCCCTCGGCCTGTTGCCGATAGAATCTCAGCGCCGTCCGCAGGGAGTCCGGTGAAGCGGGATCGACATCGGGCTCGCCGGGTGAGCGACCGATGACGGTCGGCCAGTACTCCTCGAAGAGCTGCTGCACCGATCGAGCGCTGGCCGCGACGACGGTCTCGGCGGTGTTGGTCGCGACTGCGAGGGCTTCTGGCGGAACGATCACCGCGAGTGTCCGGAGGCTCTGCTCGAGGGAGTCTTGCTGGACGTTGTACGGCAGGAGCAATGAGGCGAGGCTCAGCTCGTTCGCGGCATCGGCAGCCTTGCCCAACGTACCCAAGACGATGCTGCGCTGGATCCGCGCCTCGGGGTTCTTCTTGTCGAGGTCGATCGCGCGCTGGCTGTCGGCTTCGGCCTTGGCTCCGTATCCCGCCTCCGGCACGAGCTGGTGCCAGAGCGTCCAGACGCTCGCCCGGCGGAGGAAGATGACGGCATTCTCCGCGTCCAGGCTCTCGGCTCGGTCGAGGGCCTCGCACGCTTTCTCGAGGCAGGCGATCGCTCCCGGCCCATCGCCGTTGCGAGCTTCATCCTCAGCTTGCCTCAAATGATGCTCGCCCCAGGCCACGAGCAAGGCGGCCGTCGGCTCGCCTTCCGCCGTCGCGCGCTCCAGCCGGGCGAGGGAATCCTCGAAGTGCCCGACCCTGGCGTGAAGCTCTCCGGCCCGAATCAGGAGCGCTCGGTGGTGTGGGTATTCCAAGAGCCCCTGTTCGAGTCGATCGACGGCTTCGTTACGCGTCGCCTGCACGCGAGCGGGTGGCGCGAGGTTTCGCTCTTCCTTGCGGGCGCGCGCGACCAAGAGGTCGACGATCTCGATCGTCAGCTCGGGAGAGCTCTCGATGGAGGCGGCCTCTTCGAGCGCGGCGAGGGCTTCCTCGAACTGTCCTTGCACCTCGTGCTGATGGGCCTCTGCCATCAGCTTGGCCAGAGTCGCGCGATCGACATCCTGCTTGGCGGTCTTCTCGACGTTGCGGATCCGCTTGCTCGAGCCGGTCAAGGACGCGACGGACACGATGGTCGCCAGCAGGGCGATGATCACGGCGGCAGTCACGTACTTGTGCCGCTTGGCCCGGCGCATCAGGAGCGTGATCGGACCGGCCAGTCGTGCCTCGATCGACTCGCCTTGCAAATAACGGCGGAGGTCGGCCGCGAGCTCATCGGCGCTCGGATAGCGAGACTCCGGGCTCTTCTCCATCGCCTTGAGCGTGATCGCTTCGAGGTCCTCGGGAATCGAAGGCAGGTAGCGCCGAGGGCGCTTGGGCTCCTTCTCGAGGATGTTCCGCAGCAGAGCCTGAGTGTTCTTTCCTTTGAAGGGAGCGCTGCCGGTCAGAAGCTCGTACATCGTGACGCCGAGCGAGTACACGTCGGTGCGCCGGTCGACGTCATCGCGCTCGCCGGAGATCTGCTCGGGGCTCATGTAGACCGGCGTTCCGACGAGAGCGCCCGACTCGGTCAGCGTGGCGCCCTTCTCGATGCGAGCCAGGCCGAAGTCGGTCAGATGCACCTCGCCCTTGCGATCGATCAAGAGGTTGCCCGGCTTGATGTCCCGGTGCAGGACTCCCTGCTCGTGGGCGGAGTGGAGCGCCGCGGCCGAGCACGCGATCCAGCGGGCGATCTGGCGGGGATCCCGGTCCGGCTCGCCGGCGCTCCAAGCGGCCAGGGACTCGCCGTCGATGAAGCGCATCGCGTAGAAGTAGGTGCCCTCGACGGTCGAGGCGTCGTAGATCGGCACGATGCCGGGATGATCGAGCATCGCAACCGACTCCGCCTCGCGGCGAAAGCGCTGCACGGCTCGCTCCGTCAAGGTCAGGTTGGGCGGCAGGACCTTGAGAGCGACGCGGCGGTTCAGCTTGCGCTGGCGGGCCTCGAACACGATGCCCATCGAGCCCCGGCCGATCTCACGGACGAGATCGTAGTCGCCGAGCGAGCGGCCGGCTTCGAGGGGCTCGCGACTCGTGTGCGTCATGGGGCGCGGTCTTCTTCTTCTCCGTGTTCGTCTTCGACGAGGCTCGAATCGTTATTGGTCAGGGGAACGTCGATCTTGCCGGGATAATCTCGTGGGTCTTCGATGAGAACGGAGCAGGGCCCCGAATCGGTGCGTCATTCTTCGATTTGAGTGTCTTCCAGCGCTCGGCGCAAGGCGGCCACCGTGCGAAAGAGCCCGTCCAACTGGGCGAGGGGGATCATGTTCGGCCCGTCGGAGAGCGCCTGGCCTGGGTCGGGGTGGGTCTCGAGGAAGAGGCCATCACAGCCCGCGGCCACCGCGGATCGGGCGAGCGTCGGGGCGAGCCAGCCGTCGCCGCCGCTGCTCGTGCCTTGGCCACCCGGCGATTGCACGCTGTGGGTCGCGTCGAAGATGACCGTCAGACCGTCCTGTTGCATGATCGGGATGGAGCGCATGTCGGCGACCAGGTTGCGGTATCCGAAAGAGAACCCGCGCTCGGTGATCACGACCCGCTCGTTGCCGGCTTGGACGGCCTTGTGTGCGACGTTCTTCACCTCCCAAGGGCTGAGGAACTGGCCCTTCTTGATGTTGACCACCCGGCCGGAGCGTGCCACCTCGACGACCAGATCCGTCTGGCGACACAAGAACGCCGGGATCTGGAGGATGTCGACGACCTCGGCCACCGCACCGACCTGGGAGATCTCGTGGACGTCGGTCAGGAGCGGCATTCCGAAGCGGTCGCGGACGGCTGCCAGGACCGAGAGCCCTTCCTGCAATCCAGGCCCGCGGTACGAGTCGATCGACGTACGGTTCGCCTTGTCGAACGAGCACTTGAAGACGACGGGCAGCCCGTGTCGCTCACCGAGCTCCTTCAGTCGGCCAGCGACCTCGAAGCACAGGTCGGCGCTTTCGATGACGCACGGACCTGCGATCACGGCCAACGGGCGGCCCGCTCCGATCGCGAGCTCGTCGGTGACGGGCACGGCAAGGCGCTGAGTCGGCGCGTTCATGAGTCATCTCCGGGATGGGATGGGGAGCGCTCCTTGGAGCGGCGGAGCAAGCGGACGCCGCGGGGATCTAGCCGAATCGACAGGGGCGTCCAGCCGAAGCTGTCCCCATCGATCTGGATCGGGACCGGTCGATCGGAGTCGATCTCGATCTCCTGGCCCGTGAAATGTCTCGTGCCGGAAAGCCGGTGGGTCTGACCCAGGAAGCCGAATGCGAAGAGGGAGACGAGGGACAAGAGGCTCTTGCCGCGCCAGACGAGGACGTTCAAACGGCCGTCGCCGAGCTCGGCTTTCGGGCAGAGTGAGAACAGGCCGCCGTAGTTCCGCGTGTTGCTGACGACGACGAATGCCCCGGTGCCCACGTCCTGGCCATCGATCCGCACTCGGAGCTCGGGCGCGCGGTAGGTGCGCAGGACCCGGGCGACCGGCGAGACGTAACCGCGGAAGCCGAGGCGGTGCTTTCGCGAGCGAGTGACCTCTTCGGTGACCATCGCATCGAAGCCCGCGCCGGCGACCGCCAGGAACCGGCGCTCCTCTCCAGCGCCGTTGCGGGCGATCGGGAGATCGGCGGCGACGACGGGGCTCTCGAGGTAGGCGTCCGCGGCACGCTGGATCCTGGGTGCCAGACCGGTCTCGCGAGCGACGATGTTCGCGGTACCGACCGGGAAGACCGAGAGGGGCGTCGCGTCGGGCGGCTCGAGGCCGTTGAGCACCTCGTTGAGCGTACCGTCTCCGCCGCAGGCCACGATCAAGTCGTACTGGCCACTCGAGCGCTCGGCTTCACGGCGTGCGTCGCCCGCAGCGGCCGTCAGATAGACGCTCGCCTCGGCACCCCGCCGCGAAAGGGCCTCGGCCAAACGAGTGACGATCCCGGCCGCCCGTGCCCCTCCGGCGACCGGATTCCCGATGATGCGTATCTTCATCCGTTGAATCTCGCGCGCATTATATCGGGACGGGCGCGCGAGAGCCCGCCCGATTCCGGAGAACCGGGCGGGAAGATCGGCGACTCAGTCGCGAACCGTCACCACGAAGACCAGACGCTGTCCGGAGTCACTGCGCTCGCCCAAGACCACCGACTGTCCGGCCTTCAGGCTCGCCTGACCCGATACGGAGTGGACCCGGACACGTGGCAAGTCCAGCTCTCCGATGCGGGGGGCCGACGGCGAGACCGAGTCCTGGGCCGTCAGGCTGGAGAGAGAGAGGGTCGCGTCGAGCGAGAGGGGACCGCCGGCCGGGGCGCCCACCTGGGCCCGCACCATCCCGCCGCTGAACGTGGACGACATGACGGGATCGGAGATCGAGGCACCTTGTGCGATCTCGGGGTTGAAGTCCCAGACGTAGGCACGCTCGGAGCCCACCATCGATTCGGCGAGGTTGCCTGCGATCGCGCACAGGCGTGAGGAGTGGACGAGACGTCCCTTCTCACGGAGCGCCTTGGCGGCGTCGCCCGAGAGCACACCCAGCGAACGGATCGAATCGTCCGAGAGGGGGACCGACCAGACCTCCGCCTCGAGCACGTAGTCCTGGGGCAGGAGCTCCGCCTCGAGGCGGGAGAGGAGCGTGCCGATCTTGGCGAGCGAGGACTGGCCATTGCGAGCGATCAGGTAGCCATTGAAGATCGATATTTGGGTGCCTTCGATCGACTCCCACGTTTCCAGATCGACCTGGCCGTAGATGGTCTCGTGCAGCATGTCCTCTTCGATCCGGTGGACGGTCTCGTGGTCGCTGATGTCCATCTCGAAGTCCTGGTAGCTGGTGCGCAGGGGCTCTTCGAATGCACGAACTGGACCGTTGGGCATCAAGACCTTCGAGATCAAGGTGTGGACCGGGACGACGATGGTTGCCAGCTCGGAGTGACCCAGCGGCATGGGCTGGAGCAGGTTCTTCAGCGGCTCGCCGATCACCCGTGCCTGGATCAGATAGCCGCGGCTCAGGCCCATCGATCCCGAGGACCAGAGCAGCATCGACTCGCCTTCGGAGACCTTCGCCGAAGCCAGCGATCGGTTGAGGGAGACGACCGGGAGCTGGACCGTGCCAGCGCCATCGGACGTCTGCCGGGACTTCCAGTCGCCTTCGGCCACGACGTCATCGATGGTGAGCTCGATCTGCAAGCCGCCGCTGTCATGCCGATCAGAAGCGCGAACCGCGACCTCGAGGCCCGCCTGGAGCACGCCGATCAGAGGATCGCTGATCGATTCTTCCTGAGCCACCTCGACGTCGAAGTCGGCGATGAAGCTGATCAGGTCCTGATCGAGCAGCCGACCGAGCTGACCGGGGCGGAGCGTCTGAAGGCTGGAGCCGATGAGCGAGACGCCTGACTGGGCGAGCAGCTCTTTGCGCTGGCTCTGGTCGAGCACACGGCCGAAGCGGCCCAGAAGGCCGCCGGCCACCTTGGGGGACATGTTGAAGACGTCCACGCGGACTTCGACGCGGCGAGCCGCCAGGGCTCGAAGGTGATCGATGAGCTTCGTGGCCTGTTCGAGCACGTCCGGACGATTCTGCATCGCCAGGACTTGTCCCTGCGAGAACAGGCTGATCCAGGTGTTCTCCTGATCCCAGGTCTCAGGATGAACGAGGTTCTGGACCATCTCCACGATCTGGTCGGCTTCGAGAAAGGCGGGATACTCCTCGTGAAACTGGTACGAGGTCGCGAGGGGTGACTTGGCCGACTCGTCATAGTCGTAGGTGGCACCGGGGGCGCGGAGAGGTGTGGCGGTCGATCGGTAGGGAATCGGCCGCACGGATTGGGTGAGCGTCGTCAAGTCGATGAGCTTCATCTCTCGCGCGTCTTCATCCTGGGCCGACGCCGGGGTAAGCGCGACGAGGATGAAGGACGCCGCGGCGAGGACATGGGTGAGGCGGAACATCGTGCAAGTCTCCAGATCGAAGAAGGCGGGGTGATGAGGGTCTCGGGGTGGTTCCGTTCGCTCGAGGACTCGGCCTCGAGCCTGTGTCAGTGTTCTTCTCGGGGCTGCTCGGCGAGCCAGCGCTCCCAGTCCTTGGCGCGGGCCGGCAGCTCTACGCCGGTGAGCGTGACCAAGCCGGCATGGGCACGATCGCGGACATCGCGATAGGAAAGAGCCTGGATCAGCGACGGGATCGTGGACTCGGAGTCGAAGCTGGTGAGCGCCTCGACGATCTCGGGACGGAGCCGAGCGTCGCGTCGGAGGAGCTCCGCCAGGCGCGGGACTGCCGCCACGTCACCTAGCCGGGCGAGGGCCCGAATCGCGGCGCGTCGGTCATCACCTCGAGTGCTCGAAAGGAGCTGACCGAGCGGTCCGACAGCCTGAGCGGCGCCGGTCTCACCGAGGGCCTCGATCGCAGGCAAGTGCAGCCGCCGGTCGCGGCCGCGAGCCAATTCGAACAGCTCGCCGACCACGTCACCGCGGCCGATTAGCGCGGCCAGGCGCAACAGGGCCGCTCGCTCGAACGGGTTGGCGCTCTCTCCGGCTTGCACGATTAGCCCGGCCGCGACATCCGAGTCGAAGCTGAGGAGGAGGGACGGATCGAGGCTCGAGCTCCCGTAGGCGCCGTCTTCTCGCAAGAAGCGAGCGAGGGTCCGTGCCGCCTCGAATCCGCCGATTCGGGAAAGGGCCACGGCGAGAATCGTTCGCTCGTCAGAGGTCAGGTTCTGGTGGATGCGGTCGATTCGCTCGCTCAAGAGCCCGACGGTCGGACGATCGCCTAGCCGGGAGAGGAGCTCGATCTCGAGAGAAGCTTCCTCGAGTCGCCGGTTCTCCAAGCGGTTGCGCAGGTATTGAAAGGCCGGCTCTCCCAGCGAGAACAGCGCCGGCACCGCGTTCGTCGATCCCCGAGCATGAAGCTCGAGAAGGACATCGAGAGAGTCGGTGCCCGGGATCTGCTGGACGGCGCTCCGAATCACGTCACCCAGCTCCGGGCGCTCGAGGGCGATCTCCTGCAGCGCGCTCAGGTACTCTGGATCGCCGAACTCGCCGATCTGGCGAATCGCGATCTCCTGGAGCTCGGGCCGGGTGAGCGCCTCCGACAGGATGCGCCGAGCACGCGCCGGAGTGAGCTTCAGGCAGAGCTCGAGCGCCACTTCGGGATGGATCGACTCGTCGAAGACCTGCTCGACGGTGCGTCCGGCTTTCGACGGCTCGTGAGCGACGAACAGCCGGAGCGCGTTGACGGCAGCCGGACCGGTCTCGGTGCCGAGCTCGCGGAGCAGCCGCGTCGCCGAGCCGATCTCGGGATGAGTCTCCGACAGCTCGTTCAGCGCTCGCCAGGTCTCGTCGACACCGTCCTCGGCGCTCCAAGCGACGAGCAATGCCCTCGCCTCGTCGCGAGGCTCGAGCCGCGGGGGCCGCACCTCGGAAGGATCCTCGAGCTCCGGTGGCTGCGGAAACTCCTCGATCTCCTCCGGCTCTTCGACCTTCACCAACTCATCGGTGGCTCTCGCGGCCGGCTCCTCCGCGAGCTCGGGTGTTCGGCGCAGCGACTCCGAGTCGACGCCGTCACGATTGAGCCACCAGGCGAGGACGGCCAGGACGAAGACCGCAGCGGCGAGGGCGGCAACCCGGAGGGGACGCCTTTGGTGCCACGGAAGCACGGGGCGGGCGGGCGTGGCTCCCAAGACCGTGAGGATCCTTGCCTCGAGCCCGGCGTCGGCTTCACTCGCCGGAAGCACTCGGCACAGCTTCGTCAGTCGATCGAGGCGATCCAGCTCCGCGCGACAGGCGGCACAGCGCTTGACGTGGCGGCGGACGCTCTGCCGCTCCTGGCCTTCGAGCAGGCCGTCGAAGTGAGCTTCGAGGATGAGCGGGGCCGGGCAGTCTCGAGGAGTGGTGTTCATGGGTCAGGCTTCGAGAAAAGGGTCGAGGTCGCGCTGGAGTCTCTTTCGCGCGAGATGGAGGTGAACACGGACGGTCTCGGCTTTGAGTCCCAAGACCTCGGCGATGTCGCGAGGAGTGAGCTCCTCGTAGATGCTCAGGACGGCGACGCTGCGCTGCTTGCCGGGTAGCCGATCGATCGCACTTCGAACCGCGGTCTCGAGCTCACCCAGGCGCATCGACTCGCCGGGCTCCGAGCGGACCTCGTCCGGCTCGGGGGCCGGTGCGAGGCGCTCCCGGCGACGCTTCTTGGCGTAGGTCTCGCGGAATCGATTGGTCGCGATCCGGTAGAGCCACGTCCGGAAGCTCGAGCGTCCTTCGAAGCGCTCGATCGCCTTGTGAACTCGGAGCCACGTCTCTTGGATCAAGTCTTCGGTCTCTTGTCGGTCCCCACAGAGTCGGTGGAGGTAGGCATACAAGGGACGGGCATGACGCCGCACGAGCTCTTCGAAAGCTTCGAGGCTGCCGGCCTTGGCGGCAGCGACAGAGCGGTCGTCGAGTTGCAGGCTGGCCTCGGTCGTGGTCATTGCCTCCTACACCATCGATCCGAGCGCGAGGGCCGCTTCGCGCTGGTCGATCTGACAGGACCGACCGACGACAGCTCTCATCGTTAAGGAAAAAAGAGAAGGACCGAGTCCGAGTGGCTCCCGAGATGGCATCGTGCCCAGGGCCTTCATACAATGTCCGCGCTCGGTGCGGTCGCCAGGGGTGTCGGTCCCGAAAATGGGTGGGCCGGTGGCCAGGGCCAACCCGCCCCGGGGTGGGACCAGTATAGGCATGCTTCAGACGGGAGGGGAGCCACATGCAGTATCAGACCGGACCCGGAGGACGCCACTTCCTGCGCCTCCACCGGGGAGAGCCGCTCATGAAGAGCCTGAGCGGCTACTGCAAGGACCAGAGCCTGCGCGCGGGACGCATCTCCGGTATCGGCGCCGTCGAGGACACGCGGCTCGCCTACTACGATCTCTCCGAGAAGCGCTACCTCGAGACGCACCTGCCCGACCTCATGGAGCTCGTCTCGTTCAGCGGCAACCTGACCATTCGGGAAGGGGAGCCCTTCGTGCACGCGCACGCGGTCCTGTCCGATCGCGATTGCGTCGCGCGCGGCGGCCACATGGTCGAGGCAACGGTCGGCGTCCTGGTCGAGCTGATCCTCGAGCCGGTCTCGGTCGCGATCACCCGTCAGTTCGAAGAGGAGATCGGGCTCTACGCCTGGAGCTTCGAGACCAGGGATCGATGAAGGTCCTCGTCACGGGAGCGAGTGGGGCGATCGGCGGGCAGCTCATCCACAGGCTGCGAGTCGCCGGGCATCGCGTCGTCGGTGCCGCGCACCGCTCGCCCGTGAACGTCGAGACCGAAGCATGCGTGACGATCGATCTGACCGAGCCTGGTGCGCCCGAGAGGCTGCTTGGCGAGTTGCGTCCCGAGGTCGTCGTCCATACGGCGGCCCTGGCCAATCCGGCCGACTGCGAGCGCGATCCTGAGCGCGCCGAGCTCCTCAACGTCACCCTCGTCCGAGAGTTGGCCGAAGCGGTTCGGGCACGCGGGCTGCGAATGATCCACTTCTCGACGGACCTCGTCTTCGACGGGGGCCGCGGGCCGTTCCGCGAGGAGGACGCGCCACAGCCGCGCTCGCACTACGCGCGCACGAAGCAGGCGGGTGAGGCCGAAGCGCTCGCGGCAGGGAACTGCGTGGTGCTTCGATCGGCCCTGAGCTTCGGGCACAGCCGCACCGGCGATCGGACGTTCAACGAATGGATCGTGGCCCGCATCGGGGCCGGCGAGGTTCCGATCCTGTTCGAGGACGAGTACCGCACGCCGATCGACGACGCGACCCTGGCGCGTGCGGTCGAGCGGCTTCTCGATCATGAATTCACCGGGCTCCTGCATGCTGGGGGCGGCGAGCGGGTGAGTCGGCTGCTGTTCGGCCGGGAGCTCTTGGAGGTGGCGGGCCTCCCTGCGGAGTCGGTGCGCGGGGGATCTCGAAACGACCTCGACTTGACGCCGCCGCGCCCCGAGGATGTCTCACTCGATACGAGCCGCCTTCGGGACGTGACGGGCGTGAGGCTGCCGTCCGTCCGAGAAGCTTTGAGTCAATGGTGGCATGAGTACGGTGGTGCCCGGGCCTGATCGGTCGGGCGATGTTCGCGGAGGGGGCTTCTGTGAAACGTCTGATTCTGCTGCTCGATGCCTTGAACGACCAGCCGCAGGCCGGCCTTCAAGGTCGCACGCCGCTCGAGGTCGCTTGCACGCCGGCGCTCGACGGGATCGCTCAGAGAGGGCGAGTGGGAGTGCTGGGGCCACCGCCCGTGTGGGGAGACGCGCGCTTCGAGTTCGTCTACCTGAACGGGCTGGGCCTGCCGCCGCGACGCAACCTGCCCAGCGCTGGCCCGCTCTCCGCACTGGGCTCCGATCTCGCGCTCGAGGTCGACGACCACGTGTACTGCGCCTCGTTCGTCACCGTATGGGAAGACCTCGTCGCCGATCCGTTCACGGTCGGGCTCACGGGTCACGAGCGGGACGCTCTCATTCGCGATCTCAACCGGGAGCTGACCGAGTACGGCGCCGAGCTCCGCTCGGGACCGGCCGGCGAGATGTACCTCGTCGTCCACGACTCGACTTTGCACGCGCCTCCGACGCTCTCACCGTACTACGCGGTGGGCGAGGCGCTGATCAACGTCGTGCCCCAGGGACCGGCCTCGACGCGGATCCTCGACATCATGGACTGCTCGATGCGCTTCCTGGCCGGGCACGATGTGAATCGAGTGCGACAGGACCTCGGGGAGAACCCTGCTCACTTGCTGTGGCCGTGGGGCGGTGGCCTGCCGATTCGGTATCCCGTCGAAGAGGAAGCGCAGGTCCCCCGCATCGTGATCGGCAGCGATTCCTTGTTCCTGGGCGTTGGCCGCTACCTCGGATGGGAGACCCGCCGGACCGAAGCCAAGGTCGGTGACCGGGAGGCCGGTTGGCGAGCGCTCTTGAGGGCGATGGACCGCGCGCTCCTGCGGCACGACATCGTCGCCGTGCATTCCGGCGCCCTGCTCCAGACCTCCCTGATGGGCACCGTCGAGGACCGGCTCGCCGCCATTGAAGCCCTCGATCACGAGTTGATCCGACCCGCCGTCCAGCGCCTCGACAAGTTCCCCGATCACAGGATCTTGGTCCTCTCGACAGTCGGCGTGCTCGGCGAGCAAAGCCAACTCGTCACCGAAGCCGCGCCGTTCGCCGTGGCGGGATCGGACCTGGACGGGGTGCGAGGCTACCCCTTCCGCGAGAGCGCCGCCCGCGCCTCTGATCTCAAGCCCAAGGACGCCGCCGAGCTGTTCGAGTTCTTCTTGGGAATGAAGTCCCCGATCTTCGAAGCTTACCGGAAGCTCCTCCCGACCGAGTGGCGAGTCGGAGAAGCCTCGGCGGAGTGAGGGCCTCGAGTGCATTGGAGTGCCCAAGTCGAGCGAGCCGAAGATCGAGTCTGTCGGCGAGAGCTTTCACGAGCGAGCTTGGGCCGGCGCCGCCGTTGCGACGTCAGCGCACTCCGAGCGGCCCCTTGCTCGGCACCTCCTGGCTCGATCGTCAGCGATGTCGAGGATGCGGCTTCCAGCTCAGTAGCCGCTTCCCGTTTCGGTCGCGCGGGCTCTGGTTTCAAGTCAGCCGCGCCCCCGCCGGCGGACCGGCGGAGCATACAGGGTGAAACGATCGGAGCCCGAACAGGTCCCTGGCGCGGGGTTGGGAACACACTCGTGCGCACAGAGCTCGTGATCGATTCAGCGGGGCCTCGTGAGGGACGACGGGACCGGATCCCGCAGTTGAAGGCGGGGGAACGTTCCGACGCCCTCACCGACGGGCGCGTCGGATCGTCCCTTACTCATCGCCAGACGGATGAGGTCCTCGCCGTGAACCACACTGTCCCAACGGGAACGGCTCCGTGTCAGGGACCCGTGCGGGCTCTGGTTTCCAGCTCAGACGC
>JAVJTD010000382.1:0-33097 GCA_040219065.1 Planctomycetota bacterium
GCCCCCGGCGGCGGACCGGCGGAGCATACAGTGATGAAACGATCGGAGCCCGAACAGGTCCCTGGCGCAGGGTTGGGAACACGCTCGCGCGCACAAAGCACATGACCGATTCACCGAGGCCTCGTGAGGGACGACGGGAACGGATCCCGCAGACAAAGGCGAGGGAACGTTCCGACGCCCTGACTGACGGGCACGTCGCGTCGTCCCTTACTCATCGCCAGACGGATAAGGTCCTCGCCGTGAATCCCACCGTCCCAACGGAAGGCGTCTTATGTCAGGGACCCGTGCGGGCTCTGGTTTCAAACCAGCGGCGCCCCTGGCGCGGCGCCCGGAGCATACCGGGGGGTGAAAATTGGCCCGAGGGCGATGGAGTGCCCAAGCCGAGCGAGTCAAAGACCGAGTCTGTCAGTGGAAGCTGGCACGAGCGAGCTTGGGCCGGAGGACGCCGTGAACCTACTGGAGCAGCGAGCCTGTTCCGCGATCCAAGCGGGCGGGACGCCCGCGTTCCCAGTGGTTTCAGATCAGCGGCGGATCGGCGGAGGGATCGGTGCTCTCACGCGTCGTTCGCGGCTCACCATCCGAATTCGGCGCGGTACTTCCGGTAGAAGCTCGCCGCACGATCGAAGCGAAAGCGGCTCTGCAGTTCGTGCTCCGGATACTGCTGTCGAACCGAGTCGCACCAGGCTCGATGCGCGGCTTCGTTCTTGACGCACGCGTAATAGGCTCGCCGGCCGCCGAACGTCTCGACGATCATCATCTTGCCGAGCGCATTGGCCTCGAGCAGCTCGTGGACGGCTTCATCGAAGTCCATGAGAGACTTGTTGTAGTCCGGCCGAGGAAGACCGTTCGGCTTCACGTCGCTCAAGAGGTGCGTGAGCTCCCCGAGATCCGGGAAGGTCTCGAAGCTCGATTCGATGCCCGGACGAACACGAAGCGCGAGAGGAAGCCCCTCGTACTCGACGGTCGATCCCAGCCAATCCGGAGCGGTCACTGCTCAGTCGACCCTCGGTCAACGAGCACCGCTTCGAACCGATCGACATCGTCGGGCTGGACGCCGATCGCGCGTACCTGACGCGTGAAGCCGTAGGGCAGCTCGGCGGTGAGTGGCTCGGCGAAGAGCAGCCAATGCGTCGGTGTGCCGAGCAGGGTCAGGTCGAGGCTCTGCTTTCCGAGCTCGGGGTCTTTGGACTCGATGGCCACGATCTTCTCTCGCGGCACGCGGAGCATGCACCGCAGGCCCGAGCGAACGGTGACGAGCTCGGCATCGATCAGGATCGGTCGCAGGATCGACGCGCGCAGATCGGCGAGGAGCCAGAGTGCGCCGTACGCCGTCCCGATCGTCGAGATCCATGCGACGAGCGGGCTCCACCTCATCAGCAGGAAGTGCGCGCCGGCACCTTCGCAGGCGAAGAGCACCAAGAGGCCGAACACGATGCCACCTCGTCCGCTGCTCCGATGGTGTGTGATGGCCGTACATCCGGCCGGCACATGAGGAGCCGCTCGCCAGGCGAACAGGCCGTAGTAAAGGACCGCGATCTCCGAGGCGAAGATCGCGGCAGCACGCTCGTTCTTCAGGACATCGCGTGCGGCGAGCTGCAGTCTTTCCAGCGGATCGAGTCGCTCCTCTGCCGTCTGCCACGCCCGACGCGCCCGCCAGACGATCCACCCGATCAAGCCCAGCTCCAGCGGCGCGAGTCCCACGTGCATCACGCTCAGGAGCTGATGATGCTCGGGCGGCACGATCTGGGAAGCCGCGACGAGACTGAGCACGACGACCGGCGCGAGGGTGAGCGCCGAGACGTTTCGTTTCCGCACGACGAGCACGAAGTACGCCGCCGGCACGATCACGACCAGATCGAGCGTGACGGCAGAGGCGACGAGGCGCGCGTCAGGAAGTGCGGGCAGCACCCGAACGATCAGCAGTGCCGCGGCGTAGACGGCGGCCAGCACCAAGAGGAAGGGCAGAGAGAGCCTACGTTGGAGCTGTTGGAGAAGGCTCATGGGATCATCCTGAAAAGACACTCGAGGGAGACACTATTGCCCCCGGAAGGCATCTTCCAGCTTCGCGATGTCGATCTTGCGCATCTGCAGCATCGCCTGCATCGCTCGCCCGGCGGCGGCTCGGTCGGGGTCACCGAGGAAGTGCGAGAGCGCCTTGGGGACGATCTGCCAGGAGAGCCCGAAGCGGTCCTTGAGCCAACCGCACTGGGACTCTTCGCCGCCGTCCGCGGTCAACGCGTTCCACAGGCGATCGGTCTCTTCTTGGTCCTCCGTCGAGACCGAGATCGACGCCGCTTCCGAGAGCTGATACCGCGGGCCGCCGTTGAGAGCTTGGTAGGGCACACCGGCGAGGACGAAGTCGACCATCAGGGCCGGGCCGCCTTCCGCCATCCGGGACACGTTCGTGATGCGGGAGCCTTCGATGAGCGACGTGTAAAAGGTCGCCGCCTCCTCGGCCTTCCCGTCGAACCAGAAGCACGTGCGGACTTTGTTCGTCATGGGAGGCTCCTCGACTTCGTATCCCCCGGCTTCAGCCGGGTTGTTTCCCCGGCTTCAGCCGGGCTCTGGAGCCATGCGGGCTGGAAGCCCGCGCTCCGTAGGCTCACCCTTCTTACCCGACTCCCCTGGCCCCGCTCCATACCCTGTGGAGAGACATCCCGCGATCGATTAACCTCTCCACCATGAACACTCCCTCGAACCAAGAGCTGATCGCTCGGTGGAAGGACGAGGAGGCGCCTCTCCTTCCGTTGCTCCATGCGTTCCACGATCGCGACGGGTACCTCTCCGACGACGCGCTGCGCGAAGTTTCGAAGGGGCTCCGCATCCCCCTCGCCGATCTCTACGGCACGGTGACCTTCTATCACCACTTCTCGCGCTTCCCTCCAGGGCAGGCGGCTCCGCGGATCTGCGACGGGCCAGTCTGCTGCCTGCGCGGCGCGCACGATCTCATCGAGGCACTGCGCAAGGACGGCGCGACGCCGATGCCGTGTGCCGGACGCTGCGACGAGCCGATCCCGGTGCTCGAAGGCGACAAGGTGTTCATCGGCACGAAGCCCGACGCCCTCGTCGTGAAGCCTTCGCCGCTGCCTCCGGTCAACCCGGGCGGCACCGAGGAGTGCGTCTTCGCTTCGATCCGCGAGCCCGGCCGCGCCACCTTGAAGGGTTACCGCGCGACCGGTGGCTACGAGGGCCTGACGAAGGCGCTGCAAGGCACACCCCAGGAGCTCGTCCAGCTCATCACCGACGCGAAGCTGGCCGGACGCGGCGGCGCTGGCTTTCCGACCGGCGTGAAGTGGAAGGCCGTCGCCGAGGCCAGTGGCCATCCCAAGACCATCGTCTGCAACGCGGATGAAGGCGAGCCGGGCTGCTTCAAGGATCGCGTGATCATGGATCACGATCCCCACGCCATGATCGAGGGCATGATCCTCGCCGCCTACGCCACCGGCGCCACGCGCGGCTTCATCTACCTCCGCTACGAGTATCCCGACACCGAGAAGATCCTCGAGGAGGCGATCGAGGAAGCCGAGCAGGCGAACCTCCTCGGCGAGAAGATCGGCGGGAAGAGCTTCACCTTCCACCTCTATGTGCGCCGCGGGGCGGGAGCCTACATCTGCGGCGAAGAGACTTCGCTCCTGAACAGCCTGGAAGGCAAGCATCCCTTCCCGCGCAATCGGCCGCCGTTCCCGGTGACGCACGGCTACGAGGACCTGCCCACCGTCGTCAACAACGTCGAGACCCTCGCCTCGGCCGCGGCGATCGCGCGCAGAGGCGCCGAGTGGTACCGCGGTCTAGGGCAAGGGGAGCACGCTGGCACCAAGATCATCAGCTTGTCGGGCGACATCCAGAAGCCCGGCAACTACGAGGTGCCGATCGGGCTGCCCTTGAAGACCCTGCTCGAGGACTGGGCCGGCGGCGCGCCCAAAGGTCGCACCATCCAGGCGCTGACCATGGCCGGTTTGTCTGGCGGCTTCCTCGCCAAGGACGATCTGAGCGTCACGCTCGACGAGCCGAGCATTCGCAGCAAGAGCTCATTCCTGGGCGCCGGCGGGATCATCGTCTATGACGACAGCCGCGACATGGTCGATGCCGCCCGCGTCGCGATGTCCTTCTTCGCGCACGAGTCGTGTGGCAAGTGCTTCCCGTGCCGGATCGGCACTCAGCGCTTGACCGAGCGGCTCTCAGGAGACGCCGGACCGAAGGACCTCGAGAGGTGGCGCGTCGAAGTGCACGACCTCGGACGCACCATGAAATCACTGTCTGCATGCGGTCTCGGAGTGGCGGCGCCCTTGATCGCCGAGAGTCTTGTGCGATACTTTCCCGAGCAAGTTGCTCGTCACGTCGAAGCGAAGTGAAAGCCTCCCAGCGCACCGTATGGCCACGATCGAGAACACAACGCAGACCCTGACGCTCACGCTGAACGGGGAGTCCGTCCCGTTCACCCCGGGCGAGACGATCTATCAGATCGCGCAGCGGCACGTCGATCGGGACATCCCGACCCTCTGCTACGACGACCGGCTAGAGGCCTTCGGAGCCTGCCGGCTCTGCGTCGTCCAGGTCGAGGGCATGCGCAACCCCGTCGCCTCCTGCACGATGAAGGCGACCGATGGGATGGTGGTGCAAACGCACACCCAGGACCTCGAGGTGCACCGTCGCACGCTGCTCGAGATGGTGGCCTCGGAGAACCGCGAGATCGACGTCGATCCGCTGTCGGGATACGCGTCGCAGGAGATGAAGACGCTCGTCGACCGTTACGACGCGCGCACGGGCCGCTTCGAGGGCAAGCAGTCGGGACACAGCCGGCCGGATGACGTCAATCCGTTCATCCAGCGCGACTACGACCTGTGTATCTCCTGCTACCGCTGCGTGCGCGTCTGCGCCGAGCAAGAAGGCGACTACGCCATCAGCGTCGCGAACCGCGGCTTCGAGACCCAGATCACGACCGAGTTCGGCGGCTTCTTGAAGGACTCGGCCTGCACCTTTTGCGGGCAGTGCGTCCAGACCTGCCCGACCGGCGCCCTCGCCGACAAGAAGGCGCTCCGGGCGAAGGACACACCCGGCGAGATCACCAAGACCCGCTCGATCTGCCCCTACTGCGGGGTGGGCTGCTCGGTCGACCTGATGTCGAAGGGCGACGAGCTCGTCGGCGTGCAGCCGGCGATGGACGGCCCGGCCAACCTGGGCGCCCTGTGCATCAAGGGCCAGTTCGCCTACGACTTCGTCCAGCATCCCGAGCGCCTGAAGACGCCTCTCGTTCGCGGTGAGGATGGCACGCTGCGCGAGGCGAGCTGGGACGAGGCGCTGAAGCGCGCCGCCGAGGGATTCCAAAAAGTCGCCGAGAAGTACGGTGACGAGAGCGTGTACGCGATCGCGTCGGGGCGCGCCCCCAGCGAGGCCGCTTATCTGACGCAGAAGTTCATCCGCGCGACCTTCGGCACCAGCCAGGTCGACAACTGCTCCCGCGCCTGACACGCCCCCACGGTCGCCGGTCTGGCGGCCACCATAGGCCGAGGGGCCATGTCCAACCCATTGGTTGACATGGAGAAGCCCGATGTCATCTTCTGCATCGGGACGAACATGACCGAGTGTCATCCGGTCGCGGCCACTCGCCTCAAGAAAGCCATCGCGAACGGCGCCAAGCTGATCGTCGCCGATCCGCGACGAATCGCTCTGGCCGACATGGCGGACCTCTACCTGCCGCTGCAGGTCGGCACCGATGTCGCCCTGCTGCTCGGGATGGCGCACGTGATCGCCCGCGATGGCTTGGTCGATCGGGACTTCATCGAGCAGCGCACCGAGGAGGCCGAGGCCTTCTTCCAGCACGTCGCGCAGTTCTCGCCCGAGTGGGCCGAGAGCGTCTGCCACGTGCCGGCGAAGGACATCGAGCAGGCGGCGAGGTGGTACGCCAGCGGCGAGCGCGGCGCGATCTACTACACGCTGGGCATCACCGAGCACATCTGCGGTGTCGACAACGTCCAGAGCCTGAGCAACCTCGCCTTGATGACCGGCAACGTCGGCCGCGAAGGCACCGGCATCAACCCGATGCGCGGGCAGAACAACATCCAGGGTGCCGGCGACTCGGGCGCGCTCCCGAACAACTACCCCGGCTTCCAGCCCGTCGACGACCCGAAGTGCCAGGCCAAGTTCGAGAAGGCCTACGGTCGCCCGATGTCGCCCGAAAAAGGCATCACCAAGGTGACGGCCCTCGACCGCTGCGGTGAGCAGATCCGAGCGATGTTGATCTGCGGCGAGAATACCTTGGTGTCGGATCCGGATCGCGCGCATTGCGAGCACGCCCTCAAGGCGCTCGACCACCTGGTGGTGCTCGACATCTTCCTGACCGAGACCGCCGAGATGGCGGACGTGGTCTTCCCGGCAACCGCCTTCGCCGAGACCGACGGCGTCACGGTGAACACCGAGCGCCGCGTGCAGAGGCTGAGAGCCGCTGTGCCACCGCCGGGCGAAGCCAAGCCCGACTGGTGGATCCTCAGCCAGCTCGGCCAAAGGATGGGCACGCCCGGCTTCGACTATTCGTCGGCCAAGGAGGTCTTCAACGAGCTGTGCAGCCTGTCACCGATCTACGCGGGTATCAATTGGGACATGATCGAGGACGGTGCCTACCAATGGCCGGTTCCCGAGATGGGGCACCCCGGCACGCCGATCCTGCACCAAGGCGAGTTCCCGCGCGGAAGAGGGCTGTTCAAGCTCATCAGCTACCGTGACCCCGCCGAGGTGACCAGCGAGCAGTTCCCCGTCTGGCTGACGACGGGACGCAGGCTTCAGGCCTACCACACCCGCACCCAGACGGGCCGCTCTTCAGGCATCGACTACCTCCTCAACGAGGAATCGCTCGAGGTGAACCCCGCCGACGTCGAAGCCTGGGGCCTCGAAGACGGCGGCTGGGCCAAGCTCATCGGCTCGAAGGGCGAAGTCCGCATCCGAGTCAAGTCCACCCAGCGCTCGCCACGCGGCACCGTCTTCTGCAGCTTCAGCTTCGCCGACGTCCCTGTGAACATCCTCACCGGCGCCGGCTACGACCCCGTCACCCAGACCGCCGAATTGAAAGTCTGCCCCGTGAGAGTCGAAGCGGACTGACCGAAGTGCATCCCCCGGCTTCAGCCGGGTCCTCTTCGTATCCCCCGGCTTCAGCCGGGTCCTCTTCGTATCCCCCGGCTTCAGCCGGGTTGGGTCCCCGGCTTCAGCCGGGCTCTTCGTATCCCCCGACTTCAGCCGGGTTGGGTCCCCCGGCTTCAGCCGGGCCGGCTAACAGCCGGTTCCGGATGCGGGCTGGAAGCCCGCGCTCCGTTCCCCCGGCTCTTCAGCCACTCAAGAGCCCGTCGCCCGGCGCTGATGAGGTGCCGGCGCACAGCGAAGCAGCCCCGCGGAGCTCAGGTCTTCATCCAGGTCGGGCCAGTGGATATGTCCGCCCGTCGACGAGAACCAGGATCATTTCACCGCAGAGGGCGCCGAGGGACGCAGAGATGCATCCGCGACACTCCTCTGCGCTCTCTGCGAGCTCTGCGGTGAATGAATTGTCCAAATCAATTCACCGCCTGGTCCGCTGAGTTGCGCTCGAGGACTTCGACCATCCGAGTCTCGAGCGGCATAGCCGGCTCCGAAGAAGGGTGGCGTCGAGAACCGGTCGCCCGGCCCGGATGGGACCAAGCACCTCGTCCAAGTTGGCCCGAATCGATCGGACCGCCGGATTCAGCGGGAAGAACGAGCCGGCAAAGTGTCAGCTTCTTTGCCGCTCAGTCGACTCAGGACTTCACTTCACCCAATGCTGTTGCGGCCACTCCGGCCGCACCTCCTGCGCTCTGCACTACGAGAGCCCCGATACCTTCGCCCTCTTCACCGGGCAGAGGTGTGAAACACACCTCCAATGTCGAGGGAGCGGTTCCCGAGTAGATGATCCGCGATCCCACATTGACGATCAGCGTCAGGCCCGACGACGCCATTCCCGTCGTAATGATGGCGCAGGTCTCTTCACCTACAGCCGGGCTACCGAGAGTCAGGCCGACATCCAGAACATCCTTACCCTTTGGCGTCGGTTGCATGAGCTCTGATCCACTCAGCGCTCTGCGGCTTTGATGAGCCCAGCCATGATTCCACGGTTCGTCTCATCATTCTCGGAGGAGATCACGGTCTTGGCGAACCGTGCCAGCTCATGCATATTCAACGAGCGCGCCGAGTTCCAGAAGCAGTAGCGCTCTATGCGATCGAGATTCGCATAGTGTGGGAGAATCCGATAGACGGCTTCGGTGTCACGCGTCTGGATGATGCGGACCATGATCTGACTCGTCACGTTTGGATCTCGACCGGTGTCCGAGCCCGGGCCGATCGGAGGCGGTGACTTCAGTATGAAGGGGCCGCCGGTGAGCGTGGCGGCGACGGCCAGAGCCACAGCGTAGATGGGCAGAAGAGAGCGTCTCTCGATGATCTCGTAGGTACCGTCCGAGTAGCTACGATACGCGACGGGCTTCTTGAACCATGCCATGGGCACTTCCGTCTTTCTGGGTCTCACTCTCTGGAATCGACTGGCTTCCCTCGACGGATTGTTCGGGCTGACAGGGTTCTTGGAAGATCCCACAATGCTCATGCCGCAACTCGATGTCAAGCCCTGATCACCCTGATCGCAGCAGGACTCCCGCATCCAGCCGCTTTCTGGGACGAGCCCGCTCGGGACGACTGATCCCGTGCCCAGATTTCCCAGGGCTGCCCCGGACTGACGAGTGGCCGCTTTTTCAGGCGAAGAATGTGTACGCCTTCGAAGTTGAAGGTTGGACGTCGAGCCGTTCGACGTTCGAAGAGGCCCAAGCTCGCTCGTCCAAGCGCTCGCCGACAGACTCGGTCTTTGGCTCGCTTCGACTTGGGCACTCCAACGGACTCGGTTTCACCACCTGTTTGGTCTGGCGCCGCGCCAAGGGCGCCGCAGATTGGATTCACTGGGAGCCCCGGGCCAGGAGGGCCTCGACTGGCAGTAGGGTGAGAGCCGTGAGCGGAGCGACCGGTCCTCGCCGAGTCCGTTGAGGGTCCGTGCCGGTAGAGTATCGGGGAAGGCTGTTCTCCTCAGCGCCGCCTTGAAGAACTGCGAAGTGAAGCGAGCCTTTCTCCGAGGTCTCGCTTCGCTCGAAGGCTCGTCAAGTCGCGAGACGGGCTTGACCACCGCCCTGGCGATCACCGGAAGGGACCCTCTCCGAACAAGGCGTGGACCGGCCGCTGCACTAGCGGCTGACCCTCTTTTGTTTGGGAGGGCCCTTGCCACCGTAACATCCACGTCCGCTCTCGGATTGAGGCCTTCAACGACCTTTCGATTCGAATATATGACCCGACTTCCGAGGCTCCCGATGCTCCAGCGCAGCAAGGCTCGAATGATCTCGCTCCTCATCCCCCTGACTCTTTGGGCTCTTCCGCTGCTGGTGCTCGCCGCCGAGTCGGATGCCAAGGCGCCCGAGGCTCAGGCGAGCATGCGTCGCGAGCTCTCTTCGGCCGACAGCTCGAGCTCGAAACACTCGCCGGCCGCGACCAGCGAGCTACCGACGCCTCGGCCAGAGCACGACTGAGACTCCCGGGCCAGTTTCGCGAGCTCGCCTGAGTCGGAGTCAGCGCTCCGCGCCTCGGGACGTACCGGGACCCATCCGACCGGGTCCCGGCCCTCGAGCCCCCGCCCGAACTACTTCTTCAATGAAGCCATGTCGATGCAGAAGCGGTAGCGGACATCGGCTTTCAGGACACGCTCGTAGGCCTCGTTGATCTGGTCGATCGGGATCACCTCGACGTCGGCCGTGATGCCGTGCTCGCCGCAGAAGTCGAGCATCTCCTGAGTCTCGGCCAGGCCGCCGATGTTGGAGCCCGCGATCCTTCGTCGGCCCATCAGCAGCGTGAAAGCCGGGACCGCGAACGGCTCTTCGGGCGCACCGACGATGGTCAGCGTGCCGCCCGGGGCGAGCAGCTCGAGATAAGGGTTGAGGTCGTGATTCGCGGAGACGGTGTTCAGGATGAAGTCGAACGTTCCGGCGTGCTTCTCCATCTCGCCCGAATTGCGGGAGACGATGACCTCATCGGCCCCGAGTCGCTGCGCGTCTTCTTTCTTGCCGGGCGACGTCGTCAGGACGACGGTGTGAGCGCCGAACGCGTGAGCGAACTTGACGCCCATATGGCCGAGACCGCCCAGCCCGACGATGCCCACCTTCTGGCCCTTGCCGACCTCGAACTGGCGCAATGGCGAGTAGGTGGTGATGCCGGCGCAAAGCAGCGGCGCCGCGCCGGCCGGGTCGAGGTTCTCGGGGATTCGAAGGACGAAGTGCTGATCGGTGACGATGCTGCCCGAGTAGCCGCCGTAGGTCACCGGCGCCGTGCCGTGCGAGTCGGGCGCGTTGTAGGTCCAGATCTGGTTCTGGCAGAGGTTCTCGAAGTCCTTCTGGCACATCGGGCAGTCGCGATCGGAGTCGACCAAGCAGCCGACGCCTACCAGGTCCCCGGTCTTGATCTTCGAAACCGCCGAGCCGACCGCCGTCACTCGCCCGACGATCTCGTGCCCGGGCACGATCGGGTACTCGGTCGGCACGACATCGTGCCACTCGTCGCGAACCAGGTGGATGTCGGAGTGACACACCCCGCAGAAGAGGATCTCGATCTGCACATCGTCATCCGTCGGCGAGCGCCGCGGGATCGTGAGAGGGGCCAGCCCCGAGTCCGCACTCTTGGCCCCATAGGCCGGAACGTGAGCATTCGTCATCCGAGTCTCTCCAGCAGAAGGGTGAGCCAGTATCGCGAGCCGCGTTATATGCGCGATCGCCCTCGATGTCACTGCTGGCCTGCCAGTGTGTATGCCCCGGCTTCAGCCGGGGCGGTTTACGTCCAACGCGACACCGGCTGCGTCAAGAAGTCCTCGACGGAGATGCCGTCGCCTCCGACGAGAAGCGAGCGCTGCGGCTTGAACGCCGCAGAGAAGGCGGCAGATCCCGGACGCGCTCTGCCCTTGACCGTGCTCTTGACCTCGATGGCTGTCACACGCCGGCCCGCACGCACGACGAAGTCGACCTCGGCGCTACGCTCACGCCAGTAGAACAGCTCGCATTCCCCGCAGGCGGCGGCATTGGCGAGATGAGCGCCCACCGCAGACTCGACCAGCCGGCCTCTGTACTCGGGATCTTCTTGCACCTCGGCAGGCGACCATCCGGTCATGGCATTCATCAGTGCGGTGTTCAGGACTTGCAGCTTCGGGCTGGAACCACGGCTGCGAGCCGCATCTCCGGCGAACTTCTGAAGCCCGCGGACCATTCCTGCGCTCGAAAGTAGATCGAGATAATGAGCCAGGGTGGTCGTATTGCCCGCGTCTTGGAGCTGTCCGAGCATCTTCGTGTAGGACAGGATCTGGCCGGAGTACCGGCATGCCAGCTCGAAGAGCCGGCGGAGCAAGGCCGGCTTGTCGACCCGGGTCAGCAGTAAAACATCACGAGAGATCGACGTCTCGATCAAGCTGTCGATCACGTAGCTGCGCCATCGTCCCGGCTCTGTCACCAGTGGGGCAGCCCCTGGATACCCACCGAAGTAGAGGAACTGGTCCAGGTCGAAGCCGAAACCCTCGCGCATCTCGGGAAACGACCAATGCGGCAGATGCAGCAGCTCGAAGCGGCCGGCGAGGCTCTCCGTCATGCCGCGGGCGATCAGGAGCGGCGCTGAGCCGAGCAGCACGACGCGGAGGGGTCGATCTTCTCGGGTGTCCTCGTCCCAGAGGCGCTTCACGGTTTCCGACCATTGCGGGATCTTCTGGATCTCGTCGAGGGCGAGCACCGCGCCGGTGTTCCCGGCCACGTTCGCTTGGAGGCGAGCAGCCTCCCACTGCTGCGCGATCCACTCGTTGCCGCGCAGGGTGGGCTCGTCGGCGCTGGCGTAGCGGACGCTCGGTCCGATCTCCTCGGTGAGCTGCTGCACCAAAGTGGTCTTCCCCACCTGGCGCGGCCCGGCCACCACCTGGATGAAGCGCCTTGGCTCCCCCAAGCGGCGACGCAGCTCGTCGGCCTGAGGCCTTTGGTAGGGACGTGACGAATTACTCAACATGTTGAGTATTTTTACTCAACGTACTGAGCAAATCAACCCGAGGCGCGACCAGGAAAGCGTATCTTCAATCAGAGAAACAGCTTGAGTCGCGCACCCTACGCCAAGCGCAGCCGACGATGTTGGCATCGCTGCCACGCGGGGGAACTTCTGTAAGGTCTTATCGTGCTTTGCCATGGCTCGAGGTCATCAGACTTCGACGACACGGGGCTGGCCATCCAGGCGAACGAGGGACGTGTCGCCGCCATCGACAGGTCAACCGAACGTGTCGCTGAAATCTCGTTCCTGCGACACATCGTCTTTCGCGGCCCTCGCCATGGGTTCCGGTCAACTGGCCCCCATCACCTCCCGAAGCTGCGCGGTGTCGACGTACTGCTGGAAGCTCGTGACCTTGCCGCCCCGGACCTTCCAGACATGACAGACCTGGGCGTCGAGCGACTTGCCGGTCGCCTTGTGAGTGCCGGTGTAACGACCTTCCATGACGACCGTGTCGCCTGCGTCGTGGAAGCTCTGGGTGTTCACGACGAAGGGCGTCCAGTCCTCACCCAACCGGACGAACAGGTTCTTCAGCACCGACTCCGGCCCGACGAACGCTTCGCCCGTCGGCTGGTAGGGATTGCCCTCGGCCTCTCGCCACTCGACCTTCGCGTCGAGCGCTCCGAGCACGGCTTCGATGTCACCGCGCCCGAAGGCCGCGTAGAGGTCTTGGATCATCTTCACGTTGCTCATGGGTGTCCTCTCTGAACCGCCTGAAGGTGGTGACCCGACCCGGCTGAAGCCGGGGGATACACTCTTGCCGGCTGAAGCGCAGGAATGCGAGCACGCGCTGCTGGGTCCGGATCTCGCGCTGCCCGACATCACTCATCCGAGCTCTCCACCACCTCCCAATGTCCCCCTCGATCGGGACCGACCCGGCGAATCCGCCCATCGGCCTTGAGCTTTCCGAGCTGCCACTCGATGCCTTTCGCCGTGATTCCGATGTGCTTGGCGAGCTCGGCCGTCGTGATCGTCGGTTGCTCGGCGATAAGAGCCAGGATCCTGTCTCGCGTCTTCTCCCTAGTCTTCTCCCCAGTTTTCTCCCTAGGTCCAGGTATTTCCCCTGAAGTCAGGCTCGCCCGGTAGGCCTCGGAGAGGGGGAACTCGACCCACACGTCTCGCCCGTCGATCTCGATTTTCGGCTCGGGAGTACTCGCCTCGCGGCAGGCCGTGAGGATGCGCTGGATGCCGCGTCCCCAGGCCTCGATGTCGCCGGACCAGAAGAGCGCATTTGCGATGTCCGGGTTGTAGGGCTGCGAGGGATGAGTGCCGAGGAGCTTCGATACCGAGTGACCGAGGATTCCTGAACCTCGCTCAAGGAAGTCCCGGCTCTACATCTCTCGTCAATGACTCTCCCGCGGTACCGCCGCGCCGCGGCAGCCTTTGAGGAAGTCGAGGTCGGCTCCTTGGTCGGCTTGCTCGACGTGGTCGACGTAGAGGCTTTGGTAGCCGCCTTTCATCGCGGGCTCAGGAGCTGTCCACTTCGCTGCTCGCCGGGTGAGCTCTTCGCCGGGGACGGCGAGGTGGAGCTTCCGGGACGGGACGTCGAGCTCGATCCAATCGCCTTCCTGGACGAGGGCGAGGGGACCACCGGCCGCGGCTTCCGGGGCGATGTGGAGGACCACCGTGCCGTAGGCCGTGCCGCTCATTCGCGCGTCGGAGAGGCGGACCATGTCGCGGATGCCCTTCTCGAGCAGCTTGGGCGGGAGGCCCATGTTGCCGACCTCGGGCATGCCGGGGTAACCCTTGGGGCCACAGTTCTTGAGGACCAGCACGCTCGTCTGGTCGACGTCCAGATCCGGATCCGCGATGCGCGCCTTGTAGTCTTCGATGTTCTCGAAGACGACAGCGCGGCCGCGATGTACCAAGAGCTCCTTCGTCGCGGCCGACGGCTTGAGCACGGCGCCGCGCGGTGCGAGGTTGCCGCGCAGTACCACGAGGCCGCCTTCGCGGTGCAGCGGATTCTCCCACTCGCGAATCACTTCCCGATTGTGTATGGGAGCCTCGCGGCAATTGTCCCACATCGACTTCCCATTCACCGTCAGGGCGTCCTTCTGCAATAGCCCGTGCTCGCCGAGCTCTCGCAATACCGCCGGTAGTCCGCCGGCGTAATAGAAGTCCTCCATCAAGAATCGACCCGAGGGCATCAGGTCGACGAGCGTCGGGACGCCTCGGCCCCACTCGTCCCAGTCGCTCAGCTCGTGCTTCGTTCCTATTCGACCGGCGATGGCCAAGAGGTGGATCACCGAGTTCGTCGAGCCGCCGATCGCTCCCACGGCGCGGGCCGCGTTTTGGAACGCCTCGCGCACTAGGATCTGCGACGGTCGCAAGTCTTCGCGGACCATTTCGACGATCCTTCGCCCCGTCAGGTGCGCGAGCACATTGCGCCGTGAGTCAACAGCAGGGATCGCGGCATTGCCCGGTAAGGTGATTCCCAAAGCCTCGGACACACACGCCATCGTCGACGCGGTGCCCATCGTCATGCAATGGCCCGGCGAGCGGGACATGGAGGCCTCGGCCTCCATGAACGATTCCACCGACATGCGGCCGGCGTTCACCTCTTCGCTGAACTCCCACACGCTCGTACCCGAGCCGAGCGTGCGATCGCCCAGCCGTCCATTCAGCATTGGACCGCCCGACAGGAGGATCGTCGGCAGATCACAGCTCGCCGCACCCATGAGCAGGGACGGCGTCGTCTTGTCGCAGCCAGCCAAGAGCACGACCCCATCGATCGGGTTCCCCCGGATCGACTCCTCGACGTCCATGCTCGCCAAGTTCCGGAACAGCATCGCCGTCGGCCGCAGGTTGGTCTCGCCGAGGGAGAACACCGGGAACTCGAGCGGCAATCCGCCCGCCTCCCAAATGCCGCGCTTGACGCGGTCGGCTAGCCCCCGGAAGTGCGCGTTGCACGGTGTCAGCTCCGAGAACGTGTTGCAGATGCCGATGACGGGGCGCCCGTCGAAGACGTGGGACGGCAGCCCCTGGTTGCGCATCCAGCTCCGGTGGATGAAGCCGTCGCGATCGTTGTGTCCGAACCAGGCCTGCGAACGGAGAGTGCGCTTCTTCGTCTCGGTCACGATCAATGGCCTCCAAGGGGTGCGAACTTCGGTGTCGGCAATCCGCGGACACCGGGCTCGATCGCGAACAATCCTCCCGCCAAGGGCTGCGCCGCGCGCTGCTCGCCTGTGAGCTGCCCTCTGGCCGTCGTGATGAAGAGCGTGCCCAGGTCTTCACCGCCGAACGTGCAGCTCGTCACGTTCGAGACGGGCAACGCGATCTCGCGAACCACTTCGCCGCCTGGCGTGAACCGCACGACCTTCGATCCACCGAAGAGCGCGCACCAGACATGGCCATCGCCATCGACCGTCAGACCATCGGGGAAGCCGCCGCCCTCGGGGATCTCTGCGAACACGCGGCGATTCGAGATCGCACCTGACTCGAGGTCACAGTCGTAGGCGAGGATGTGCCGGTTCACCGAGTCGTTGTGGTACATCACGCTCCCATCGGGCGACCAGGCGGGACCGTTCGTGATGACGTGGCCATCGTCCTTGCGCTCCCAATTCAGATCACGACCCAGGCGATACAAGCAGCCGGTCGGCTTCTCGTGCGAGTCGTCCATCGTGCCGGCCCAGAAGCACCCGGTGGCATCCACCTTGCCGTCGTTGAACCGGTTGCCTGGCCGATCCGGCTCGGGTGTCGCAATCGGCTCGAAGGTCTTCGTCTCGAGATCGAGGAACGCGAAGCCGGTGCGAATCGCGGCGATCAGCCTGCCATCCGAGCACAGTCCCAGCGCACACGTCTGCTGAGGCATCTCGAAGACTTCGCCGCCGTCGTGCCCGACCCGATGCCGGAGCACGCGCGAGCTCTTGATGTCGACGAAGTACACGGCCCGCTCCTCGGCCGACCACAAGGGCCCTTCGCCGAGCACCGCCTCGGCCGGCCAGACACAGCGCGCGCTCACGTCCAACCTCCGTCGATGATGAAGCTCTGCCCGGTGATCATGCGGCTCTGGTCCGAGGCGAGGAACAGGGCGAGGCGCGCGACGTCGTCGGGCTGCAGGAAGCCGGGGAGGGATTGGGCCTTCTGGACCATCGCCTCGGTCTCGGGCGTGACCCAGAGTCGCTTCTGGCGCTCGGTCTCGATGTAGCCCGGCTCGATGCAGTTGACGCGGATGTGCTGCGGACCGAGCTCGCGCGCGAGGGTCTTCGTCAATCCCAAGATGGCCGCTTTGGCGGCGGCGTAGACGGGCAGCCCGGTGTACCCGAGGCGCCAGGTGATCGAGCTCAAGTTGAGGATCACACCGCCGCCGAGTGCCGCCATTCCCTTCCGGACCGCTTGGGCCGCGAAGAGCTGGTGCCGAAGGTTCACCGCGATGCGGTCGTCGAAGTACTCCGGCTCGATGTCATCGAAGGCGTGACGATCGTCGTTGGCGGCGTTGTTGATCAGGACGCGGATGCCGCCCAGGCGGGCTTCGACCTCGGCGATGGCCTCTCTGAGCGCGGCGATGTCCTTGAGGTCGCAGTGCCGAAACAGTGGAGTCGTCTCGACAACACCTTCTAGACTCTCGCAGACCGCGCGCCCGGCCTCGTCATCGATATCCAAGAAGGCGACCCGGCTGCCTTGCCTGGCAAACAACCGCACGAGCGCGGCTCCGATCCCCGTCGCTCCCCCGGTGATCAGCACCGAGGCCCCGCTCAGGCTCGGGTAACGAACGTCCTGGCTCAACGATTCCCCCCGGCGTCAGTGTATCCCCCGGCTTCGGCCGGGTCGGGTATCCGGCTTTCAGCCGGAAAGGGACCCAGAGTATGAACCGGCACAATGTGAAGGAGCAAGCCGCCGAAGTCTTCAACATCCTCCAGCGAAGACATCTTCTACGGCTCTGCGGAAGCTCGGAGGATCGATGGCTGGGTAGCGAATCAACTGACTCTCCACCGCTTCGAAAAGCTCCAACGCTCGGACCGGCTCGATCAAGCTTCGGCGCACCATCTCTCGAACGTCGCCCAGGTCACGCTCGAATCCTCGCTCGATCTTGGCCAGTGCTTGTGAGTAGAAGTCGAAGTGATAGAAGTCGACCTGACCCTCACGAGTGACGAACGTGCTCCGCGCCTCCCACCCCGGGAGGGGAGGAATGAACTGATCCGGCGCAGCCAGCTCGATGTTGACGTTGAGCTGCTCCTTGAGTCGGCTCAGCTCCCCGAACACCTCTTCATCGGGAACGATCTTGAGATCGAGGTCCACCGTGCTGGGGCGCCAACCCTCGAGCACCGCGGAGACGCCGCCCACCAGATAGACGCGAGTCTGGGCTCGGAGACAACTCCCGAGAGCGCGCATGAACTCTCGGATCTTGGGAGCGTCGACTAGCGAGCGCATTGCCGGGCTCGAATGAAGCTCGCGAGCTGCCTCAGCCAGGCGTTGTACTTCGAGTAGGCTCCGTTGCCGTAGCGCTGCTCGAGGAGAGCGTAGAGGCGGAGCTCTGGATCCTGGATCGGCTCACCGGGAAGCGACAACCCGATCGAGGCGAGGCGAGTGGGCGCGATCGAGACGATGAGCGACGCCAAGGTCTCTTCGCCGCGCGCCAGATCCGCGAGTCCTTCTGCCACGATCTCGCCTCCTGGCAATCCCAGGTCAGTCAGCCGTTCACTCATGCTTGAACTCTATCACACGGGTCCGATCCGGCGAGCGTATCCGACGGCTCTTCCTCACCACAGACCACATCACCAGCCGGGTCAGGTCTCCGGCTTCAGCCTGAGGGCCTCAGAGTATGAACCGGCGGCAGAGAGCGACACAACGTTTCCCGGAGACTCATCTCGCGAACAGCCCCATCTCCGACGCCACGGCCTCGAGCGGGACCACTTCCACGCGATCATCCAGCGCGTAACGACGCGTGCCCGGATACACGATCGCGACTGACTCCAGCGCCAAATCGGACAGCGCCGTTCGAACGGAACGAGTCAGGCGCGGAGCGTCCGCGCGCTTGCACTCGATCCCGAAGAGCCGGTCACCGCGGCGGAGCACCAGATCGATCTCGGCTCCCTGATGAGTGGCCCAGTAGGCCGCCTCATCATGGTCCTGCGTCTGCAAGACTTGCTCGATGACGAAGCCCTCCCAGGAAGCCCCCAGCTTCGGGTGGCTGACCAATGCCTTCTCGGTGTCGAGACCGAGTAGCTGGTGGAGAAGGCCACTGTCCCTCACGTAGACCTTGGGAGACTTGACCTGACGCTTCTTGAGATTCGCATGCCAGGGTTGAAGCTGACGGACCATCAGGGCATCGGTCATGAGGTCCAAGTACCGTCTGCACGTGGACTCGCTCACGCCGAGTGCCCTGGCTGGTTCGGAGGTCTTCCAGATCTGTCCATGGTAGTGGCTCACCATGGTCCAGAAGCGGCGCAATGCGACCGCGGCTACTCTGACGCCCCATTGAGGAAAGTCCCTCTCGAGGAGAGTCTGAATGAACTCTCGCCGCCATTCGAAGCTCGCCAGCTCCGACTGCGCCAAGAAGGAGCGAGGAAAGGACCCACGGTGCCAGAGCTTCGAAGTGGAAGCGACGCCGACTTCAGCGATGGAGAACCCCCCGATGTCGATCCGGCGCATTCTCCCGGCCAAGCTCTCGGAGCTCTGGCGAAGCAGATCGCCAGAGGCGCTACCGAGGATCAGGAACTGGGCGAGACGAGCTCGCCGGTCCGAGAGGACGCGCAGTATGGGGAAGAGATCCGGCCTACGCTGGATCTCATCGATGACGACCAATCCCTCGAGGGACTGCAGAGCCGTCATCGGCTCATCGAGGCGCGCGAGACTGACGGGATCTTCCAGATCGAAATACTTCGGCGAATCCACGCCGAGCAACTCACGAGCGAGAGTCGTCTTGCCGCTCTGTCTCGGGCCGGTAAGAACGACGACCGGCTGGTCTCTCAGGGCGGAACGGATGGCAGCGAGGATGTCGGTTCGAGGGATGAGCACGGCGAAGGTTACCATGAAAATCCACCATCAACCACCAGATTTTCATGGATAATGCGCCAGCACCGGCAACCACTGACCGAGTCACCGACTCCCGCCAGCCTCGACGAGCGCTCCGAGTCGCCAACGACGGCACCCACTCCTCGGTGACCTCCACCGAGGACCAACCGCTAGTGGCGCGAATCCGCCGCCAGCTCGGCCTTCGGTGGGAGGCTTTCGATCCAGCGCTTGACGAGCTCGATGGCCTCGGTGTCGGCGAGGACCGTGCCCAGGGGAGGCATCTGCGTGGACGGTCGGCGAGACTTCATGCGATAGAGGAGGGTGCTTCGATCGGGAGCTCCCGGCACGACGAGACGCGCGTGATCGGCCGGGAATCCGGGTATGACGAACTTGCCCGTCCTCGCCGTCGTCGCAACCGCCGGCTCCGGCTCGCCGGCCCCCTTGGCCGCATCGTGATGGAGGAACAGATCGAGCCTCCCCAGGGAGCCTCGCTCACAGTGGCAACCCCCGCAGTTCGCGGCGAGGTAACCGAGAGCAGCGCGCGCGACCGGATCCGTCTCCCGAATGCGCGGAGGTCGGGCGACGAGGTCGGGGCGCGGCGGCCGCAACCGATCTTGGGCGACCAAGGAGCGCATTGTCACCGCTCCCTCGGGCAAAGGCTCGGCATGGGGCGCCAATGGATCGCGATCGTCCGAGAGCTGAAGCGAGTTGAAGCCGAGCACGACCGCTGGCGACGCCTTGTGGCACGAGTCGCAGTCGGCGAGGCCGGGAATCGAGTGTCGCTTGCCAGGTGAGATCTCGAAGACGCCGGGCACACCCTCGGGCGGCGCGAGGACCGCATCACGCTGGTCGTCGTTCCAGACGTAGGCCGCAAAGAGCCAATCGCCGCCTTCGAGCGCGCGCAGCATGCGGGTCTCGATCTTGCGGCCGTTCCACGCGAACTCCTTCCAGAACGTCGTGCCTGCGGGGAATCGCCAAGCATCGACATCGGATACGTCGATCATTGCGCCCTCGGGAAGCCGGACCCAACGGGACTTGGTCGCGCCGTCCGACCAGAGCGGATACTGCGGCGAGAAGGGGCGGTTGCGCGGATCGATCGAGCCGTCGGGCGCGAAGAGACCGGTCTCGGAGAGGCGCTGCGGTGGCTGCAGCGGCGACACCGCGGCACCGAGGCCGGCCCCCGAATCGCTGGCCGGCTGACACGCCGAGAGCAGGAGCGCCACGGCGCCGAGCCGGAGAGCCGCTCGGGCTCTCCGGCAGACGTCGGTGCTCATCACTGGGACTCCGGTGCATCGATCGGCTGAGGGACTCGGTTCTGGATCGCGGGAATCGACTGGAGGTAGGCGAAGACGGCCCGCAAATCCGCGTCGGTCGCCTGGCGGTACATGGGATAAGGCATCGGCGGGAGGATCGGTCGACCGCGTCCTTCGTGACGTCCCGTGCGGATCGCGGCGATGAAAGTCTCCGCCGTCCATTCTCCGAGTCCAGTCTCCCGATCGGGTGTGAGGTTGGCTGTGAAGCTCACGCCCCATGGTCCGGAGAAGGCGGTGTTGGTGTTGGAGCCCGCCCATCCCCAGGGTCCCTCACCGGAGATCTCGAGGGGCTGTTCGACGACGTCTGCCTGCGGATGCCCGGAGAGCAGGCGCGTCGGGTCGGGCTCGGGGCCGCGCGGAGTCATGATCCAGGGCGTATGGCAATCGTTGCAGGCCATGATCTGGGTGAGGTACCGGCCCCTCGCGATTTCGTCCTCCGGAGCGCTTCCCGGTTTCGAAGATCCGGCCGACAGTCGTCCGATGGCAGCCGCACCGAGCAGTCCCGAAACGCAGACCAGGGCGATCATCAGGACCGGCCGCTTCTTCAACCATAGCGTTCTCATCGTTATCCTCCTTGTTCAGCGTCGACCTCGAGTCGTCGCCGCGACCTTCGCGGCGCACGATGGAAAGGGTAGTCAGCGCCGGCGCGGGAGGCCTCCTCAATGATCCCTAAGGGATTGCTAAACTTTTCCTAAGACGGTGCCGTGAAGTCGAAGCGGACGAAGCCGTTGATCCCCGACGAGCTGTCGGTGTTCCTCGAGTCGGGCCTCTCGATCGTCGTTGCGACGCGCGACGGGGAGCTGCAGCCGAACGGGGCCGTCGCGTGGGCGTTGAGCGTGCACGACGACCGGGCCCATGTGTCGGTGTTCCTGCATCCGGACGCAGCGAAGGAGATGCTCGAGAATCTGGGGTCGTACCCGCAGATCGCGCTCGACTTGGATCTGCCGACGTCCCACCGCGCCTGTCAGCTCAAGGGGCTCTTCGTGTCTGCGCGGAAGGCCCGCGCGCCGGAGCGCGCCGAAGTCGAGCGCCAGCTCGAGGCCTTCTCGGCCGACCTCGCCGCGATAGGCATCCCGCGCGCCTTGACTGCGGGATGGTCGTCCTGGCCCTGCACGGTGCTGAAAGTTCGCGTTACGGATCTCTTCGAGCAGACCCCGGGACCGGGAGCCGGAGATCGCTTGCCATGATCCCCCTCGAGAGCCTCACCTCATGCTTTCAAGGCATCATCCCGGCCTGGATCTGCACCTGCTCCAAGGAGGGGATCCCGAACGCCGCCATCATCAGCTGCATCGACTACGTCGACACGCGGCACGTGGCGCTGTCATTTCAGTTCTTCAACAAGACCAAGCGCAACATCCTCGAGAACCCCAAGGCGATGTTGCGACTCATTCATCCCGACACGATGCAGGCGTACCGACTCCTCTTGCGCTTCGTCCGCACGGAGACCGACGGTGCTTTGTTCGAGTCCATGTTCCGCCGGATCGAGGCGATCGCCTCGTACAGTGGCCTCAAGGGGATCTTCAAGCTGCTCGGCGCCGACGTGTACGAGGTGCTCTCCGTCGAGCTGATCGCGTACGACGCTGGAGTGCCCGCATCGGCTGGCGTGTCGGTGCCACCGGCTCCGCTCGACGCCGCGGTCCCCTTCACGATGAAGGCACTCCAAGAGCTCTCGGCCTGCATCCATCAGGCCCCGACTCTGGATTGCCTGCTCGACTCGATCTTGGAGTCCTTGGAGAGGATCTTCGGCTTTCGCTACTCCATGATATTGCTCGCCTCCGATCGCCCAGATCGCCTCGAGCTGATCGCGAGCCGCGGTTACCAGCAAGGCGGAATTGGATCGGAGGTCGGCTTCGGGGAAGGCATCATCGGCATGGTCGCCGAAACTCACAAGCCGATCCGAATCTCCGGCATGCTGCGACAGATGCTGTATGCGTACGCCGTCGCGCAGCGCGCCAAGGAGAGTGGGCTCTGCCCCGAGGATCGACGCATCCCACTCCCGGGGCTCGCCCATCCCGAGAGCCAGCTCGGCATCCCGCTCCTCGTGCGCGACGAGCTCATCGGTGTGCTCTGCATCGAGGGAGACGCGACCTATCGCTTCCACGAGGAAGACCGCACCTACCTCGAAGTACTCGGCGGCTACCTCGCCATCGCGATTCAGAACGCGCTACTGCGAGAGCGGGCCGAAGAAGACGAGCCGATCCCGCCCCGGCCGCATTCGGGGCGCCGCACGAAGCCGAAGACCGCCAAGACCGAGCAATCGCCCCTCGACATCGAGTTCTTCGTCAGCGACGAGTGCATCCTCGCGCGCGGCGAGTACCTCGTGCGCGGTCTGCCTGCCAAGATCCTCTGGAAGATCCTCCGCGAACAGGCGGAAGGAACCTGCGAGTTCACCAATCGCAGGCTCCGCCTCGACAAAGGGCTCGAGCTCCCCGTCCTCAAGGACAACCTCGAGAGCCGCTTGATCCTCTTGCGCCGACGCCTCGAGGAGCGTTGCCCGGACATCCGGATCGTCCAATCGGGCCGGGGTCGTTTCCGCCTCGAGCTCGGCTGCGAGGTGAATCTCATCGAGCGGCCTTGAAGCTGTCGGACATCAGAAGCCCTGTCGGCTCCCTCCCGCCTCGATCAGCGCTTCGAGCTTCCGGCTCAGCTCCTGGACGCGGTCGGGGTGCTCACCCGCGACGTCGTTCTTCTCGGCGATGTCCTTCGCGAGGTCGAATAGCGCGTAGCGAGGCGCATCTTCGCCCTTCACCGGCAACCGATGCAGCTTCCAGTCGCCTACCCGGAACCCCAGCTTGCCGCTGCGTCCATTGTCCTGCTGTATCAAATGATCACGGCCTCTGGCGCCTTCCTTGCCGAGCAGGGCTCCGGAGACATCGAAGCTGTCGGCGCAGGATCCATCCGGCAGCATGGCGCCCGTGATCGCGGCGAGGCTGGCAGGCAGGTCGATGGTGCACACCATCTCCGAGGAGGTGCCGGGCTCGATCCGGTCCGGCCAGCACGTGATGAACGGCGTGCGCGTGCCGCCCTCGAGAATCGAGTACTTGCCGCCGCTCAGCGGACCGGTCGGTCGGTGATCGCCCAGCTTCTCGACCGCGCCGTCTTTGTAGCCATCGTCGAGCACGGGTCCGTTGTCCGAGCAGAAGACGATGAGCGTCTTCTCGCTCAGCTCGAGACGATCCAGAGTCTCGACGAGCTCGCCGACGCACCAGTCGAGCTCGACGATCGCGTCCCCGCGCAGTCCGAGCGACGTCTTGCCTTGAAAGCGTTCGTGAGGCATGCGCGGGACGTGGATGTCGTGCGAGGAGAAGAAGAGGAAGAACGGCCGGTCCTTGTTCTCCTCGATCCACTGCGTCGACCTCTCCACCCAGGCGTCGGCCAGATCTTCGTCTCGCCAGCGCGCAGCCTTCCCGCCCGTGAAGTAACCAATGCGGCCGATGCCGTTGTGGATCGTTCCGTTGTGCCCGTGGGACCAGTCTAGCTTCAGGGTGTCGCGTGCGTTGAGACCGGTCCGATGCTCCGCGCTCGGCGCCTGGCTCCCCACCCAGATGGGATCGTCCGAGTCGAGGTTCGGGACGCGGTGATTCTCGACGTAAACGCTGGGCACGCGGTCATTCGTCGTCGGCAGCAGGAAGCAGTGGTCGAACCCGATCTCGAGCGGACCCGGCGCGAGCCGGCCATTCCAGTCGGGCGCCGGTCTCTCACCGAGGCCGAGATGCCACTTGCCAATGACCGCGGTCCGATAGCCGGCCGACTTCAGCAGCGAGGCGACAGTCACGGTGCCGGGCTGAATCAAGGCCGTGGCCTGCGGTGCGGCAATGCCGGTGCCGGGGTCGCGAAAGGCGTAGCGGCCGGTCAGGAACGAGTAGCGAGTCGGAGTACACGTCGACGCCGAGCAGTAGCCGCTCGTGAAGCGCAACCCCTTCGCGGCGAGCCGATCGATGTGCGGGGTCTGCACCCTTTGGGCGCCGTAGCAGGACACGTCGCCGTAGCCGAGATCGTCCGCCATGATGACGATGATGTTCGGTCGCTCGGCCGCTTCGATGTCCTGGCCGAGGGCGGACGACGTGAGGACGGCGAGCACGGGAACGAGACGCATCATTGAAGACTCCCAGGGCGGTGGATGGACCTTCAGAGGGATCTTCGTATCCCCTGACTTCAGTCAGGTTGTCTCCCTGGCTTCAGCCGGGTCAATCCAGAACCGTCGAAAGGCGAGAAAACCACCCAGGAGAGCCAAAGGCCCCCGCTGGGCACTCCGACTCGGCCCAAACCGGTCCCTTCCTCCGAACGTAGAACCTCCGCCACGCGCTCGGTATCTCGAACAAAGAGCAGGAGGTCCCCCATGAAGCTCATCCGACGTCGACAGTGGCTCAGTCTCCTCGCCAGCGGGTCCATTTGCACATGGATCGCCTCCGGTTTCGCGGTCTCGAGCCCGGCCCCTCCCGCTCTGCAGGAGCCGGCTGAAGTGCAGGCGGCGAAACAGGACTCTGAAGCGGCCGAGCGCGAGACGGAAGTGATCGCGGAGCCGTGGCGACGGCATGAGGGCGATCATGAGGAGCTACTCCGGATGTTCGAGGCCGACCAGGAGATCCGGCATGAGATCACTCCGGAGAACATGCGAGAGAAGCTCCCCGAGATGTCGAAGCTCGATCGCACGCACCGCGCCCGGCTAGTCGAGCTGATGGAAGAAGGAGCCCTGAAGACTCCGTATGATTTCTTCCGAGCCAGCGTGATGTTCCAGCATCAGACGGGCGGGTCCCAGATCGGCCTGGAGCTGGCGCTCGTCGCCATGCGGCTAGGCTGCGAGGAGGCTCCCGGCATGGTGGCTCGCGCCTACGACCGGTTCCTGTTCGAGGACCTGAACAGAGGACAGCGCTTCGGCACACAGCGCGGCCCGGATCGTCGTTTGAGAAAGATGGACACGAAGATGTCGCCGATCACCGACGAGATCCGAGAGCTGATGGGCGTCAGCGCCCTCGAGGGCGAGAGCTCGGACGGGCGCTGATCTGAGACTGGACCCCGCGCGACTGAAAACAGAGCCCGCGCGACCGAACCGGGGTGCGGACACCGAGCTGGAAGCCGCTTCCTCGACATTGCTGACGATCGAGCCAGGAGGCGCCGAGCAAGGGGCCGCTCGGAGTGGGCTGTCGTGTTGGAAGGGCCCGCCCCGGCCCAAGCTCGCTTGCGATAGCTTCCACTGACAGACTCGGTCATCCGCTCGCTCGACTTGGGCACTCCGACGCCCTCGGGGTCAGATTCACCACCTGTATGCTCCGGCGCCGCGGCGGGGGCGCCAATGAGCCCTCGGCCGGCATGGTGAGTCGCTCAGACGGGTGGACGTCCTTCGGGACGTCGCCCATCCTGTCGGCTCGGCGCCTGGGACGGGCGCCACTTCTCGAGCATGATCGCCACCTGCGCTGGCGTCACGGGCTTGGTGAGGTAGTCGTCCATGCCACACTCGAGGCAACGCTCGCGGTCCCCTTTCATGGCATTGGCCGTCAGCGCGATGATGGGCACGCGATCGTCATCGTCGCCTTCGGCCGCCCGGATCTGGCGCGTGGCTTCGAAGCCGTCCATGCCAGGCATTTGGCAGTCCATGAAGATGAGATCGAAGCGCTGATCGCTGCAGAGCTCGACGGCCGCCGATCCATCGCTGGCGAGCTCGACCCGGCAGCCGAGCTTCTTGAGGAACGTGCCGGCGACTTTCTGATTGACGAGGTTGTCCTCGACGAGGAGCACGTGCAGCGCGGTCGGTTCTTGGGAAGCGAGACGGATGGGCTCGTCGGAGCTCTTCCCGGGAGCGCTCAGGTGGTCTTTCAGAACCGACTCGAGCTGACGCCGGCGCACCGGGCGGGCGAGCCGGACGACGCCTTTGGGGATCGGTGCCCCGCTCTCGTGGGAATAAGGGGTGAGCTGGATGACGAGAGGCGCAGGATCCTTCTGCAGCCTCGCGACCAGTGCACCGAGGTCGGCCTCGGGAATGTCGACATCAATGAGGATGAGCGAGACCTCGACCCCGGGGTCCTCGAGGACGCTCTGTGCCGCAGTGCAATCGTCGACCGGGACGACCTTGGCGCCCCAGGACTCGATGATCGAGCTCAGATGATGGCGAGCCGCAACGTTCGGGTCGACGAGCAATGCAGTCTGCCTCTCGATGGGGCAAGGCGTCTCGGGCCGCTCGATTCGGTTGGAGCGTCCCAACCTCACCTCGAACCAGAAGGTGCTGCCCTGTCCCATCTCACTCTCGGCCGCGATGCGACCGTGCATGAGCTCGACGAGCTGCTTGCAGATCGCCAGGCCGAGGCCCGTGCCTCCGAACTGGCGGGTCGTCGAGTCATCGGCCTGCGTGAACGGGGCGAAGAGGCGCTCGAGGGTATGCTTGGTGAGCCCGATACCGGAGTCGCGCACGTCGACTCGTATGACGATGTCGTCGTCGTTCTCCTCGAGGGCTCGCATGCTGATCTCGACCTCACCCTCGGAGGTGAACTTGACGGCATTGCCGACCAGGTTGGTGAGGATCTGGGTGAGCCGGACGGGATCCCCGAGGACGAAGCTCGGGACCGAGGCATCGACGAAGCCGCTGATGCGGATGCTCTTGGCGTGGGCCTTCTCGGCGACGAGGTCGATCACATCGTCGACGAGCGCACGCAGGTCGACCTCGAGAGACTCGAGGTCCAGCTTGCCCGCCTCGATCTTGGAGAAGTCGAGGATGTCGTTGATGATGCGCAAGAGCACCTCACCCGAGCGGCGGATGGTCTCGACGTAGTTCTTCTGCTCGACGCCCAAGGTCGTGTCGAGCAGGAGCGAGGCGAGGCCGAGCACGCCGTTGAGGGGCGTTCGAATTTCGTGGCTCATGTTGGCGAGGAAGCGGCTCTTCGACTCGCTGGCCGCTTCGGCGGCCAGGATGGCGCACTCGAGCTCGATGTCGGCCAGGCGGCGGGTCAGCTCGCTCCCGGCGCGGGACGCGAACAGAGACAGGAGCGTCCGAACGAAGTCGGGCTCGTCGAACGGCTGATCATGAAGGGCCACCAAGAGTCCGGAGGGTTGCCCGGTCGGGTCGAAGAGCGGCATGCCCGCGTAGCTCTCGGCCTTCAGCTCGGCGAGCTGGGCGGCCTCGGGGAAGAGCTCTCGGACGCCCGAAGGGACTAAGCACACGTCGCGGCCGAAGGCCTCGCCGCAGGGCGTTCCCTCGAGTGAGTATGTGAAGTTTTCGGCGTGGGCGTCGCGGGACCAGACGGCAAGCGTCCGGATCCGACCGTCACCGATCGACGCGCCGACGAGGATGTGTTTCACGCCCAGGGCCGAGGCGAGGTGCTTGACGAGCAGGCGGAAGAAGTCGCTGCCCGACCAAGCGGCGGAGGTCGCGAGCAGTGTCTCGATGGTGAGCTTCGAGCGGTTGTGGCGCGCGACCTCGGCGGTCAGCCTCTCCTTTGTGTCCTCGAGCTCGGAGACGATCATGGCGGAGTTCACGACGGCGTCGGCCTGGGCGCGCGCGATGGTCTCGATCCTCACAGCGACTTCGCCCATTGCCTTCTCGTGGGCCGCGATCGTCTCTTCGAGGGCAGCGCGAAGCTCGGGCTCGACGCCTGCGACCATCTCGCGGAGTCGAAGCAGATGCTCACGGGGCAGTCGGAGAGAGTCCACGGATCAGGCTCCCTTTCGCTGGACGATCGCCACGATGCCGCCGTCGTCAGCGCTGCAGTCGAGGAGCAGGTGGCCGGTCTTGTGGCACCAGGACTGGACGTCCAGCTCGAAGGCAGGATCGTCAGCGATGACCTCGACGGTCTCTCCCGGGGCGAGCTGGGAGATGAGCTGATTGAGGCGGATGACAGGCAAAGGACACTTGTGCCCTCGAGAGTCATACTGTCGCATCGTCCTCATCCGTTCAAATGAACATCGTCGTGTTGCCCCGCGAGGAGACGTCCGGGGCGTAGGCACGTCGCCGTTCTCGTCGCCAGGACGAACGCCGACAACGGCTTGTCGAGCTCTCCGCTGAATACGATCAGGGTCAGAGAGTCGGTCGGCCCCGGCCTCTGCTCGCTTCCAGAGGCGGGCCAATCGGCTGGCGAGCTCACTGAGTGACGGTACGCCCTGGGGCGTCTTGCCGCCCGAGGTTGCCGTCGGGGCGCTGTCCAAGGTCGCGGGTCCTCGATTGCAGGTTCAGTGCCGGCACCTGGGCGCCTCTGGGCTGGAGACGTTTCACTTCTTCCCCTGGGTGAACGGTCGTTCCTTCGATACCGTCGGTTCTGAAGCGAGCTCCGCTTGAGGGGTCACCGAGCTTGAATGAGCCGATGGCTGAAGGCGATCGAGGAGGAGTGTGCAGGCCGAGCGAGCCAGCGCCGGCGCCTCTCGGGAAGGACCCGCCACGAGCGAGCTTGTGCCGGTTGAATGGGAGTGCTCGAGCCGAAGCGAGCCAGAGGTCAGATCGCTAGGGAAGGTTTCGCCCCGATCGAGCTTGCGCCCAGGCAACGACCCATCCAGCCGAATCCCCAATACTCGCAAAGGACCACGTGCCGGCGCGGACTCCGGGCTGGCGCTTACTTACCTTCGACCTCTTCGAGGAGCGGCACCAGGATGGCATGGCGCTCGGCCTCTTCATGGGCTGCACGTCCTCCGGTGCGGAGGGCGTCCTCGAGGAAGCTCTTGGCCTTGGTGCGATTGCCCTCCACATCCGTCTCGCTGGCGGCATAGAGAAGGGCGAGCCCGATCGAGGCGCCCCAGTTGTTCGGGAAGAGGCGGCGGACGAGGGTGAAGCAGCGGTAGGCGTCGTCGTAGCGCCCCTTCTGGACGTAGAGGAAGCCGAGCTGCGCATTGCACATCTCGTGATTCGGCTGGAGCTTCGACGCCTCCTCGAGCAAGGTCACGGCCTCGTCGATCCGATTGCGTTGAGCGTACTGGATCGCGAGGTTATAGCGGGACTCGAAGTGGAGCGGCGACTTCTCGACGGCCTCCTCGAAGCGCTTGATCGCACCATTGACGTCCCCTTGGCGCAGGAGGAGATCGGCGATGTTGTTGAGGGCGAGCGAGGCGCTGGGGTGGTCGGGATTCTTCTCCAGGGCCTTCTCGTATTGCTCGGCCGCTTTCGCGAGGTCGCCTCGGTTCGAGTACGTCACGCCCAAGTTGTAGCGGGCCTCGAAGGAGTCGGGCTCGAGCTCGAGCACCCGAATGAAAGCGGCTTCCGCCTCCTCGGACTCGCCGGCGCGCTGCAAGCTGTCACCGAGTCCCAAGTAGACGAACGGCTGCGAGTCGTCGATCGAGAGCGCCTCCTTGTACAGGCGGATGGACTCCCCGAGCTTGTTGAGGTCGCGCTGGATCTCCGCCAGCTCGCACAAGGCGCCGATCGAGTTGGGATCCACTTGCAGGGCGCGCTTCACGAAGTACTCGGCCTCGGCCGTGCGGCCCTGGAAGCGCTTGATGCTGCCGATGTTCAGGAGCGCGTCGGCGTTGTTGGCGTCGAGCTTCAGCGCCTTCTCGAACTCCACCAGCGCCTGGTCGACATCGCCGTTCCGCAGGTGCGTCCGGCCGAGGTTGTTGTGGATCTCCGGGGACGACGATCCCTCCTTCGTCTCGGTATTGGCTGGACCGCCGCCATTCAGGTCGTTGCGCCCGGCATAGCCTAGCCGGGAGAGATTCTGCATCAGGGCGTCGCCCTGGTCCCCGTCGTAGCGGACGACATCGCCGCCGCGTCGTTGTCCTTCATAGGTCGACCGATACCGGATCGGGTTGTCCTCGAGGAAGGTTGGCTCGAAGACCTCGGTGAGGACTCGGCCGTCCATGTCCTTGGCGACCGCGAGGCCGAGGTAGTGGAGCAAGGTCGGCGTCACGTCGAGGACCGAGGCGCCCTCGAACCGCTCGCCTTTCCGGATTTGAGGGCCGGCGGCGAGGAAGACGCCGTAGGGCTCGTGATCGAGGTGGGCCTTGCGAACGTCGACCGCCTGCTCGCTGCGAATGCGTCGGTCTCCCGACTTGAAGCCGTGGTCGGCGACGACGACGACCGCCGTCGTCTCGAGGTCGATCTTGTCCAGCAGGCGACCGAGCAGCTCGTCCTGATACGCGTACCAACGCTCGACGACGTTTTGATAGCGCTCGTACTCCGCCGGATCGATCCAGTCGAGGCGCGGCGGCGCGTACTTCATGAACAAATGTGAGAGGCTGTCGACTTGCTCGAAGTAGACCATGAACAGGTCGAAGTCGTCCTCGATGAGCTGCTCGGCGATGGCGGTGTAGCCCTGAGCCGTCACGGCGTACTGTTGAAACAAGTGGATCTCGTTGCCTGGATCGGGGTGCGGCCGCCGGGACGGCAGGAACATGTGCTTGCGATACTCCTCGGGCGTCATGTCGAAGAAGCGACAGGCGAAGTCCGGTCCGATCTGCTGCAACGTCGGCATCAGCGCGTTGACCGGCTCGAAGAGCGCCGAAGGGTAAGTCTTGCGATCATCGCCGAAGCCGCGGCCCGTCGCGCCGAAGCCGTGGAAGCCGAGGGCGTCCGAGACGATGCGCCCCGAGCCCACGCGCTCTGCAGGAAAGGTCGCCCACCAGCCGAGGACGCTAGGGATGCGGTCGTTCTCGGCGAGGATGTTCCAGATGGCTTCGCACTGACGATTGCCGCTCTGGACCGGCGCTCGGGTGCCATCGGGCTGGTCGACCATGAACCAACTGATGCCGTGCTTGGTCAGGCTCTTGCCCGTCGCGACGCTGGTCCAGATCACCGGAGACAGGGGGACGTCCGTCAGCGTCTCGATCGGCGCCCGAATCCCCATCTCTTGCAGCCTTTGGAAGTTCGGCATCTTCCCGTCGGCCATCAGACGGTCGATCACCTTCCAGTCCGCACTGTCGATGCCGATCAGCACGGCGCGCGTCTCGTCGGCATCGGGCTCCGAGGAGCAGGCGAAGTTGCCAAAGACACCGATCGAGAGGAGGAGAAAGAGACGGAGACGGCGCGCGAGGATCGACACGGCTGGACTTCCGATTGGAGAGGCGTTGCAGATTCTGTGACTTCTGGATTGTATAGGGATCAGGTCCGATAGAAAGGTCGCGCCTGCCGATGAAGCTCTCATCGAATCAAGCTCTGCTCGTCAGGCTCCGAAAAGAGGAACTGGCGAGAGAGGTGCGACCCCGACCGAAGTGCGGCCGGGATGACCGTTGAACCCTGAGCTCGCGAGGCAAGGAACCATGGGCATGCGCCACGACACTCTGAGGTATCTGACCGCGTGGTTGCTGGCTGCGGTGATGCCCGTAGCAGCACTCTCCCAAGAGGAGAAGCCGGAGGAGGCTCCTGCGTCGCAGGAAAAGCCGAAGGCTGAGAAGCCCCAATCCGGAGAGCCGACCGAGACCGGCGAGTCGGACGAGAAGAAGAAGGACACCGAGGAGGCCGCCGAGGCGGAGCCCCCGAAGAAGGAGTTCCATCAGTCCGGCCTGCCGAAGCCGCCGTCGTTCTTCGATCCGAAGGAGACAAAGGGCGAGAAGCCCGCGGTCGAGCGTTACGTGTCCGGCCTGCCGAAGCCGCCACCGCTGCGGAGCGTCGAGAAGGCGGAGGGCGAGGCTGGTCACAGCCCGGCCAACAAGAAGAGCCAAGAGCTACTCGAAGCGGCCGAGCCGTTGACGATCGCCGAGCGCCTGCATCGTCTCTCCAGCCGCAAGCGGCAGCCGCTGCTCGCCCCGGTGGAGCCCGACGGTATGCCGACCACCGTCGAGCCGGTCGAGCTCGAGTCGCCGAAGGACATCATCCGTCACGTCCGCGTCAGCGTCCTGCTGCGGAATGGCCAGGTCTTCGAAGGGATCGTTAAGGATCAGCAGGTCGTGCGCGAGCTGCGGGAGGGACGTCTGGTCCTCGGTCGGAGCGCCGGCAAGAGCGGCCGCGGCTTCCGGCTGTGGTACATCTACGAGACCGAGGGCTACATCCGCATCGAGTACGATCAGATTCGCGAGATCAAGGTGATCCGTACCCTGACCCCGAATGAGATCGAGGACATGCAGAACCGACTCGCCGCGCGCAAGGAGGAGACGCTGGGCGAAGAGCTCGAGCGTCGCCGGGTGCGGGAAGAGCGCCAGGCGGCTCGCGAAGCGGCCCAGGAAGCCGAGGCCGAGCTCGCCCGCGAGAAGGCGAACAAGGCCGCCTCGAATGCCGAGATGGAGCTGGCCGAGGAGTATACCGCACTTCTCGAGAAGTTCCCGCCCGAGCAGGGCTGGACGCCTGAGCGCAAGGAAGAGATCGAGCGACGCAAGATCACGGTCGACATCTTCCCCAACGACAAGGAGCAGGCGTTCCTCGACAACTTCGAAAAGTGGTTGCCCGCCTACCACGCCTGGGTCGAGGCGAAGGAGATCGAAGCCGAGAAGGCCAAGTCCGATGCCTCGAAGACCAAGCTTCCCGCCCCTCCCGCGAAGAAGGGCGAGAAAACCGAGCCGGCCGCAAAGGACGGCAAGGAAGAGAAAGACAACGGCTGACCGGTAGCGACACCCGAGCCCGCGCGACCGAAACGGGAAGCGGCTGCTGACCTGAGACCACTGGGAGCGCGGGCATCCTGCCCGCCTCGGGCCGCGAAGCGGCCCGAGCACTTCAGAGTTGAGCGTCCGACGTTCAGCCGTTCGACGGCGAGGGCGTGGTTGATCTGAAACTAGTCACGTCGTCGTTCGGACCGCCGGCTTCAGCCGGTCTCCGTGTCCTCCCTCCAAGCGCCTCGAAGGGGACCTGGACCTCAAGTCCGAAGCTCCGTGGCCTGAACCTACTCTGCGATAAC